>JBOHWK010000024.1:0-47791 GCA_050736715.1 Binataceae bacterium (SeqCode) | reverse complement strand
TGGCAAATCTGCGTTCTGCTGCTGGCGCGTTCTCCCCGGCCCCAAGCCAACTGGCGGTTGATCGCGGCCATCAATCTCAAAGCGTAAGTCGCTGCTCAACCCCACTTTATCGACAGCCTCTTTAGCCTGTGCCACCAAGTCGGGTCGGGGCTGAACCGGTTCAGCCTTATCGAAAACGCGAGTTGGGGATATAATTGAGCCGGTCGTTTCCTAGGTAAGAACTAAATGGCCTTCGCTCTCACTGCTGAAAAAAAACGAAAGTTGCCGAACGAAGCCAATTTCCCCAATGATTATGGGCACTTTTCCTTGGACATTGGTTCTTTAGCGGCAGTATCAGAGTGTCGGCTGAATTCGGCGTCCTCCCGTGAAGGCACCCTCACCCGTGCGGCGGTGTGTTGGAGAGATTCCGTTATCCAGGCGAGGTCGCCATCTTCGGGCCCGTTGCGCTTTTGCCCTCTCCCGGGAACTCCCCCTCACCCCGGCGAGTACGCCGTTCCCTCTCCCGCGAAGCAGGCGAGGGTAGTAAGGGACGGGCATCGCGCGACACAGGAGACGGGAGAGGGAAACTCAGAAAGCCGCAGGAATCGCTTCCACGACCTTGAAGCGGCCGCGAGCGTCCGATGCGATTCGCGCGGCGAGGATCGTCTCGTCGTGCGCAAACGACACCCGCCATCGCCCGCGCACGGCGGTTTGGCGGCGCCGCCGGGCGTGATAGATCGAATCGCGGTGGTTGCCAAGCCCAAAGCGAACGCATCGCGGCGCGATGCCGCCGGGAAGCGGCCGCCCCTCGATGCGCGCGGAGTGGGGCGGGCACTCGCGGTTCTCCGGCGGGAGGCGCCGAAGTGGCACGCGCCGATTGTCGGCTTTATCGCCACGCACGATCGCGATCCGTTCCGCACGCTCATCGGTTGCATCCTGAGCCTGCGCACCAAGGACGAAACGACGGCGGCCGCCGCACATCGGTTGTTCGCCAGCGCAAGCACTCCGGCGGAGATTCTCGCGCTGGAGCCGAAGACGCTCGAAAAGCTCATTTACCCGGTCGGGTTCTATCGCACCAAGACGCGCGTCATTCGCGGAATCGCGCGCGACCTGATCGAGAAATTCGGCGGGCGCGTCCCCGATGAGATCGACGCGCTGCTGACGCTGAACGGCGTCGGCCGCAAGACCGCCAACCTGGTTGTGACGGAGGCATTCGGCAAGCCGGGCATTTGCGTCGATACCCACGTCCATCGAATTTCCAACCGCTGGGGTTTCGTGCGGACCAAAACTCCCGAACAGACCGAAGCCGCGCTACGGCTCGCGCTCCCGCGCCGCTATTGGATCGGATACAACGGTCTCTTGGTGGCGTTCGGCCAGACGATTTGCCAGCCGGTCTCGCCGTGGTGCTCGCGATGCCCGATCGAGCCGATGTGCCCCAAAATCGGCGTAACGCGCTCGCGTTGAAGATCGTCAGCGGCGGCGCGCGGCAAGCTTGCGGTCGAGCGTTCCGAGGCGTTCGGCGGCGGCGGCGATCGTCTCGTCGCGCTTGGAGAAGGTGAATCGCAACTGATGCCGTCCGAGTTCGGGCCGATGGTAGAAGCTCGAGCCGGGAACCGCGGCGACGCCCACTTCGTCGAGCAGGAAATCGGCCGCGGCGCGGTCGTCCGCAAAGCCAAGGCCGCTTACATCCGCGATGATGTAATACGCGCCCGCCGGCTTGGTGCATTTCAGTCCCGCCCCGGTGAGCGCGCCGTAGAGCATGGCGCGCTTGCGATCGTACATGGCGGTGAGTCCGGCATAGAACGATTCCGGCAGCCGAAGCGCGGCCGCGCCCGCCTCCTGCAACGGATGGGGCGCGCCGACAGTCAGGAAATCGTGGACCTTTCGGATCGCGTTCGCAATCGGCTCCGGCGCGATCGCGTACGCAAGGCGCCATCCGGTTACCGAATAGGTCTTCGACAAGCCGCTGATCGTGACGGTCCGCTCGGCCATTCCGGGAAGCGTCGCGATCGAGACGTGGCGGGCGCCGTCGAAAATGATGTGCTCGTAGATTTCGTCGGTGATCGCGAGCGCATCGTGGCGGATGCACAGGGCGGCGATCGCCTCCAATTCCGCGCGCGCGAAAACCTTGCCGCTCGGATTGTGGGGCGTGTTGACGATTATCGCCTTGGTGCGCGGACCGAAGGCGGCCGCCAGTTCGGCGCGATCGATCGAGAAGTTCGGGCCGCGCAGCGCCACGTGACGCGGCGCGGCGCCGGCGAGGATCGCGTCGGGTCCGTAATTTTCATAGAACGGTTCGAAGATGACCACCTCGTCGCCGGGATCGATCACCGCCATCATCGTGGCGATCATCGCCTCGGTCGCGCCGCAGGTCACCGTGACGTTGCGATCGGCGTCGCAGGCGATGCCGTTGTAAGCGCGGGCCTTGTCGGCAATCGCGCGGCGGAAGGACGGCGCGCCGTGAGTAATTGCATACTGGTTGTAATCTTCGTCGATGGCGCGCTTGGCGGCTTCCTTCAATTCCGCGGGTGCGGGAAAATCCGGGAAGCCCTGTGCGAGATTGATCGCGCCGGACGCGAGCGCCCGCCGCGTCATCTCGCGGATGACGGACTCGGTAAAGGATCGCGTTCGAATCGAAACGCCGGTGGGCATCGCGGAGATAGTCTAATCGCGAGCGCGCGCCGGCGCTATTGCCGGGAGCATCGCGTTATTTTTTGCCGTCGCCGGGAGGGTCCGCGCCTTGGCGTAGCCGCCATCCGTCGATCGCCTCGACGTTGAAGCGCCAATCGCTCCCGATCTTGAAGCCGGGCAATTCTCTCCGCTTTAAGAGTCGGTAGATGGTCGAGCGGTGAACGCGCAGATAGTCCGCGAGTTCGTTTACCGTCAAAACCTTGGTCGAGGATGGCATCTTAAGTCACGTCCAGCTTTGATCGCCGCTTTGGCGAGCCTATCCGATCTTTGACGAGCCGATAAATTCCGGCAAAGGTTGAACTATGCTATAAAGGTGCATATCGCGTCAAGGGTATGGCATCGGGATTGAAGCGTCGGTTGGAAGGCCGGGATTCACGCCTCCGGATCGAGCATTTGACGGTGGCGATTGGCATAATTCGGGCGACTGCGATGCGGATTGAACTGCCCGAAGGTGAACTCCGTTACGAGATTCGCCGCGCCGGAACATTAATCGCCGTCGAAGAGGAAAGCTTCTCGGCGGGGACGATTCGCGGCGCGCGCCGCGATGCGGGCGGATCCAATCTGTTCGAAGCCGAGGCGGAACTGGACGAAGCCGGTGCCGTGCGGCGGATCGCCGTTCGCTACCGGCGCGGGCCGTTCGTCCGCAAGGCGAGCTATGAATCGACGGGGGATTTCATCCGCGGCAACGTCAGTGCGGGGGCCGGCAGCAATGTGGTTACGGCCAAGCTCGGCCGCTATCGCGAGGTGGATGCGGGCCTAGCGATCTTCCGCGCGCTCACGATTGCTCATATTCGCGCGCGGGGGCAGACCCGATGGACCGGGCGCGTCGCGGCGATCGACCCCGCCACGCTGGTCGCATCGACGATTAAGCATTCGTGTCGCCTCGCGGCGCCGGGCGGACGCATCTGGATTTACGAGCCGCGAATGGGCGACCGCGAGGAGATCGAGATCGATTCGGCGGGCCGCATCGTGCGAATCCGCGACAGCCGCGGCACTGAGACGATCCCGATCGCGCCCGAAATCGGTTCGGCGGGCCGCTAGTTTGTATCCCGGCGGGCGATTCCGCCGTAATCCTTCAGTGAAGGGTCTTGGATCGCCGCCGTCCAGTCGCGTATTCTGGATGGATTCGGTTGCCAAGCCCCGAATTTGGAACCTAGAATTGACGCCGGGAGATTGAGGAAATGGCCGAGCCAGTCAGCTTCGAGGCGCTCGCGAGCAGCACGCACGTGCTGTCGAGCGCGGAGAACTTCGTCCTCTACGTGCTGTTGGAGGCCGTCGCCCGCGGCAAGGGCGGAGGCCGCGTTCCGCTCAACTTGGGCGTGGTCATCGATCGCTCCGGCTCGATGTACGACGAACGGCGGCTGGAATTCGTGGTCGAGGCGGTCAAGTTCCTCGCCGACAACCTGAATCCGGAAGACTCGGTATCGATCGTCGCCTTCGCCGACAAGGCGAAGGTGATTTGCACGCCGGACCAGGCGCGCGACAAGGCTGCGGTCAAGCGCGCCATCGACGATATCGATCTGCTGGAGATCGGCGGCGGCACGCAGATGGCGCTTGGAATGCGCGCCGCGATCGATGAGGTCAAGAAAAACCTGAGCGCCGATCGCCTGAACCGCGTGCTCGTCCTGACCGACGGCCAGACCTACGAAGAGACCGCCTGCATCGATCTGGTCGCGCAAAACCACGAGCAGATTTCGTTCTCCACGATGGGCGTCGGCGTCGAGTTCAACGAGAAGCTGCTCCAGCACCTCGCCCAGGATTCCAACGGCAAGTATCATCTTATCGGCGACCCGGCGGGAATCCCCGGCATCTTCGAGGATGAATTGCAGGGCCTGCGTTCGATCACCGTGCGCAACGGCCGGATCGATGTGACGCTTTCGCAGGGCGTGCAGGTGCGCGAGGCGTTCCGGGCCTCGCCCGAAATCTATGTGCTTGGCCAGCCGCTGGTCGGCGAGGACCGCAAAATCAGCTACGAGATCGGCGACTTGCAGGCCGGCGTTCCCGGCTCGGTTTTGCTGACGCTGGTGCTGCCGCCGCGCCAGCCCGGCCCTGTGAGAATTTTGCAGAGCGGGTTCCATTACGAAGCGCCCGGCGCGGGCGAGGCGATGGCGTCCTGCGATCTCGCCGTCGAGTACACGCTCGATCGCACGCTGACCAGCAAGCGCAACGGCCGCGTGATGAATCTGGTCGATCAGGTGTCGATCGCCAAGCTCCAATCCAAGGCCGAAGAGGAGCTAAAGGCCGGCAACGTCGATCGCGCCACGCGCCTGCTCGGCAATGCGATGCAGGGGACGCAGCGGCTCGGCAACGTCAAGGCGACCCAGGCGTTGGCGGGCCTGATGGATCAGATTAAGAAGACCCAGACGCTCCAGACCAAAGCGGCCAAGACCACGCTTCTGCAGGCGCAGGCGGTGGTCCGCAAGACGCAAATGCTTGACCCGGCAGCATTGAAGGAATTTCAGAAACCCGAATAGGATTTTCAGGCGGAATACAGGATAATCGTTTCGGCACGAGGAGACGGCGGCGATGCCCCGGGACGATTCGGCGAGGATTTAAGACATGATCAAATGCGGCGAATGCGGCTACGAAAACATGGACGGACTTGATTATTGCGACGGATGCGGCGCGAAGCTCGCCGCGCCCGCGCCGGCTGCCGATGGCGGCAAGACCGAAGCGCCCGCCGCGGAAGCCAAACCCGAGGCCGCGGCGGCATCCGCCGAGGCGCCCAAATCCTCCGATGCGCCGACCGGCGAAATCAAGCCCGAGATTCCTGCGAGCGCCGAGACCGCGTGGGCGGAGGGCGAGGCCGCCGCGCATCCGGAGAAGATGGCGGCCGCGGCCGGCCCGGCCACCTTCAAGGCGCACCTCACGATCGTGCGCGGGGGGCGCAAGAATCAGGAATTTCTCCTTGAGGAGGGCAACAATCTGGTGGGCCGATGGGACCCGGAAACGGGTGCGTTCCCGGAGGTCGATCTCGATGCCGACGATCCTGAAGCCAAGATTTCGCGCAAGCACGCCCTCATTAGGATCGTGGACGGAAAAATCACCATTGAGGACATCGGCAGCCTGAACGGCACTTACGTGAATCGCCAGCCGCGGCTGTCGCCGGGAAATCCCGCCGAGATCAAATCGGGTGACGAAGTGATAATCGGGAAAACGTTCTTGAAGCTGACTGTCGAACCGATCTCTTAAGCTAATTTCCGGCGGGACGCGCGAGCGCCCGCCGCGCAACAATCGCCATGAATGCCGGCGAAGCGTTATCCGCGGGCCATCTTCTCGACGGCCGCTACCGGGTCAAAAAGGTGCTCGGTACGGGCGGGATGGGCCGCGTCTATCTGTCCAACGACACCCGCCTTGCGAACCGTCCGGTCGCGGTCAAGGAGATGGTCGTCGGCGGCGGAATCCAGGAAAAAAAAGCGATCGAGGATTTCACGCGCGAAGCCAACGTGCTGGCGCGCCTGTCCCATCCGGGCATCCCTACGCTCATCGACAATTTCGCCGAAAACGGGCGCCATTACCTGGTGATGGAATTCGTCGCCGGCGGCGACCTCCAGGGGATGCTCGACCAACTGGGATCCAAAGCGCGCGTTCCCGAGGAGCAGGCATTGCGCTGGGCGCGGCAAATGCTCGAAGTGCTCGATTTTCTCCACGGCCAGAATCCGCCGATCATTTACCGCGACCTCAAGCCCGGCAACATCATGATCGGCAAGGATGGGCGCGCGATGCTGATCGATTTCGGAATCGCGCGATTTTTGCCGCCGGGCGGCCGCGGCACGCAGATCGGCTCGCTCGGCTATGCGCCGCCCGAACAGTATGCGGGGCGCGTCGAACCGCGTTCGGACCTCTACTCGCTCGCGGCGACGATGCATCATCTGCTGACCGGCCGCGACCCGCAACTCGAACCGCCCTTCAGTTTTCCTCCCCTGTCGAGCCTCGCGCCCGAAGTCTCGCCCCGCACCGCCGAGACCGTCATGCGCGCGCTGGAACGGGACCCGGCGAAACGGCCGGCTTCGGCCAAAGCGATGCTGCGCGAGCTTCCCGAACCGCCGCCGCTCGCGCGAGGATCGAATGCGAACTCGGCCGGCTCGCGCGGGCTTGCGCCGGAAGCCGCAACGATGCGGACTGCGGTGCTGCCCGGCGCGTATCCGGCGGCCGCGGCGCAGTCCTCCACGATGCCGACGATCGTGCTGACCGAGCCGGTTGCGCCTCGCGCGGCGCGCGGCGCTTCGGCCGCCGAGCTGATCGCGCCGCCGATCAAGCGGGCGCTCGAACTCGGCGGCAAGCTGGGGAGCAAGGCGCTCCAATTGATCGAGCGCCAACTCAATTCGCGCGGCCTCGGTTCGGCGCCCCTTCCCGCCGCGGCGTCCGCTTCATCCACCGCGCGGACCAAGACGCTGATTCGTCCTCCGGCAATGCCGAGCGCGCCGTTTCCAACGGATTCGCCGATTTCGGCGGGCCTCGGCCGGCCGGCTTCGGCGGCGCCGGCAAAGCTCGTATCGCGCGGCGGGACGGTCGAGTTCGGAATTTTCGGCCCGCGCACCGTAATCGGGCGCGCGCTCAATTCCACCGACGAAATCGACATCGACTTGAAAGGGTTGCCGCACGCCGACGGCCACGTTTCGCGCCGCCATGCGGAGATAATCAAACGCGGCGCGGATTATTTTTTGCGCGATCTCGGCAGCAAGAACGGCACCTTCATCGCCGGCCGCGGCAAATTGGGCCGCGATCAACTCTACAAGCTCAAGAATCGCGACCAAGTGGTGCTGGGCGGTGCTATATTGGAATTTCGGAGAGGTTAGCGGCTCATGATCGTCTGTCCCGAATGCGGCCAAACGGCGTCTGGCGGCGAGAAATTCTGCGATCGATGCGGCCAGGGATTGTCGCCGGCTTCCGCCCCGCCCGCCACGTCCACACGCCCGGAACCGCTCGCAATCGGCGCGACGATTGGCGGCGGGATCGAGGTTACGGAGGTCATCGGCAACACCTCGGTGGAAAATCGCTACCGGGCAAAACGGATGCGCGGCGGCAAACTTGAAACGATCGCGATTCGCGAACGCTTCGCGCCGGAGCCGGCCGCGGAGTTGGAATCGGATGCCGCGCCGATTCCCGCCGCCGCTCACGCGGAAGACCCCAACGGCCCCAGCGCCAAAACCACCGAACTGAAACTATCCGAAATGCCATCCAACGGCGCCGGTTTGGAGGCCGTGGCGCAATCCAGCGGCCCGGCCGCCGCGCCGGCCGGCGGTGCAAGCCGGGAACCGATGGTCCTGACGGAGACCGCCGCCGAAGACGGCGCGGCGGCCGAAGCGATCGAGACCGAGGCGCCGCCCAACGCCGAGCCGGACCTCGCGTCGCCCGATCCGTTCGGCGGCGCCGATCTCGGCGAGGTGTTCGGGCGCGTGATGGCATTGTCGCTGACGATGGAGCATCCCGCGTTCCAGTGCGCGCTCGAAGGATTCGGCGAAGGCGGGCGCGTCTATCTCGTCTATCCGGACGAAATTCTTAAGCCAGTGACGCGGACGGGCGCTCCGGTAAATGAGCCGGACGCGATCGCGCTCGGAATCCAACTCTGCCAGGCGATCGGATTCGCCCATCGCCGGGCGCTGCGCCTGAACGATCTGTGCCCCGATTCGATTGGATTATCGGAAACCAGGCGGCTCAAACTTACCGGCCTCGACTACGCGAGCAACGACAACGAGTTGCCGGCCGATCCGATCTTCAACGACGGTTACACCGCGCCGGAGATTTATCGCGGCAAGCGGGTGGACAAGCGCGCCGACATTTTTTCCGCCGGCGCCCTGCTCTACACCTGGCTTACCGGCGAGCGGATTCCCTCGGAAAGCTGGCGCGAGGAGGCGGGGCCGGTGATCTTCTATCCGCCGTATGTCGTCGCACCGCAACTCGAAGCCGCCATTCGCCGCGCGCTGGGGTTCGATCCGGCCAATCGCTGGCCCACGATCGATGCGTTCAAGGCGGAACTGACGCGGCTTAGCGGCGCGATTCTAGTGCGGGCGGCAACGATCACCGACGTCGGCCGCGTGCGCGAGCATAATGAGGATGCGGTGATGGCCGCCGAATATCTGCGCGAATCGCTCGTCGAGCCGGCGCAAAATTACCTGTACGTCGTCGCCGACGGGATGGGCGGCGCGGAGGCGGGTGAAATCGCCGCCGCTATCGCCGTCGAAACGGTCCGCGATTACGTCGCGGATCGGCTCGCCGGTACGCCGCCGGCCGAAATGCCGGCGCTGCTCGCGGCGGCGTTCGAGGCGGCGAATCAGGAAATCATCGAATACCAGTCCGCGCATCCGGAATCCCGCGGAATGGGGTCCACCGCCGTTGGCGCGTTGATCGTGCCGCCCGACGCCGCCATGGCGTGGTGCGGCGACAGCCGCGCCTACCTGCTGGAGAACGGCGCGCTCCGCCAAGTCACGCACGACCATTCGCTCGTCCAGCGATTGATCGAAATCGGCCAGATCACCGAGGAGGAAGCGCGCCATCACGAACACAAAAACGTGATCACCCGCTCGCTCGGCGCGCGCCAGAGCGGTCCAGCCGGCGCGGAAAGCGTGGCGGTGAAGCTCAAGCGGGGAGACCGGATGCTGCTCTGCAGCGACGGATTGACCACGCACGTCGATGACCGGGAAATCCGGGAGATACTGGCGCGCCATCGCGATCCTTACGACGCGGCGCGGGAGTTAATCGTCGCCGCCAACGCCGGCGGCGGCAGCGACAACATTTCCGTGGCCGTAGTGTTCGCCAGTTAGCCGCGCGGATTAACCGCAATGGATACGCCCTCCAAATTGCCTTCTCCGCCGCTGCCGGGTCCGCTCGAACCGGGCACGACGCTGCAAAATCGCTACGAGGTCGAGCGGCTAATCGGCGGCGGCGGGATGGGAATGGTCTATCTCGCGCGCGATCGGCGGCTCGCCAACCGGCCCTGCGCGATCAAGGAGATGGTCGATCATTTCATCGATCCGCAACAGCGAATCGAGGCCAACAAATACTTCGCCAGCGAGGCCGACACGCTCGCCCAACTGAAGCATTCGGCGATCCCGGCGGTAACCGACCGTTTCGACGATCGGAACCGCCATTACCTGGTGATGGAGTACGTCGAGGGGCGGAACCTCGAAGAGGAAATCGCGGCGCGCGGCGGCCCGCTGCCGGAGGGGCTGGTGATCGACATCGCGCGCCAGCTCTGCGACGTGCTCGCCCATCTGCACGGACTGTCGCCGCCGATTATCTACCGCGACATGAAGCCCTCCAACGTGATGCTGACGCCCAAAGGGCGCGTCGTGCTGATCGACTTCGGAATCGCGCGGCTGTTCAAGGCCGCGCGCAAGGGCACGATGATCGGAACGCTCGGCTTCGCGCCGCCGGAGCAATACCAGGGTTCGGTCGATCCCCGCAGCGATCTGTACTCGCTGGGCGCGACGCTCCATTACGTGCTGACCGGCCGCGATCCGGAGCAGTTCCCGCCGTTCAGCTTTCCCAAGGTCCGCCAATTGTGTCCCGGCGCGTCGAGCAATCTCGCGGGCGCGATCGATGCGGCCCTGTCCTACGATGCGGCCGGCCGCCCGGCCACCGTCCAACAATTCCGCGACATGATGCTGTACGGGCAGGGTTTGCCCGATCCGAACGCGCGGGCCGTCGATTCCAGCGGGGGCACCGGATCGCTCGCAATGCCAGACGAGTTTCCAGCTGAGTTGCCGGAGACCGGCGCGCCGATCGGCTTGCGCCGGCCGCCCAGCCCGGTTCGCCGCGCGATCGTGGCGGCGGCGCTGTTGATCGTGCTCGGCAGCGCGGCCTTCGCCGGCACGCTCGTCTATTCCAGCCCCCGGCTTCAGGCCGAGTTGGGAATCAAGCCGCTGATCGACCAACTCCCGTGGAAACATGAGGAGCTGCTCGCCAAGGCGCTCGAACATCCGTTGGATTTTCAACAGATGACGCTCGCGCTTTCGACTCGCGAGGGCGACGCGCTCGGTCCGCCGCAGGCGGTGTTCAAAGATTCCGACCTCGCGAGCGCGCATTACCTCAAATGGACCGCCAGCTTCAAAAACGCGCTCGCGGGACTCGAGGGGCGCGGCGAAAGCGTGCAAGCGCGCTTTTTCGATCCGAGCGGGCAAAAAGTATCCACCAGCGACGCGAGCCAGTTCGTCGGTCCGGCGCAAAAAACCGCCGACTTCAGCGGCGTCGCACTGATCCCATCGCTTGGGAGCAAGCCGTCCGGCAGCTACAAAGTGGCGCTCTATTCCGGCGATTCGCTGCTCGCTCAGGAAGCCTTTACCGTCCAACATGACGTGAGCGTCAACGCCGGCGCGGAGGCCGGCGCCGCGGCGGCGGCGGAGGCGGCAGCGGAAGCGGCAGCCAAGCGCAAGAGCGAGGAGGATGCGCGCCGCCTCGCGATGCTCGACGCGCGGCTCTCCAAGCCGTTGCAATTGCGCCGGATCGACTTCGTCAACACCACCAAGACCGGCACGGTTTTGTCGGGGCCGGCTGCCAGCTTCAACGTGTCGAAGGTGCTGTTCATCGGATGGGAGGCGGCGTTCGAGAACCGCCTCTACCAGCTCGCCCCGAATCAGTACCGCGTGGATGCCGTATATATCGCGCCGGACGGCAATACGCTGGGCGGGGTGAACGATTTCGAGTCGGTCAGCCCCAACCAGAAGACGGCGATGTTCAGCGGGCGGGTTGGGAATTCGGGCGGCGGAGCGTTTCCGCCCGGAACCTACACCGTGAACTTTTACCTGAATGGCCAATACTTCGCCAAGAAAAAATTCCGGGTAATTGCCAGCACCGGCAGTACCTACACGCCCGCCTCAACCGCGGGCGCGGGCGGAGCGGCTAGTGGCGCGCCGGCCATCGCCGGCCCGATGGTCGCGAGCGGGAGCATCCGAGGACTGCCGGGCAGCGGGAGCGCGGCAATGGACTTGCGGCTGCGTCCGCAGGCCAACGGATGGCTGCGCGGGGAGATCGTGATTCATCAGGCCGGTTTCGATGCGGCCGCGATCGACGGTTTCATCCGCGGGGACCATGTTGCGTTCCAAGTCGCCTACGGAACCGAGACTTACAGCTTCGACGGCCGCCGTTCGGCCGGCGCGATCGGCGGTACCTTCGAATCGCAGCCGTCCGGCAGGCGCGGCCATTGGTCCGCGCGGATCAATTGACGAGCGGCCCGACGCTACGTTGCGCCGCCCCAGTCAAACAGCGGCGCGAAGGCGGCCCGGTATTGCCAGGCGAGAAACAGTTCGAGCGCGGTAACCACGATGCCGGGGGCGATTCCCGCCGGATCGAGGAACAGGTGAAACCCGATGATGTTCACGATCACCGGGGCGAGAATCACGAGCGCCAGCGGCGTCATCCAGCCCGACAACAGCAACGCCCCACCGATAACCTCGGTTCCCATGATAAGTGGGAGCATATAACGGGTTGCGCCGAGCGCGCCGTAAAATGCGCCCGCGCGCGGCGGCAGGGGCGGCATCGCGAACATCGCGAGGAAATAATTCAGCCCCAGGACCAAGAAGATCAGTCCCAACGCGATTCTTGCGATCGCGGCCAGCCGGCCGGGTTTTGCCATTTGCGTGCGTCCTCCCATTATCGTGCGATCGCGACTTCCGCCGCGACCCAATCGTACAACTGCACGCCGTTGCACAGGATGTCGCCGGCGCTGCCGTCGAGGCCCTGGTAGCCGCCCAGCACCCAGTACGCGTCGGTGAGCGACTGCTCGTTCACGATTGGGGCCACGTTGTCGGGGAAGACCGGTCCGGGCGCCGCGGGTCCGTCGAAGTTGGTCGAGTAAAACGACAGGACGAGGTCGCCGTCTCCGTTAGTGGTGACTGACTTGGCCAACGGCAGCCATCCGCTGCCGCTGTTGCCGGTGTTCCCGTCGATCGGCGAATCCTCCGAAGCGCGGTCCACCATGACGATCGCGCCCTGCGCGTCAACCGGCTGGCCGAAGCTCCATTGGAGGGTGGCGGGATCGTCGGAGTTCATGACGTGCCAATAGAGAGTTTGCCGCGTCGATTCCGGAGCGGAGTCGTCCCGAATCAGGGTCCATCCGTTGGGCGGGGCAATCGCCGGCGCCGAACCGCCGTAAGTGATGATGTCGGCGACCGCGAGCAAGCCCGACTGCCCGGTCGGATCCCAGGCGAAATTCAGCGTCGATGCGTTCTTGACCAATTGCGCCTGAACGTATGAGTTCACATAAGGGCCGCCGACGGTGTTCTGGGCGCTGAGCGCGGCGGTATCGTCCGCATGCGCCGGGGGCGCGAAATTGCCGACTACGAGAGCGGCTGCAACGATAGCGGTAAGCACGTACTTCCTCATGGTTCCTACCCCTGAAGAGAACTTTAGAAAAATCGTAGCATTTCAACCGGGCAACGCAAAGCGATCGAGTGGGGCGCCGAAACGCTCCAATTGCCGATTCATGCCCTCCGCGGCGGCTTGCCGCTTGAACCGCCGGGGCGCACGCGCAATGATTTCAGGTTGAACCCCGTGGCCTCCAGCAACGTCTCCCGCGAAAAACTGCTCTTCTATTCCGCCGCCGGCGCGCTGGGCGGCCTCGCCGCCTGGGGCGCGAGCGAACCGTTCGCCTATTTGAACGGCGTCATCCTCTTCATCTCGGCGGCCTGGTGGCATGACGCGATCCTGGGCGCGCTGGCCGGCGCGTTCATCGCGGCCTTTCTCGCGTCAATCGAAGCGCTGAGCGTCGATCGATGGCGGACCGCGGTGCGCGGCTTAATCGCCGGGATGGCGCTGGGCGCGGCGGGCGGCGCTTGCGGCATCGTCATCGGGGAGATTCTGTTCGGCCTGTTCTTCGGCCTCCTCGGGCGCATCCTCGGCTGGGCGGTGCTGGGAGTGGCGGTCGGGTTCGCGGTCGGCTCCGCTTCCGGCTCCGGCGCGCGCCGCCGCAACGGTGCGCTCGGCGGACTTGCCGGCGGCGCGCTCGGCGGATTCTTTTACCAGAGCCTGACCTCGACGTTCCCGCAGGCGTTTGGGCGCGCGATCGCAATCGTGGTGCTGGGTGCGCTGATCGGATTCTTCATCGGGCTGGTCAGCGAATTACTAAAGCGCGGGTGGCTGATGGTCGTGCGGAGCCAGAGCCGCAACGCGCGCGAGGGGCGCGAATATCCGCTGGTCAAGCCGGTCACGATCATCGGCCGCGCGGAGGAGAGCGACATCGGCCTGTTCGGCGATCAGTCGGTGCTCGGCCATCACGCGATCATCCGGCGCGAAGGCAAGAACTTCGTGATCAGCCCGATGAGCGGCGGGCAGGTGCTAATCAACCGGCAGCCGATTGCGGGCCGCCATGCGCTGCGCAGCGGTGATCGGCTGGAGGTCGGCGGGACGCTCTTTCTCTTCCGCGAGCGCGCCGCCGCGCCGGGCCGATAGCGGGCGCGATCGTGGAACGTTGGCGCATCGGAGGCGGCGCTCTGCTCGCGGCGGTGCTCGCCCTCGCGATGGCGGGATGCTTCCTGGGCGGGGCCGAGCGGCCGCCTCCCACCTCGATCCAGACGCCCAAGTATTACCCGTTCCAAGTGAAGGGCTATCAGGGCAGCTATCCGCAACGGAAGCTGATGGTCCTGATTCCCACGCGCGCGACAGATTTGGCGGAGCCTGGCTCGGCCCCAACCGCACTGCTCAGGGGCGCTCCGGAAATAGGCGTGGTCCTCAGCCAAAGCGGGAAAATCGTGCAGCGGCTTTATGGCGATCCGCTGGAACCGATCGTTCAGAAAGCGATTGTGGATTCCGCCAACGAGGCCGGCCTAACCGCGGCCGCCGCCAACACGGCGGATCACCGGCCGGGCGCGGTGGCACCCGCGGATTATGTGCTGGCGAGCAAAATCACCCGATGCTGGGTGAAAAAGCGCCGCGAACCGGGCAGCGCGGAAGGCCCGCTGTGGCAGACTCAGGCCGAGTTCGCGCTGGACATTTGGGTTTACAAGCCGCCCTTCAGCGTTCCGTTCTGGAAGGGTACGAGCGATAATATCTACTTCGATCCGCCGGTGGGATCGTTCGGACTGGGCTCGGCGGACGAAGCCGGCATCTACGAGGAGCCGGGACAGGACTTGTCGGTCGCGCTGACGCGGGCGGTCGCGGGAATCTTCCAGCAGCGGGAGTTGCACGATCTGATGCTGGAGGACCGCCTGCGATCGCGCTAGGCCGCGAGTTCGCGCCGGCACCTTATCCGCGGACGCACCCTTTGAACGCGCCGCGTTCTGGACTAGTTTAGACGCTGCGCCGGAGCGAAGCTTCGCCCCGGCGCGCCGAGATTAAGCAATCGAGATTGCGGAGGATTCCGGCCATGGCGGCGAGCGAAGTCAACATTGCGGATCACAATCATTCTGCCAAGGAGCGGCGTCACTACGATCCCTGCGTGATAGTGATCTTCGGCGGGGCCGGCGACTTGAGCCATCGCAAGCTCCTGCCGGCGCTGTACAATTTGTCGATCGAGGGCGATTTGCCGGATAATTTCGCGATTCTGGGCTTTTCGATCGAGGAGCTTAACGACGAGAGTTATCGCGCCTTCGCCCGCGGCGGAATCGACAAATTTTCGCGCCGGCCGATCGATGACGAACATTGGGCCAAGTTCGCGCCGCTGCTCCATTTCCAGCAAGGCTCGTTTACCGAACCGGTCGACTACGCCGCGCTGCGCGCCCGCCTCGACCAACTCGACAGCCAACTGAAGGCGGGTGGCAATCATATTTTCTACTTCGCGATTCCGCCCGCCTTTATCGACACCTGCTCCAACGGGTTGACGGAAGCGGGAATGATCCTGCCGCCCAAGCCGGGTGCTCCATTCACCCGCGTCGTGGTCGAAAAACCGATCGGATCGGACCTGGCCAGCGCAACCGAGATCGACGGCCAGCTCGCCCGCCATTTCGCCGAGAGCCAAATCTTCCGCATCGACCATTACCTGGGCAAGGAGACGGTCGAGAACCTGATGGTGCTGCGGTTTGCCAACGCGATCTTCGAGCCGCTGTGGACGTCACATTTCGTCGATCACGTGCAAATCACGGTGGCCGAGGCCGAGGGGGTCGGCACGCGCGCCGACTATTACGATCATGCGGGCGCGCTCCGCGACATGGTGCAAAGCCATCTGATTCAGACGCTGTGCATGATCGCGACCGAACCGCCCAACACCACCGGCGCCGAAGCGGTCCGCGACGCCAAGCTCGAGGTCCTGCGCGCACTGCGTCCGCTGAACGGCGACGACATCGACAAATGGGTGGTGCGCGGCCAGTACGGCGAGGGGCTGATCGGCGGCGTGCCGGCCCGGGCCTATCGCGACGAGGAACACATCGCGCCCGATTCGAAAATCGAGACCTTCGTGGCGCTGCGCTGCTGGATCGACAACTGGCGATGGGCCGGTGTGCCGTTTTATCTGCGGACCGGAAAGCGGCTCCCCAAGCGCGCGAGCGAAATCGCGATCGTCTTCAATTCGGTGCCGCGCATCCTCTACAATTCCAACCCGCGCGCCCCTTTGGCGCCCAATATGCTGACCGTCAGGATTCAACCCAACGAGGGGCTGGAACTTCACATCGTTTCAAAGGTTCCCGGTTCGCAAACCCGCCTGCAGCCGGTCAAGGTCGATTTCCATTACGCGACCTCGACCCCGGAGGCTTACGAAACGCTGCTCAACGACGTAATAATCGGAGATCAGACGCTGTTCATGCGGCGCGATACCGTCGAGGAGGCGTGGAGATTCGTGCAGCCGATTCTCGATCGATGGGAGGAGACCGACGGCGAGCCGCCGATCTACGCGGCCGGTTCATGGGGGCCGCTCGAATCGGCACTCATGATCGCCGCCGATGGACGTACTTGGCGCACGCTATGATTGGAGCGCCGCCGCTTTCAGGGGAGGAAAGCAGCTTATGGACCGTCACGGCATCACGCTCGTCCGCCACATCATGAAAAAACCGCCGGTAACGATGCCGGCGGCCGAACTGGCGCTCATCATGGAGCGCATCGCGATGATCGGCAAGCGCATCTCGCGATGGCTGTCGGTATCGACCCTCGGCGAGGCGCTCGGCTACACCGGCGGCACCAACGTGCAGGGCGAGAAGGTCAAGAAGGTCGATGAATGGGCCAACGGGGTATTCCTCGACGAGTTCGAGCGCGGCTACCTGGTTTGCAGCCTGATTTCAGAGGAAATGGAAGACCCGCGCCATCTCGCCTCCAATTGCCGCGACTCGGCGTATTGCCTGCTCTTCGATCCGATCGACGGTTCGTCGAACACCGACAACAACGGCTCGCTCGGCACGATCTTCTCGGTGCGGCGCCGCGCTCTCAAGCATGGCCGCGGGACGTCCGACATCCTTGCGCCGGGGAGCGAGCAGGCGGTGGCGGGATATATCGTTTACGGACCCGCGACCCAACTCGTTTACACGGCGGGCGACGGCGTGGATATCTTCACGCTCGACCATTCGGTGGGCGAGTTTCTATTGTGGCGGGAGGGGGTCAAAATGCCGCCGCGTGGGAGCGCCTACTCGGTCAATCAGGGCAACGCCGGAAAATGGCATGAAGGCGTGCGCAAGTTAATCGCCCATCTCACCAGCCGCAAGGACAAGCGCACCAGCTATTCGCTGCGCTATTCGGGCGCGTTCGCCGCGGACTTCCATCGCTGCCTCCTCGAGGGCGGCATCTTCATGTATCCCGGCGAGGTCTCCGAGGGCGGCGCGGCGCGGGGTAAATTGCGCATAATGTACGAAGAAGCCCCCCTGGCGATGATCGCGGAGCACGCGGGCGGGCGCGCTTCGACCGGCAAAGGACGAATTCTGGAAGTTGTTCCCGAAGCGCTGCACGATCGCCGCCCGGTCTATATCGGCAGCGCGGAAGAATTAAAGCTCGCCGAGGAGTTCAAGGTCGAAGGCTGACGCCCGGCATCGCCAGCCCGCCATCGTCACGATCCCGCGGTTAGCAGCAATGGGCGCCGCGCTCGCGCGGAATAATCGCGGATGCTATAAGGGTGTTTCGGCTCGATGTGGCCGCAGTCGGGGTGTAGCTCAGCCTGGCCAGAGCACTGCGTTCGGGACGCAGGAGTCGCTGGTTCAAATCCAGTCACCCCGATTGCCGCCACAATCCAATTGAATCCCGTGATTTCCATCGTCCTCCTGATAATCGCCGCCTATCTGATCGGCTCCATTCCGACCGGCGTAATCGTCGGCCGACTGAGCGGCTTCGATCCGCGCGCGGTCGGATCGGGCAATATCGGGATGACCAATGTTGCCCGCGCCGGCGGCGGGCGCGCGGCGGCGATCACGTTCGCGGGCGATGTGCTCAAAGGCGCGATCCCGGTGGCCTTCGCGCGATGGACCGGATTCGCCCCGCCAATTGTGGCCGCGGTGGCAATCGCGGCGTTTGTGGGGTCGATCTGCTCGGTGTTCCTCGGCTTCAAGGGGGGCAAGGGAGTATCGGCCGCGCTGGGAATCTGGATTGTGGTCTCGCCGCTGACGCTGCTGGCCGCGCTGGTGGCCTTCGGGATCGTGCTGGCGGCGGGCCGGATCATGTCGCTTGCCTCGATGGCCGCGGCGATCGTGTTGCCTCCCGCCGCAGCCGCGACAGGCGCCGCGCGCCCGTATATCCTGCTCGCCATCGTGATGACGGCGCTGGTCCTCTTCCGCCATATCGAAAACATCCAGCGCCTGTACCGGGGCGAGGAGCCGCGGATCGGCTCCAAGCGCGGTAAGTCCGCCTGAAAATCGTGCCCACAGAAAATCGAAAGCCCGCAAAGCGGGCACCTGACAGCGTCTTGGGCGTGCCAAATTACCCCAAATTCACCCCGCCGCGTTGGCATCGCGATTGCGTTGATGCCCTGTGCTAAATTATGGAGTAGGAAGGGACGATATGCCGCTCGCTTACGATGGGATACAAACGGGTTGGATTGCGGCGGAGGAGGACGGAGCGGCGCCCCAAGGCGCGTCCGGCGAAAGGCTCAGAGGAGACGTATGAAAAAGGTTGAGGCGATCATCAAGCCGTTCAAACTCGACGAGGTCAAGGAGGCCCTGTCGAGCATCGGAATTCAGGGCCTTACGGTCAGCGAAGTAAAGGGGTTCGGGCGGCAGAAGGGTCACACCGAACTTTACCGCGGCGCGGAGTATGTGGTTGATTTCCTGCCCAAGGTGAAGCTGGAAATAATTGTCGCGGACGAACTCGCAGCGCAGGTGGTCGAGACGATCGAGCGATCGGCGCGGACCGGCCGGATTGGCGACGGGAAGATTTTCGTCATGCCGATGGAGGAAGTCGTCCGCATCCGCACCGGCGAACGCGGCGCCGCCGCCGTTTAGGCGGCTGCCGCTCGGCGGCGGTCGCGGCGGGAAGATAATGCGTTACGCCGTCATCGTGGAAAAAGGCCGCGACTGTTACGGCGCCTATGTGCCGGATTTGCCCGGATGCGCGGTGGTGGCCGAATCGGACACGCAGGCGCTTACGCTAATTCGGGAAGCCGTCGATCTCTACCTCGACGACCTCAAGGCCAAAGGCTTGGCCGCTCCACGTCCGGCCAGCCACGTCACCGAAATCGAAGTGCCGGCGTCGCGCTGAGGCTGGCCAATCAGATGAAATACGCGGTTGTGATCGAAAAGGCGGCCGCAAATTACTCCGCCTACGTCCCGGATTTGCCCGGATGCATCGCTACCGGTTCGACACGCCAACAGGTGGAAAGGCGAATTCAAACGGCGATCCGGTTTCACTTGGAGGGAAGGATCGAGGACGGCCTGCGCGTCCCCAAGCCAACCACGACCTGCGAATACGTCGAGGCGTGACGGCCTAAACCGTTCTGCCGGCAATAGCCCCATCCAGCAATTCCACAATTCGTGCCGGCGTGGCGAGCCGGATGAATGCGCCCAAGCGGGGGCCGCGATCCTGCCCGATTATCGCGCGATATAGCGGCGTGAAAATCTTGCCCGGCTTGTCGTAATTCACGCGGCCAATCTCGTAAATCGTCTTTTCGATCGTCTCGCCGGTCGCATCGGGATTGTTCCGCAGAAATTCCGCGACCGCCTTCAATTGCTCGCGTTCCGCATCGGTCGGAGCGAATGGCTTCTTCGTTGGTTCGATAAAATCGCGGTAGAAATTCAATGCGCACGAGACCAATTCCGCGATCATCTTGGCTGTGTCGGCGTCGCCTTCGACCTTCGGGTCGTATCGCCGAAGATAATTCATGATCAATTCCGAGTCGGAACTGCCCAATGCGCCGACGAAATTCATGATCATCCCGAAGCTCAACTCCGAATTGAACCGGCGGGCGCTGTTGCTTTGCAGCACGAATTCGAGCGGGGCGTTCTTGCGCTCCGATTCCGCCATCGCGGAGTATGCCCGCAGCGCGTCGAGATACTCATCAGCGTATTGCGGGATCGCGTCGAGGAAAAGCTTGCGCGCGCGGCGCGGATTCAAGAGCAGGAAATACTTCAGCACCTCGATCGGCGCGTAGCGCGTCCATTGCTCGACCGTCACGCCGCGGCCGACCGACTTCGAGACCTTGCGCCCCTCCTCGTCGAGGAACATTTCGAACGGAAACCCCAGCGGCGGATTCCCGCCCAGCAGTTTCAGGATTTCGCCCGAGAGCCGCGCCGAATCGATCAGGTCCTTGCCGTAAAGCTCGTAATCGACGCCGAGCATCCGCCATCGAAGCGCCCAATCGACCTTCCATTGCACCTTCGCCTTTCCGCCGAGCACCGATTGTTCGCCGCGATAGCCGCATGGATGGGCGTTGCCGAAGCTGCGCTCGCATGAAAATTCGACAGCGGCGCGATCGGGATGGTAGGCGGTAACGAGCGTGGAATTTACCTGTCCGCACTTCGGGCAAATCGGCATGAACGGGGACCATCCGATGCGGCTCTCCGCGCGCAGCGTGGGCGCGATAATCGCGATTATCTCCGCGTGCTTTTCGAGGATGAGTTTCAACCCCTCGTCGAAGCGGCCCGACGCATATTCTTCCGACGAGCGCATCAGCTCGTATTCGACCTCGACCGGCGCGAGGAACTTCTTCAATAGCTCGATCATGTGATCGGCGAAGCTCACGCAGCATCCGAACGGATCGGGAATTTTGCATACCGGCTCGCCCAGATGCTTCGCCGCCGCCTCGCGATTTGGGACGTTTTCGGGCACTTTGCGCAGCCCGTCCAGATCGTCGATAAAGACGATCAGGCGCGAGGGCCGCGCCGGATCGAGTTGCCCCAGAGCCTTGCGCACGAAGGCCGGCCGCAACACCTCGGCCATCGTGCCCAGATGCGGCAGTCCCGAGGGGCCGAAGCCGCTTTCGAAAATCACCGGGCGGCCGGTTTCGTAGGAGGCCACGCGATCGGCCACCCGGCGGGCTTCCTCGAACGGCCACAGCGCCGCGGCGGTGGGATGGGCCGCGGGACGATTCGATTGAGGAGTTTCGGCCGGCGTCATTGCTTGCGCCTCTTGGGCGGCCGCTCCGGCTTTTCCGGCGGTTCTTCTTGAGGCAATTCCGTGCCGCGCAGGACGCTGGCGACGGCCTCGTGAATCCAGGGATTGATCTGCAATTCGCGCAAATTTTCCGAACTGACGCGCAACTTGATCGCGCAATTCGGGCAGATGAGCGCGACGCGGTTCAATCCGGCGGCATCCTCGACGGTGATGCGCAGGAACCATTCCGGCGCGGCGCGGCGGCATATTGCGCAGCAATCGCGCGGTGAACTTGAAGCGGCGGAATCCATGCGAAACGGCCAACTACTATATCATTGATTCAACGCGGGGCGCTGTGGTACCGATCAAATCCAATGACGGCTCCATCCGATCTGCCCGGCCCCGGCTGCGCCACGATTCTTCGCGTCGATTCTCCCGGCTTCACGGCAATTCGCGACTAAGTCCTGAGCGATAGGCCCCGATCCGTTCGCGCGGGGCGTTTAATCTTAATGGATCAGCAACTAACCAAGCAGAAAATCAAAGAATTGCGCGCAATGGTGGCCGAGGGCGACCGGGTCGGAATTGTGCTGCAGGACGATCCCGACCCCGACGCGATGTCGAGCGCGATGGCGCTGCGCACGCTGCTCGGCCGCAACAAGCAGACCACGCCCTTCTTTTCGTTCAAGCCGGTCACGCGCCCGGAAAACCGCACGATGGTGCATCTGCTGGAGATCGAAGTCCTGCCGGCCACGACCGAGGATTTGCGCGCGTTCGAGAAGATCGCGATGGTTGATGTGCAGCCGCCCTACTTCGCCGATCGGCTCCCCCGTTCCGACATCGTAATCGACCATCATGCCAGCTACGACGCCAGCGCGGCGCCCTTCCAGGACCTCCGCATCCGCTACGGCGCAACCGCGACGATCATGACCGAGTACCTGACCACCGCGGAGGAAAAAATCAGCGAGCGCCTAGCGACCGCCCTGCTGTACGGGATTCGCAGCGACACCCTGATGCTCCAGCGGCGCGCGACCGACGACGACGTGCGGGCGTTTATCCATCTTTACCCGATTGCGAATTATAATCTGCTCCGGCAAATCGATCGCCCCGAAATCCCACTCGCGTTCGCGCAGATTCTCGCGCGCGCGATGAAGCGGCTTAGCGTCAAGGACGGCATGATCGTGCTCAATCTGGGCCGCGTCGAACGCGACGACCTGATCGTGCAGATGGCGGACTTCTGCCTGCAATTCGAGGGCGTCGATTGGGTGGCGGTTGCCGGCAAGCTCGGCCGCGACATCGTAATCAGCGCGCGCAATCACGGTATCGCGGGCCGCGGCAGCGCGGGTGAGATCGTCAAGCAACTGTTCGGCTCGATCGGCAGCGCGGGCGGCCATCGCGAATTGGCGAAGGCGGTCATCCCGGAGCGCGCATGGCGCAAGCGCGAAGGCTCGACGCGCGACGCGGCGGTCGAGGCGCGGCTGCGCGAACTGCTCGCGGGCGCGATCGCGGGCGGCGGCGCGCCAGACCAGGAATCATAGCCTTCTTGAAACCCGTGACGGGTTTCAAACTTCCCGCAGTGCCGAAAACCGTGCCGCGGCACGGGTTTCGGACTGGATGAGACGGGAGCGCGAGACCGTGAGGGTCTCGCAAGGGCTATAATTAAGCATCGCATTGAGTCATCGAACCGAACCAGTGCGGATGGGGGGCGATTTACCCCGGCGGGGGATAGCTCTATGGTTGGGGATGTGAATGTGGCGGAGGCGACGGTCGAAATCAAAAACCGGCTTGGACTTCATTTGCGCGCCGCCTCGGCGCTCGCCCAGACCGCCGGCAAATTCACCTCGACCATCATGATTGGACGCGGCAAGAACCAGATCAGCGCCAAAAGCGTGACGGGACTCATCATGCTCGGCGCGGGGGTTGGCTCCAAGCTCAAGCTGCGCGCCGAAGGCGAGGACGCCAGCGAGGCGGTCGCCACGATTCAAACGCTGTTCGAGGACCGGTTTGGGGAGGAGTAGAGGGCGCGCCGCGCGATCTAAAATGTGGGCCCAGCGAGCAATGGCGCGACCGCCGGACGGCACGCGGCTATGCTACAACCGCCAACCCGAGCAAGCGGACATTTTCGCTGAACAGTTATGGGCGGACATAATCGCTGAACCAAGACATCCTGCCAAATGCCGCCTTGATCCGGTACGATTGGTTGATTATATCTTCAAAGTTCGGGTGAGACCTCGCGGGCCGCGCCTTTCAACGCTGATATCGTCAGGAGCCGTTTTCCAATGCCGCTAAAGGATTTTCTTTTCACTTCCGAGTCGGTCGCCGAAGGCCATCCCGACAAGATGTGCGACCAAGTCTCGGACGCCGTGCTCGATGCGTTGATTGCCGAGGACCCCGATTCGCGCGTCGCGCTGGAAACCCTCGCCAAAACGGGGTTAATCGTGCTGGCGGGAGAAATCACCAGCCGCGCGCGTCCCGATTTCGTCAATATCGCCCGCAAGACCGCGCTTGAAATCGGCTACGACAGCGCCGAGGCCGGCTTCGACGGCAACAGTTGCGCGGTGCTGATGGCGATCGAGCCGCAATCCGCCGACATCGCGCAGGGCGTGACCGAAGGCCAAGGCCTCCACAAGGAGCAGGGCGCGGGCGATCAAGGGATGATGTTCGGCTACGCCTGCGACGAGACGAAAGAGGAGATGCCGCTGCCGATCGCGCTGGCGCATCGCCTGATGGAGAACCTCGCCCGTTTGCGCAAGGATCGCGTCCTGGATTTTTTGCGGCCCGACGGCAAGAGCCAGGTGACCGTGCGCTACGTCGATGGCCGCCCGGTGGAAGTCACCGCCGTCGTCATCTCGACGCAGCATTCGCCCGCCGCCAAGCACGAAAAGATTCGCGACTCGATTATCGAGCTGCTGATTAAAAAGACGATCCCCGAGCAATATCTGACGCGCTCGACCGTCTTTCACGTCAATCCCACCGGCAGCTTCGTGATCGGCGGGCCGCATGGCGACTGCGGGCTAACCGGCCGCAAGATTATCGTCGATACCTACGGTGGCTACGGACGGCACGGCGGGGGCGCATTTTCGGGCAAGGATCCGAGCAAGGTCGATCGCTCGGCCTGCTACATGGCGCGCCACGTCGCGAAGAACGTCGTCGCGGCGGGGCTGGCGACGAAATGCGAGATTCAGGTCGCCTATGCGATCGGCGTGGCCGAGCCGGTATCGCTCCTAATCGACACGTTCGACACCGGCGTGGTGCCGGAGCAGAAGCTCTCGGCGACGCTGCGCGAACTGTTCGATTTCCGGCCGGCGGGAATTATCCGCACGCTCAATCTGAAACGGCCGATCTATCAGGCGACCGCCGCCTACGGCCATTTCGGCCGCCATCCGCACGACGGGTTGTTTCCGTGGGAGCGAACCGATCTCGCCGAACAGCTAAGGAGCGCCTTCGGCCTCGACGGGAAGCGGTAAATTCTCCCGGGCGCGTCGAAAATAGACCTAACCCCCTGTCCCCCTTCCCATGAATGGGAAGGGGGCAGCGGTATATTCTGCCTTCGTGCCCCTCTCCATTCATGGGGAGGGGCAAGGGGAGGGGTCGATGAGATCGGTTCTAATCAGTTCGGTGCGCGATATCGCCGGTTGCCCGCAATGGCCGCGCCAATTATGATTGGCCGGATAACGTCGCCCGAATTCACAACCATTGGCGGCGCATTACGAGGAACCACGATGGCGACGACCGCAACCAAACGCAAAGTTATGCCCAAGGCTCATGCCGCGGCTTCCAACGGCCGCGATTTCGACGTTCACGATCTGGGCCTCGCGGGAGCCGGCCAGAAGCGAATCGAATGGGCCGACAAGCAGATGCCCGTGCTCGCGCGAATTCGCGAACGCTTCACCAAGGAGCAGACGCTCAAGGGCCAGCGCATTGGATGTTGCCTGCACATCACCTGTGAGACCGCCAATCTCCTGCGCGCGCTCAAGGCGGGCGGAGCGGAGGTGTTCGCCTGCGCATCGAATCCGCTCTCCACGCAGGACGATGTCGCGGCGGCGCTGACCGATCGCTACGGAATCGCGACCTTCGCAATTCATGACGAGGATCGCGACACCTATTACAGCCATCTCCGCGCCGTGCTCGAACGCCGCCCGACCATCACAATGGATGACGGCGCCGACTTGGTGAGCCTCCTGCATACCGACTACGCGGGGAACGCCAAGACCGTTAAGGCGAGCATGGAGGAAACGACCACGGGCGTCATCCGGCTGCGTGCGATGGCCAATGACGGCGCGCTCAAGATTCCGGTCGTCGCCGTCAACGACGCGCAAACCAAGCATCTGTTCGACAACCGCTACGGCACGGGACAATCCACCCTCGACGGCATCGTCCGCTCCTCCGGCGTGTTACTTGCCGGATCGGTAATCGTCGTCGCGGGCTACGGATGGTGCGGGCGAGGGATCGCCTCTCGCGCGCGCGGGATGGGCGCCGACGTAATCGTCACCGAGGTCGATCCGGTGCGGGCGCTGGAAGCCTCGATGGACGGCTTCCGCGTGATGAAGATGGCGGACGCGGCGCGCCTCGGCGATATTTTCATCACGGCGACCGGCGATATGCACGTGCTCACGTCGGCCCATTTCGGGCAGATGAAGGAAGGCGCGATCCTCAGCAATTCGGGCCATTTCGACGTCGAGATCGACATGGCCTATCTCAACGATGCCGCCAAGAAGGTCGAGCGCGACGTGACCAAGAACGTCGATGCGTATCACCTATCGAACGGCAAGGTCGTGTATGTCCTCGGGCAGGGGCGGCTGGTGAATCTCGCCTGCGCCGAGGGCCATCCCGCGCAGGTGATGGACATGAGCTTTGCGACGCAGGCGCTGGCGTCGGAATGGGCGGCCAAGGCAGGCCAGCTCGCGGTGAAGGTTCACGAAGTTCCGAAGGAAATCGAGGATCAGGTCGCGGGAGTCAAGCTCGTCGCGATGGGAATCAAAATCGACACGCTGACCGCCGAGCAGAAAAAGTACCTATCGAGCTGGCAATCCGGCACGTAAGAGAATACCTAACCGCAGATTCCGCAGATTTCACAGATGGGAAGGGGAGACGAGCGGACGCATTCAATCATCGGCGCCGCGATGGAGGTGCATCGGCGCTTGGGTCCCGGGTTTCTCGAAGCGGTTTATCAGGAAGCGCTGGCGATCGAATTGACGCAACGCAACGTTCCCTTTCGCCGCGAAGTGGAACTCCCGATTATGTATAAGGGGCGACTGCTCAAGACGTCCTATCGTGCCGATTTCGTGTGTTTCGATGACGTGCTGGTCGAACTCAAAGCGCTCGCGCATCTGGGGCCGGTCGAAGAAGCCCAAGTGATCAACTACCTGAAAGCAACCGGCCTTGAAGTTGGCCTGCTGCTCAACTTTTGTTCCCGATCCTTTGAGTACCGCCGATTTGTGTCTTCCAAATCGGCGGAATCCGCGTAATCTGCGGTTACCGTCCGAATCGGCTACTTGCCGAAGCGGCGGCGGTAGAGTTCGCCCAACAGCGCCGAGGCGGCGATCAGCGCGATCGCGATGAAGAACTTCGGCGACATCGGATGCCAGAGCGCGTCGCCCAGGAACGCAAACAGGATCGTGCCGGGAATCATTCCGATGATCGTCGCCCAAAAATAGTCGTAGAATTCGATCGGCGACGCTCCCGCCAACAGATTGAGCGCATTGTACGGAATTATCGGCACCAAGCGCAGGTAGAATATAATCTGGAAGCCGTGATCCGCGATCTTCTGGAGCATCGATTCGAACCGCTCGCCCACGATTCGCTCGACAAAGCCCTTGCCCACAAATCGCCCCGCCGCAAACGCGATGAACGCGCCCGCATTCGCCCCGATGAGCGAGTAGGCGGAACCCCACAGCGTTCCGAACGCAAGCCCCCCCGCGATCGTCATCACCGCTCCCGGCACCAGGAACGACGGGCCGACCGCGAACAGGGCGATGTAAATCACCGGCCCCCACGCGCCCCATCCCAGCACCTCCGCCTTCATCTTTCCCGGATTGTGGAACAGTTCCGGGTATGAGTAGAGGAGCCACGCCGAGCTGCCGATTAGCGCCACGACGATTGCGAGCTTGAGCGCGTTCATCAGCGCCGAACTGCCTGATCCCGGCTCGCGCGCCGGTTGTCCGATTGGTTTCACCGCGGCCATCAAAGAGCATTATGATATGGGCGGGTGCGGCGCGCCACCAGCCGCGCCTGATTGCGGAGGAACATCAGCCTTATGAATGAACTTGCGGACCGGGTTGCAATTGTGACCGGCGGCGGCCACGGAATCGGCCGGGAAATCGCGCTCGCTTATGGCAGGGCGGGCGCCAAGATCGTAATTGCGGCGCGCGGCGCCGAAGCGATGCGGCAGACGTGCGCCGAGCTGGGGAGCGCGGGCGCACGCGCCATTTACCTCGAAATCGACGTATCCAAGGAGGCTGACTGCGCCCGGATGGCCGATGAAACACTGAAGGCATTCGGCCGCCTCGATATTCTGGTCAACAACGCCGGCATCTCCGGCCCGACCGCGCGCATCCACGAGATTTCGCTCGCCGAATGGAACGAAACGATCGCGATCGATCTGACCGGCACATGGCTCGCGACGCGCGCGGTGATTCCCGCGATGGACCGGCAGAAGTCGGGCAATATCGTCAACATCGCGTCGGGCGCGGGACGCCGCGGCTTTCCGATGCGCTCGCCTTATGCGGCGGCAAAATGGGGGATGATCGGGCTGACGCAGACGATCGCGATGGAATGGGGCGCGCGGGGAATCCGCTGCAATTGCATCTGTCCGGGCGCAATCGAGGGCGAGCGCATCGAGCGCGTCTTTCGCGCCCGCGCCGAGGCGTTCAAGCAGCCCTACGAGCAGGTGCGCGGAGCGTTCGTGGCGCAGGCGGCGATGCGCCGGCTGGCCACCGAGGAAGAAGTCGCCCGCGCGGCGCTGTTCCTGGCCTCCGATCTCTCGGACGGAATCACCGGCCAGTCGATCAACGTCGATTGCGGCAGCATCATGAATTAGGTGGTTTCCGCCGTACCGGAGGAATAGAGAATTGAGAGCGCGTGATCGAACGCCACTGCAAATTGGAGGTTGACTTCATTGCACTCTGCCGCCAGTTCCTCATGCGGCGGCAAAGGCTCGCCCTCGCCATAGAAGTCGGATTTGTTCGATGACGCAAATACGCATCGCTCTTCGAAGCCGCGCGAACGGAGCGCGCGGCAAAGGGCGAAATAGGTTTCGATGATCTGACAATCGGGAGTTTCTCGTTTTCCTCGTGCGGCTGGCTTCCGGCGGTCCGTGCTCCTCAAATGCGTCGCTCGTAGTATTGCGTCATCTGGGGGAAGCCAGACAGCGGACGCCATGATTCTCTCGCAAATTTCCAGAAGCCTTTCTGGTAATCCAAACTGCTCGATTTGAGGTAGTTGTCCGATCTCGATCGCTGCTGGGTCGCCCCTGCGAAGACTTGCCTGCGTGAATTTCGTCGCCCGGATCGCGGCGTGCAGCTTCACGAGCGAGCGATCGACTCGTGTGATGTGCGCTCTGACGCCGTCGATTACCGTTTGAACATTGTCGCGCCATTCGGTGTCAATGATTGATGCGCTCAATATCCACAGCCCTCGAGCGGGTGCGCTTGCCATCGCAAGGATCCGCTCGGTGGCGGCGAGGATTCGCTCCGGCTGGCCCTCGCGTTCCGATGCGAGCCGCAACACGTCGAACACTGCGCACGTGTCCAGAAATAAGAGCGGGGCCGGCTGTGCCAGGATCAACTGCGCCGCCTCGCTGATGGAGTGCTCGGCGGTCATCGGGGATCAAATCGGTTCAACAAGTCCAGCCCAAACTCGAACTGACGCATCAGACGGGAGACAATATCTTCGGACCACTTCTCTTCTTCTACGAGCCATCTCTCCAGCAGTCCCATGTCCGGGTCTTCGTTGGCGCGGTGCAGCGCGATCAAAAAATCGCACCATCGTTCGCGATCCTTTGGATGTCCGGCCCCCGTGGACTTATTTGCCGCGTGGCTGAATCTCCGCAAGCTCTGCGCTGTTTGAGGACTCAACCAGTTTTCCAGCGATTGCTCGGGTGCCGACAATTCGATGGGAATATTCAAATCGTCGCCTGCCTGCTTTGCGAACCTCTCATTGAACTCACGTAAAATGTAATTGTATTGATCGTAGGTGAGTTCATGTCTCTCCTGGGGTACGATGTTCGACACGTAGAGCCAAGAGGTGGCTTGCCGAGCGGGATGAACCAAGTATAGGGCGGCTGCCTCCCTCTCTGCTGTTCGATCGCACCTGAAGCAGTAGTACCTGAAACGACCCAACGATTCGCGGCCAAGCTCGTCCTCCCGCGCCGCATCGCGCGACCACCCTCCGGACAGGCGCTCCGTGATCTTGGCAATGAAATCGTTTTCTTGGCCGCCGGTCAGAGGACCAATCCGTAATTCTTGATGAACCTTCACGCAGCAAGTTCTCCTTCGGCAAAAATCATGGCGTTTCTCAGCCGGCCATTATTGTGCTAAAAGTATCTTCAATGGCAAACGAAGACCTCCTAAGATCGCGCGGGTTTGTGCTGAGCCATCGCCGAATGCTCTGGGTCAGCCACAGGCTGCGGATGGCCTTCAGCCACGAGGTCATCCGGGACCGAGATTCTGCGTGGCTGTCACACGCGCTGTCCGAGCGCATACCACCGACCGATTTTGTTTTTCATTTCGGCCAAATTCCTGAAGACACCCAACTCTGTCGGCAGATCTTGCTCGAAACCGGCCTTCCAAACCTTGTTCCTCAGATTCGAATCACCAGCTTGCGTGCGCCTGACAGGGCATCTGCATAGATCGCGGCGAGTTTCTTCGTACATAGCGAGTCCGTTCATTTCCGGCTGGCGTCTGCCCGAACCTCGAATGTGGCGATTTGGAAGGGGCGCAATTTCACCTCCGAGGTTCCGTCGCGCCGGCGGCGAACCGGCAAATCGCGCGTTGGGTGGCCCGCCAAATCGATCGCGCGCGCCTTGCGTCCCGGCCCGAAATCGAAGCGGGCCGTCTCCGGTTCCTCCGACGCGCTGAAAGCACGCACGACGTAGCTCTTCGGGCGATCCATCGCGCGCGCCGTGGAAAAGACGATTTTCGGATTGTCGCATCCGCACAGGCGCAATTCGGAGACATCGCATCCGGCGCGCGCCGGAAAGAGTTTCGGCGGGTAGGCATACGCTTGCGACATTTGCACCAGGTCCGAGCCGGCAAAGCCGCCCGGCCATGCCGTTACCGCAAATTCGAACCGATGCAACCCAATTTCCTGCGCGTCGGGCGTCGGAAATGCGGGTCCGGCATCAACTCGCCGCATCACCAGGTCGCCCCGCGATAGCCATCCGACGCATCGGAGCAGTGTCAGCAGGATCGCCGTGCCGCCGTCGCCGCGCCTTACTTCGGTCTCGTAAATTCCGCGGCTCATTAGCGCCGCGGACAAATCTTTCGACTCGATCGCGGTGAATGCGCGATGGGGCGCGGTCGGATAGACATCCTCGGTGGGGCCGGCCGGTTCCGTAGAATCGAGCGGGCGGCGGACGATCCCGAAATTCGTGTCGGAAATCGATTCGCTCGCGGCGATCGGCGTAGCGAGCGCCACGCGGAGGCGATGGTCCCGCGCGCGATTATCCACCGACGCCGTGAAGTCGATTCGGTCGAAACCGGCGTATATCGCCGCCTCCAATTCCACCGCAACCTCGACGCTATCATTCGATCGCAACCGCCGGTCATCCGCGAGCGAGGCCGGCAAATTGAACACCATCGACAACGCCAATCGCTGGAGCACCGGGCCACGCTCGATTTCCTTGACCGCGATTTTCGCGGGCGTAGTCACCGCCGGTGAGCCTGCGACTGGGTCGAAGCTGTATTCGTCGCCCCGGTCGCCCTCGTCCTCAAAGTAAAGCTCAAGGGTCTTGCCGGTTTTGACAACTTCGATCGTCATCCCGCGCGGCGACGGCGTGACGCGGAAAAATTCATTCTCAATTCCTTCTCCCTCAATCGAGCATCCCGATGCAGCGCCGGTTCGCTCGATCCGATAGATTCCGAAGCCCGCCTGCGTAAGCCCATCGGCCACGAACGCGATCGGCGCGCGCGTGGCCGCCACGCCGCAAAGCCGCAGGCGCGCCTCGTCGGGCACGGCGGCGATTTGCTTGCGGAGTTCCGGACCGGCGTTTCCGCGCGCCGGACTGCGGCTCAGGAACAGCTTGACTTCGTACTTCATCGGCTCCGTCTGCCGCACTTCGAACCGGTTGGCATACCAGCCCATCACCGGAGCGTCGGGCGGGCCGGCGGTCCCCGCCTTGGCGTCCCCGGCGGACAGTTCGTACTCAAAGGTCTCGGTGACGGGGTTGGGACCGATCGCGATCGGGAAGCGGCGCCCGCTCGCGTCCACGGCGTCGTACGATGCGTTCGGGTCTTCGAGCTCCGCTTGCCCTGCCACGAGCGCACGGCGCGCGAAGGCGGGATTCAGGACGGCCAGCACGGCTTCTCCCGGCGCGTTTTCGTCGAGCACGATTCCAATCGCTTTTTCGGTGACAATCCGCCCGAGCATCGCGGCCTGATCGAACCGGTAGCGCATGTCGCGATGCACCTGATCGACGGAGCAGCCGGTGATCGAATCGTGCGGATGGTTTTGAATTGCCTCGCGCCACGCCATCTCCAGGTATTCCGCCAGATCGGGCGCCGGGCCGCGCAATGCGGCGAACGCCGCGAGCGGATCGGCGATCCGTTCGAGCAGGTACGAAATTTCAAAGTCGCGCTGCTTCATCCAGGAGCGAATCGACGTGACCCCCGGCGTGACATTGGCGCGCGCGGGCGAGCGCAATTCGCCGCGGTGGCGCGGCGCGCCATCGGGCGGGAGCGCGGCCAGCTTTGCCGCGTAACCCTCCAGTGTGCCGGTCTCGAACGTGAACGGCGTCCGGCCGTTCAATTCATTGAGGAGCCGGTAAATCCTCGGATCGGGCGAGGAGTGATCGACGCCGTTCATTATCAGGATCGGAGCGCCGCCGGCGAATTCCCGCTCCCGTTCGGCGAGGTTCTCGGCTCGCGCGATCAACGCCTCGGCGGAATCGGCGGGCAGGGCCGCACCGTTCGAATAGCCGAACGGCAAATAGATCGTGGTGATTTCGGTGCCATCCAGCGCCTCCCATGCGAAATGGCCCCGATTGACGGCGGCCGGCACGCCGCGGAAAACGACCGCGGCCTTGAGGCCGAAACCGGTCATGATTTGCGGCAATTGCGCGCAATGGCCGAATTGGTCGGGCATATAGCCAACCGGCGTTGACGGGCCGAATCGGCTTGCGATGCGCGCGCCGATTTCCAGGTTGCGGATTAGCGCCTCGCCGCTGGCAAGAAAGCTGTCCGCGAGCACGTACCACGGGCCGATCTGAAGCTTCTCCGCCTTAACCAGCTTTGCGATCCGCTTGGCGTCCTGCGGATGTACCTCCAGGTAATCTTCGAGCACGATCGTCTGGCCGTCGAAGTGGAAACAGGGAATCTCGCCCTCTTCGAGCAGGCGAAGCATCCGGCTCGTCATCGATACCAGCCGCGCGCGCATCTCCTGAAACGGCTGGTACCATTCGCGGTCCCAATGGGTGTGAATTACGAAATAAAGTTGATCCATTGTCCTTCCCAATTCATGTTCCAATCGCGACACACAATGCCGCAACATCTCCGATTCTTTCGCCCAGCGTGGCCAGTACGACCCGGCACGTCTCCGCGGGCTTCGTTAGCGCCTCCCGCTTCATAATCTTGCGCGCTGGCGCGAGTAACGGCTCGCCCATCCGAGGCGCGAGACCGCCAATCACGATCGCATCAGGATTGAACAGGTCGGCCAGAATGGCAAGCACCGCGCCGAGGCGTTCGCCCGTCGCGCGGACGATGCGAATCGCCACGGCGTCCTTCTCCGCGGCGGCGAGGCCAACATCGCGCGCGGTGAGCGATCCGTGCGTGCGCGAAATCTTGGCAAGAGTCGTTCGTTCACCGCGCCGCGCCGCATCGGCCACCATTGCGGCGGCGACTTGCGCCACGCCTCCGCCGCTTATCCATCCTTCCGCCGAACCGCGCTTGCCATGTCCGATCGGGCCGGTTCGGGTGAGCCGAATGTGGCCGACTTCGCCGGCCAAATCGTTCGCGCCGCGATAGAGCCGATTGTTCAAGATCAGTCCCGCGCCTAACCCGGTGCCCATCGTCAGGAAGATCAGGTTCGCGCATCCGCGTCCCGCGCCGTAGCGATGCTCGGCGACAGCGCCCGCGTTCGCGTCGTTTTCAAGGCGGCAGCGGACGCCGAATCGACGCCGCAGGATCGCCGTGATTGGCACGTCATCCCACGTCTGCAGGTTGGGCGGCGATTGAATCACGCCGCGAATTCGATCGAGCGGCCCGCCGCAACTCACGCCGATCGCCGCAATAGATGGCGCGGGTCGCCGCCGCTCGAGCATTGTTTCGATGCCGCTGATGACTAGCTCGATCACCCGTTCCGGACCTTGCTCCGGCCGGGTCGCAAATTCGATCCGCGCGTCAACCGTGGGCGGCTGCTTCGACATGACGACGGCAGTTTTGGTGCCGCCGATATCGACGCCGATCCAGCATTGATTGGAAGTCATCGCGTGCGCTCGCGCCGCCCGATTACGAGGCGGGCGAATCATCAGGCGACAGTATTAGCCGCGGCGCCGATATTGAAGTGGCACGAGGCTATCGTTTGCGCGGAGCTTTGCGCTTTTTGGCCTTCGCGGCGGCGCGGGCGGGTTTGGCGGGCGCGGGCTTTCCCGATGGCGCGAAGCGCTCGCCCGAGCCGATGGCGGCCGCGGCCAATTCGAGCGTCTCGTCCCGGTCGATCGGCTCCGCCATTTCCCCCGGCGCATTCCAATGCCGGAGCACGTGGCGGTCGAGAATCCCGGCCGCGTGTGATTCCGCGCGCGACTCGGCGCAACCGGCGCAATAGGGAGTGAACGGCAGGGCCTGCAAACGCTTAATCGCGACCTCTCCGCCACACGCAGCGCAGATTCCGTAGCTGCCGTCGTCGAGGCGCACGAGGGCGGCCTCGATCGCGTTGAGCCGATCCTCCGACCGGCTGACCAGACTCTCATGCAGTTCGCGATCCTCATCCGCGCGGGCATCATCCAGATCGTCGCCGGGTTCCGTGACGAGGTCTTCCTCCGCGGCGCGCCGGGATACCTTAAGCCGCCCAAGCTCATGGGCGCGCATCCGCGTCAAGAGATTTCTAATCTGCTGCTCGCGCAGCGACCCTTCCACGACTCGATTGCGGCCCATCTCGGCACCCATTTTCCACGCTCCCTCATCTCGAGGGTCAGCTTCAATTCTAGCTGAACCTCCGCAAGGAACGCATTAGGCATGCCAATCACGAGGCCTGAGTTACACGCGGTTTTAGAAGGCGCTGGGCGCAACGGAGTCACCTCCACCAAGGCGAATGTCTCGATCGGCGCCACGCCCCGGAACCATCCCGGCCTTCAACTGGGGTGTACCCGGCCTTCGCTTCGCGTGTATCATTAGGCGGTGGTCAACCTGCAAACGGTTATCCATGAGCCTTTAGCGGGCGCGATTTACCCGCCGCCCGGACACATCTCCAGCGGCACGCACGAATCGGCGATTCGGATTTCTCAGGTTTTTCGAGGAGCGATTGAAACTTGCTTTACCGGGTGACCCGCCGCCTGATTGAATGGCGCGGGGGATACAGAACGTCGAATTTTCTGATTCGCCGTTTCGGCGGCAAGAAGCCGCTTGAGGTTGACGTTCTGGGCTTCCGTATGCTGCTCGATCCGAAAGATCGCATCTGCGGGTTCCTGCTCTATTATCCGCAATGGTTCGACGCGGAAGAGCGCGCCGCTCTGATTCCGCAAATCCGGCCGGAAGATTTCGTGGTCGATGCGGGCGCGCATTACGGGTTCTATTCGCTTTTGGCTGCAAAACGGGTGGCCGGAGTGTTAAGCATCGAAGCCGATCCGAGAACTTTCGCGCGGCTGCGGCACAATCTTGCGCTCAATCATGCCGAGAATGTTTCGGCGGTCAATATTGGAATTTCCGATCGCGGGGAACGCCTGAAGTTGTACTGCGACGATGCCCTCGGGAACCAAAGCGCGCACTCCTTTGTCGCGGGCCGCGGCCGCGAAGACGCGATCGAGGTGGATTGCCTTCCGCTCGCTGAAATAATGGAAACGCAGGGGTTTACCCGATGCGACGTCCTGAAAATCGACGTCGAAGGCTTCGAATACCGCGTCCTCAAGCCCTTCTTCGAACAATCCAAAATCCGGCCCCGGCTGATCCTTACGGAGTACTATCCGGACTGGAACACCGGCGACGTTCCCGCGCTCCTGAAGGATTACGGATACCGCCTCGAGCGCAAGGTCTGGGCGAATTATTTATTCAGCCGTGCGGATTGACTCGATCGGCGCCATTGCGGCACGCGAGACGAACCTGCTATCAACCGCCATTGGAAGCGCCGGATGCCGGGAGCGCGATCTGCCGGCGGCTTCTCAAGATTTTCAAGCCGCCGTGCAAAAATTGCTTTACCGACTGACGCGCCGTTTGGTCGAATGGCGCGGAGGCTACAGGGCCTCGAATTTTTTGATCGGCCGTTTCGGCCGCTCCGCGCCGCTGGAAGCGGAAGTGCTGGGCTTCCGCATGCTGCTCGATCCCCGGGATAGCGTCTGCCGCAATCTGCTCTACTATCCGCAAATAGTGGACGCGAAGGAGCGGGCGGCTTTGGTTCCGCAAATCCGGCCCGGGGATGCCGTCGTGGATGCGGGCGCCCATTACGGCTTCTATTCCCTGCTGGCCGCGAAACGGGGAGCCAAGGTACTGTGCATCGAGGCGGACCCCATGACGTTCGCGCGCCTCCGGCACAATATCGCGCTCAACCGCGCCGATAACATTAGCGCCGTCAACGTGGGAATTTCCGATCGGCGCGAACGCCTGAAGTTATTCCGCGACACCGCTCGCGGCGACCACAGCGCGCATTCTTTTATGCCGGGCGGCGAGCGCGCGGATTCGATTGAAATCGATTGCGCGCCGCTGGCTGAAATAATGGAACAGCAGGGCTTCACTCGATGCGACGTGCTGAAAGTCGATGTGGAAGGATTCGAATACCGGATTCTCAAGCCCTTTTTCGAAAGCTCCAAAATCCGCCCGCGCCTGATCTTGGTCGAGTACTATCCGCATCGGAACACCGGCGATGTCCCCGCGCTCCTCGATAACCAGGGCTATCGCCTCGACGGCAAGTTCTCAGCCAACTATTTCTTCAGCCGCGCCGCGGAGAACCCCCCGCTCCCCCCGCCGGCGACCCGCCCGGATTCGATGCACGGCTGATGGCGCCTCAGGCGCTGGGGTCCAGCCCCCACTTCTTTTTATTCGCGGCCACCTGCTCGGGGGTGGGATGTTCGGTCTTGACAAAGGGCTTGACCTTGAAATCGGCCATAATTTCGACCATCGAGTGGGTTAGCGTAACGTCGTCATGGAACAGGGCCGGGACCGCCGGCTCCTCGAAAATAGCCTGCCACGGGCATTCCGGTTCGCACGCGCCGCAGTCGATGCATTCGTCGGGATGGATGTATAACTGGTTGGGATATTTCTGCTTGTCAGGGCCGATGTATTCGTAGATGCAATCGACCGGGCAGACGCTCACGCATCCGGTGTCGAGGCAATCGATGCAAAGGCGGGTAATCGTCCAGGGCATGTTGGCACTTCTTCTCCTATCCTATTGTTTTGCGCCCGCAGCCTAAACTATACCAGCGGCTTGTAAAAGCGAAGCGCGGCCGGTATCCGTCCGGAACTGTCGCGCGGCGCAGAGCGGAATCATACTGGTTTGCAACGCATCCTTCCAGCGGCGGAGGAGGGGTATAGGAACGGAATATTATGGCGAAGAAAACGGGCAAGACGACCGGAACTCGGACCGAAACCGACAGCATGGGCGCGATCGAGGTCGCAGCCGATCGATACTGGGGCGCGCAGACCGAGCGATCGCTGCTCCATTTCTCGATCGGCTTCGACCGGATGCCGCGCGCGGTCATCCGCGCGTTCGGGCTTCTGAAGCGCGCCGCGGCGGAGGTGAATCGCGATTTGGGGAAACTGCCCGCGAGCAAGGCGCGGCTAATCGTGCGGGCCGCGGACGAAGTCGTCGCGGGCCGGCTCGACGATCATTTCCCGCTCCGCATCTGGCAGACCGGCAGCGGCACGCAGACCAACATGAACGCCAACGAAGTGATCTCGAACCGCGCGATCGAACTCGCGGGCGGCGCGCCCGGTTCCAAGCAGCCGGTCCATCCCAACGACCACGTGAATATGTCGCAATCGTCGAACGACACCTTTCCGACCGCGATGCATATCGCGGCAGCCGAGAAAATCAACCGCGAGCTGCTCCCCGCCGTGCGGACGCTGCGCGCCGCGCTGGACAAGAAGGCTCGCGAATTTGCAAAAATCGTCAAAATCGGCCGGACGCACTTGATGGACGCGGTGCCGCTGACGCTCGGCCAGGAATTTTCCGGCTACGTGGCGCAACTCGACGCCGATCTCCGGCGGATCGAGGTCACGCTGCCCGATATTTACGAGTTGGCGATCGGCGGCACAGCGGTCGGCACGGGGCTTAACACCCATCCCGAATTCGCCGATCGGGTCGCGGCAAAGATCGCGAAATACACGGACCTGCCCTTCAAGTCGGCCCCCAACAAATTCGCCGCGCTGGCCGCACACGACGCGCTCGTCGCGGCCTCCGGCGCGCTCAGGACGCTTGCGGTTTCGCTGATGAAAATCGCCAACGACATCCGCTGGATGGGTTCCGGGCCGCGCTGCGGATTGGGCGAATTGATCCTGCCGGAGAACGAGCCGGGGTCTTCGATCATGCCGGGCAAGGTGAATCCGACTCAGAGCGAGGCGATGACGATGGTCTCGATTCAGGTAATCGGCAACGACACGGCGATTGCGGTGGCCGGCTCGCAGGGCAATTTCGAATTGAACGTTTTCAAGCCGCTCATCATCCACAATTTCTTACACTCAGCGACGTTGCTCGCGCATTCGTGCGCCTCGTTCACGAATTACTGCGTCATTGGGATCGAGGCGAATCGCAAGCAAATCGCGAGTTACGTCGAAAATTCCCTGATGCTGGTGACGGCGCTCAGTCCACATATCGGATACGACAACGCCGCCAAGGTGGCGAAGCAGGCGCACAAGGACGGTACTACGTTGCGCGCCGCGGCGATTGCGCTCGGATTATTGAAGGGCGAAGAATTCGACCGGCTGGTGCGCCCGGAACAGATGCTCGCGCCGAAGGGATAACCGGCGATGCGGCGTTTGGCGCTCCAATTCGTGTGTGCGGCGATCGTTACCGGCGTCATCATGTGTCGCGCTGCCGCCGCGTTCGCGGCTGAGCGCGGCGATTCGATTCTCACGCCGCCGGGAGCAACCGGCCAGCCGATAGACGTCTATATCAGCCTCCATCTGGTCAATCTCGCGTCGATCGACGAAGTGGCGCAGCGCTTCACGATCGATGGTTACCTCTTTCTCAAGTGGAAAGATCCGCGGCTCGCCTTCGTGCCGAGCGGTCCGGACGATCGGGAGCGCGATTACACGCCCGGCCAAATCTGGCTTCCCAAGCTATCGATCCTCAACGCCGCCATGCCGCGCGAACGCTACGAGGTCTCGATTCGGGCGGGGCCGGACGGCACCGTGAATTACGCCGAACGGATGAAGGCGGAGGTGTCGTCACGGTTCGAGCTGCGGCGCTTTCCGTTCGATCGGCAGACGCTTCTCGTCATCATTCACCCGTTTCTGCTCGGCAAGCCGCCGATGATCTTTCACCTCGGCAAACACGCCACTTGGACCGCGAGCGAATTCAACAGCTATACCTCGCTGGCGCAATGGCGGCTCGGCAAGACGCGCGCGCTGATCGGTTCCGCGAGCACCTACGGGGGCCTCAAACTGCCGGAGGCGCGATTCGACATTTCGGTTTCGCGGCGCTCGAGCTTCTACCTGTGGAAAGTGTTCCTGCCGCTCACGCTGATGGTGATCCTGTCATGGGCGGCGTTCTGGATTTCGCCCGACGACTTGCAGAGCCAGTTGCAAGTGGGAGTGACGACAATCCTCACGGTCATCGCCTTTGCGTTCGCGATCTCTCTAACGATGCCGCACGTGCCGTACTTGACGTACATCGACGCGTTCTTTTTGCAATGCTACATCTTCGTATTCGCCGCGATCGCCGAGGTGATGGCGGTTCACGTGGCGCACCGATCGGATCGGAGCCGCGACTTCGGCATTAGGATTCGCAAATTCTCACGCTGGGTGATTCCCGCCGCGTTCGCCGTGAGCAATCTCTGGCTGGCGATCGAGTATCTGGCGTGAGCCCCGGCGCCTTCCTCACATCCTGAACACGCCGAAGTTGGCGCGTTCCGGAATCGGCGCGTTGAGCGACGCCGCGATTCCGAGCGCCAGCGCCGCGCGCGTCTCGATCGGATCGAGCACGCCGTCGTCCCACAGCCGCGCGCTCGAATAGTAACAATTCGATTCGTTCTCGTAGCGGTCGAGCGTCGGCTGCATAAACTTCTTTTGCTGCGCCGGGGGCATCGTCTTGCCTTCGCGCTTTAGCTGTTCGAGCTTGACGGTCAGCAGCGTGTTGGCCGCCTGCTCTCCGCCCATCACGGAGATTTTCGCGTTCGGCCACATGAACAGCAGCCGCGGCGAAAAGGCCCGCCCGCACATCCCGTAATTCCCCGCGCCGTTGGACGCGCCGATTATCACGGTGAACTTCGGGACCTGCGCCGTCGCGACCGCATTCACCAGCTTCGCGCCATCCTTGGCGATTCCGCCCTGCTCGTACCGCTTGCCCACGATGAAGCCGGTGATGTTCTGAAGAAAGAGCAGCGGAATCCGCCGCGCGCAGCACAATTCGATGAAGTGCGTCGCTTTGAGCGCCGATTCGCTGAACAGCACGCCATTGTTCGCGACGATTCCGATCGGATAGCCATGCAGCCGCGCGAACCCCGTCACGACCGTCGTTCCGTAGCGCGGCTTGAATTCGTGGAGGCGGGAACCATCGACGAGCCGCGCGATCACCTCGCGCGCGTCGCAGGCCTTGCGCGGATCGGGCGGGACAATTCCGTAGAGTTCGGCAGGATCGTAGCACGGGTCTTCGGGCGAATCGCGCTCAATCGCGGTGAGGCGGCTTGAACTACCCAGATTCTCGAAAATCGCGCGGGCGATTTGGAGCGCGTGCTCGTCGTCATCGGCCAAGTGATCGCTCACACCGGAAAGCCGCGTATGCGTATCGCCTCCGCCCAATTCCTCGGCGCTGACCTCTTCGCCGGTCGCGGCGCGGACGAGCGGCGGCCCCGCCAGAAAAATCGTTCCCTGTTCGCGCACGATGACGTTTTCGTCGCACATCGCGGGAACGTATGCGCCGCCTGCCGTACATGATCCCATCACGACGGCGACCTGCGCGAGGCCCAGCGCGGACATCCGCGCCTGGTTGTAAAAGATGCGCCCGAAATGGTCGCGGTCGGGGAAGCCCTCCGATTGCATCGGCAGGAACATCCCGCCCGAATCGACCAGATAGACCGACGGGAGCCGGTTCTCGATCGCAATCTCCTGTGCGCGCAGATGCTTCTTGATCGTCATCGGGAAATAGGTGCCGCCCTTGACGGTCGCGTCGTTGGCGACGACGATCGCCTCGCGCCCGTGGATTCGCCCAATCCCGGTGACGATTCCCGCGGCGGGCGCGTCGCCGTCGTACATTCCCCATGCGGCCAGCGGAGAAAGTTCGAGGAAGGGGCTATCGGGATCGAGCAGCTTCTTCACGCGGTCGCGGACCGGCAATTTTCCGCGTTCCAGATGGCGCTTGCGGGCGTGCTCCGGCCCGCCCTTGCGCACGCGATCGATTTCCGCGCGGAGCCGCTTTAGCTGCGCCTCCATCGCCTTGCGATTTCGCCGGAATTCGTCCGACGCCGTGTCGAGTCGCGATTCGATCCGTTCCATTGGGTGCCCCGCGCCACCGTCAGGCGGCGGCATCCACAGATTACACGGATTTCACCGATTGAAAACGCCCCGCGCGGCGGCTAGGAGTGTGATAAAATCCGACGCCAGCGGGAAGGCGCTATGGACCCATCCCTGAGCAAAAGAGTCGGACGCCTCGAAGTCGGATACGACGAGGAAGCGGACGTGCTCTACGTATCGGTGGGCAAGCCGCGGGCGGCGGTCACCGACGAGACCGGCGAGGGTCTGCTCGTTCGCAAAGACCCGGCGACGGGCGAAATTGTCGGCGTCACGGTGCTCGATTACGAACAGCGATTCAACAGATTGCCGGATCGCGCCCGGCTCGTTGCGATGGGCCTGCCCCAGGATGTGACCAGCTCCCTCCTGCACCGCACTGCGGCGTGATTGCGAACGTAACTCAAGTTTATCATTTACAAACTTTGGCTTTCGCGATCGCCCGTTCGATGTCTTCTTCACTCGTGCCGATCTTCATTAGCTCTGCAATGAAGTCGATTTTTTCATCCGTCATTCCAAAATGGGCCCGGATATTCGATGTGACCTCATGGAGGGTACGGTCCGTTTTCACGAAGTGCTCCCGCATCGCTTTCAATTCCTCAGCCATGGATCGCCGCCCATCGCTGCTGAACCACGAGTCCGCCCGATCACGGAAATAGTGGTGTACAAGTTGGTTCCGAAGCCGAAGGCTCTCGCGGAGATCGGATTCCAAGCTACGCGGAATCTTAATGCCAGTACTACTCAGTGAATTAATCAATTGCCCAAACGTTTTCTGAAATTCTTCGTTCCATAATCGATCCATGTCGGCCTTGTAGTCTGTAATCCTGCCGCGCGCCGCTGGCAGCTTGGCGTGCAACTCTTCCATCTGAGCCAAAACTAACGAGTTCACGATCCCGTGCTCAAGACACTGAGCTAGGTACAAGGCCAGCCCCGCATGAGCATACACTTCGCGCGTTTCCGCGTCGTCCTTGTCTTTTGGTTCAGTGACCCACTCGGTTGCTGACATATTTTCTTTCGAGCCGCTCATGAGTTCATCAGCCGAAGACTCGCTCAGGATCGGCTATCCCCGCGAGTAGCCCATTGCGGAGAGGAAGTCGTCGAGCGAGTTGAAGCGCATATACAGATTCGTCCGCTTCTGGTCGCCGATCGTCGTGCTCGATTCGGGCGAATAGGCGTGGCCGGGATAGACTATCGTTGCTTCGTCGAGATTCCGCAGCGTCTTGTTCAGGCTGTAATACATCTGTTCCGGATCGGAGCCGGGAAGATCGACGCGGCCGCACGATCCGACGAATAGCGTGTCACCGGAAACGAGATTTCCATCGACGAGGAAGCATTGCGAGCCGGGCGTATGGCCGGGAGTGTGGAGGAACTTCAATTCGCGGTTGCCGATTTTGATGGTGTCGCCGGCATCGACCTTTACCAAGTCGGAATCCGACAGCCCCGCAATCGTCTTCACACCCTCGGCCTCGTGCTTGTTCACATAGACTTTGGCCTTGATGCGTTCGAGCATTTGCGCGGCGCCCTCGATCGATTGACCCATCATGTGGCCGCCAAGGTGGTCTGGATGGTAGTGAGTAATGAGTATCTTGTCGATATCGTAGCCTTCGCGCCGGGCAAAGCCGATAATCTTGTCAACGTCCCATGCGGGATCGACGGCGGCGGCCTGGTGCGTTTCGGGATCGCCGATTAGGTACACGAAATTCGCCATCGGCCCGATCTGCGCCTGCCGAAGATAAATCTTTTCGTGGTGCTGATCCTCGTGCGATGCCATCGCTACTCCATTCAGGACTTTCGGCAGTGGTATGATTCCACCAATTTGGCTTGGCGGATCGGAAAAGAAGGTTCCCGAAACCCCTGACGGGTTTCGGACTTCCCGCAGTGCCTAAAACCGTGCCGCAGCACGGTTTTAGGACTGGATGAGACGGGAGCGCGAGACCGTGAGGGTCTCGCATAGGCTATGATTAAGAATTGCATTGCCTCATCAAACTGAACCAGTGCGGGACTTTCCGCCGCTGGCCCGCGCTTTGGTCCGCGCGGACTTTTCGGCATCCTCAATCCGAAGCGCGCGGTCCCAGAGAAATTCGTCCTCGCCGAGGCGCTTCGCGATCCATCGCGATTGCACGAACAGATGGTCGCTCAGGCGATTGATGTATTTGAGGAGATCGCCGCTGATGTCCTCCTTGCGCTTCAATCGCCAGCATTCGCGCTCCGCGCGGCGGCATACCGTGCGCGCCTGATGGAGAAAGGCATTGAGCACGCCGCCGCCGGGCAAGGTGAACGATTTCAACGGCTGAAGCTCCTTTTCCATCCGATCCATTTCGGCTTCGAGCTGCTTAATTTCGCCCGGACCCATCTTGTGCATCTCCGGATATTCGCCATCGGGCGGAGTGGCAAGCTCGCTACCGGCGTCGAATAGTTCGTTCTGGATCCGCCGGAGCATCTCCGCGTACGAATCGTAATCGGCGCCGAGCTTCTCGCGACAATCGGGCAAGTAGGTGCGAACGATTCCGACGATAGAATTAAGCTCGTCGATCGCGCCGTAAGCTTCGAGCCGCAGGCTTTCCTTGGGAACGCGCGCGCCGCCGACGAGCGCGGTCGCGCCCTTGTCGCCGGTGCGCGTGTAAATCTTGGTCAGGCGGATCGCCATCAGATGCCCGCTTTCTTTCGAATCGCCGCGTAGCTGCATTCCTCGATGCAGACCACGACCGGAAGGCCCTCATCTTTCCATCCCGCGGCAAGCACGTTTCCGTCCGCGTCGCGCGCGCCGCCAAATCCGCCGACAACGTTGGTCAAATCGGCGAACCCGGCCTCCTCGAGCAATTCGCAGGCGTGCTGGGAGCGCCCGCCGGAGAGGCATCCGACGACCAGCGGCGCGTTGCGCTCGAACAGCTTGTCCACGATTTCGACGAAGTCGTCGTTCATTTGCCGCTGGCCCGATTTGATGAACAGCACGGGGACATTGATCGCGCCTTCGGGATGGCCGGCGGCGAATTCGGCCTCGGTGCGAACGTCGAGGTAAATCGCGCCGGGAACACTTTTCAGCGTTTCGTGGGCCTCGGGCGGAGTCTTCTGCTTTATCGCCATCGTGATAGTTCCTCCTGGTAAAAGATTTTGAACGTCAGCCGGTCCGGGCGGGACGGCGGTCCTTGCGGAGGACCGGTGCCGGTTTCAATCGATCCTTGGAACGCGTTCCACGCCATTCAGCGGCCACGCGCTCGGCCAAAAATACCTTCAATAGGGACTGGTAAGGAACGTCGCGTTTGTTTGCAAGCGCCTTTAGGTCCGCAAGCAATGGCTCCGGGAGCCGCAGTGAGATGGTCGTGGTCGATGGGCGCAGGTTGGGAAAAACGGCCACCGTGGCGCGGTCCCAGTCAACGTATGGAATTGTGTCGTGCGTTTCCCAAAACACCCGTTCCTCGGCCTCTGATTTGAAATCAGGGAGCGATTTAAGCTTGCGTTTTAACTTCCGCATAAATTCGACGCTCCGCGCGGCTCATTGGCCGCGCTGAAATTACCCGCACTTTTTTGCCACGAACGGTAAACGCGACGGCGAGATCGCGCTGCGCATCCGTTCGGCCGAGAGCGACCAACCGCGTCTCGGCCAGAGAGTGTTTCACATCGGTTGCGACAAGAACCGGCCGATTGAGCAGCGCCTGTTCCGCTTCGGCTTGCCGGACGGCGTGCTTGCGCCAGCTTTTGTCCGAGTTGCCGGCATCCCATTCGAAAGCTTCCAGCCCGGCAAAGAATTCCTCCAATATCCCCACTCATGTTCGCATACTACCATCATATACGCGCGTCAATCCATCGAATCGGCGCGGCGGCTATCGGCGGCGGTAAATCGCGAACTCGCGTTCGAGCTTCTCGGCTTGTTCCTGAACCGACGCGAGCCGCCGTGTGCCGAGCAGGAAATTCACGAGTTCCTCGTGGCTGGCGGCGCCCGACGGGCTGAGCGCCTCGGCCAGGTCCTCGATCAGGCCGGGAAATTTCTCGCTCGGAATGTAGTAGTTGGCCCAGCCGAAATTGCAATGGCGATGGAGGATTTTCGCGATGGTCTTTTCGAGCAGATCGCGCCCGCCGCACTCGCCGTTTTCATTGTCGTTCAATTGACGCTCTCCCTCATTCGGATTTCCGCCCGCTCGCGATTCACGCTCCCTTCTTTATCTGCGCGGCCGGCGGAGTGTCCTCGGCCCATCGAATCTTGCGGTAGTCGAATCGCGCGCCCTCGATCATATTGAATTTGACGATCTCAAAATAGGGCGAGAGATCGAAATCGCGCGGCGTAATCAGCGTCGGCGAGACCATCCGGAGCGTGCCCAGCCGGATCGCGCCCGTGGTCCGGCTGCCGATCGGCCACAGCATGCGCTTGGACGCCGCGGCGGGAATCGCGCCCTCCGGCAACGGCTCGTAGTGCGGCACGATCGGGAAGCGCACGCGCTGGAACGCCTCCGCGATCAGGCTCGAACACATTACCTTGGTCGGCTCGCCGCTGCCGAATTCCAGCGCCTTGCGGCGCCATCGCGCGGGGACCAGCGTGACCGGCAGAAAGTAGCGCGTCAGGTCGATAATGTTGCGGATGTCGTAGGTTTCGCCGACGCTGCGCAGCACCTCATCCATCACTTCGGCCAAATCGGCCGAGGAGATGTTGAACGGCCGGCAGATGCGGATGTTGAACTTGCCGTACTTGGCAAGCGGCGAGAGCACGACGCCCTTTTCGACCAGCGCCTCGACCACCAGAAACTCCGCATCGTCGCCGAATTGCTCCACCAATGCAGCCTTGCTCGCCGGATCGCGCCGAATCGGCTCATCGCCGACGTAGAGCGCGGAATGCGACCAGCAGCTTTGCGTCAGATACTTGATACATTCGCTGACTCGCTCGTTGCCCTCGACCAGCACCACATCGCCCTTGCGGATGTGCCGCTTGAGGGCGTCCAGGTCGTTGGGCACGTGCAGCGTGTATCTTTTGACCGGCTTGGTTAGAAGGCCGAGCGCATAATTCATCATGCGGTCGTAGAGCCGCAAGAAAAGACTCTTTTTCCCGGCCTCGGCCATGTCCTCCGATACGGCGCACGCCCGTGCGGCGCCCTCCCCACCTGATCGACTATAGGGAGCAATCCTGCCGCGAAACAAGCGGGGTCGGCGTCTCCCTATCCATCTGGCGGTAGTCTCTTACGAAGCGCCCCTTGACGCGCCTCTCGGCAGAGTAAGAGCTATACTGGATTGCGACCGGTCCGATTCCGTGCCTGGGAGCGCGGAGGGAGGGAAAAGTCATGAGCATCGCAAGGATGACGTTCGCCGCGGCGATCGCGCTCCTGATTGGATTGTGGGCCGCGCCGGCCGGCGCGAGCACCACTGCGTCGCTCTCGGCGAGCGCGCTGAATTTCGGCGCGCTGCAAGCGGGAACGACTACCACTCAAAGCCGCACGCTCGCGGCGTCGTTCACGCCGGAGGCGGAGGGCACGCAGAGCGCGACGCTGGTGTTCAGCGATGACGGTCCAGGCAGCCCCCAAGCGGTGAATCTGACCGAGGTGGGGACGGCCGCCGGGGCGGAGATAGCCACCGACACGCTCGCGCCGAGTCCGATGGCGTTCGAGCAGGCGCTGAATAATTCGGTGGAGCGGAACCTGACGATTACCAATACCAGCACGGCGGAGAGTCCGATTCCGCTGTATATATCGAGTCTCGCGCTGTCGGACGCGGTGGACTTCGGGATCGCGGCGAACGGCTGCCCGATGTACCCGCAGAGCCTGAATGCGGGGCAACGCTGCAACGTGGCGGTGAATTTCGCGCCGCAATCGACGGGAACGATCAATGGGACATTGACTATCGCCAACAACACCAGCGATGGCACGCCGCCCGGCACCGAGCAGGTCGCATTGAATGGCACCACGTCCGCCTGTCCGATCGGGGATAGATTGGGGCCAACCCCGCCGCGGGCGAGTCCGTTCTTGCTCGACAAGGGCCAAGATACATTGGTCACTGTAACCTCCGTCGTGCCACCGGATCCGAACCTGATTTCCGGGAGTGTGACGTTGCTCCGGCTCGATTCGAGTGGAAACGTCATTGCCAATCTTGGAGTGATGTACGACGACGGGACGCACGGGGACGTTCAGGCTGGCGATGGAATGTACACGACCCAAGTTACCTTCAACGATCCGGTCGCTCCGGGCGAACTCACAGGCAGACGCACTCTGGTTTATCTTGCTGTCCAAGCTAGCTATTCAGGAGCGCCCGGCTGTAGGCAATCTAATCGTAACGACCGCGAGATTAGCGAGGCGAGGCCTGTCACGCCTGATGAGTATCAAGCGTATTCAAATGCTTTAAGTGCAGGTGGCAAGTTTTATCACGCCGAGATAATGAACGGGGTCGAACCGGAGCAGGCGAGGCAGGATACGATCCAATTTCTGCTCCAACAGCCCGGCGTTATAGGCGCATACGAGGGCCAACCCAGCAATTCGATTTCCGTCGGAATGTCGAGTGGCCTTATGGGGATTATCTCAGTCCAGCTTGACTCTACCATGGGCGGCGGCGGTTCGTTCTTGACAACCACACGAGCATATCTATCAGGGTGCGGAAAAATGGCTGAATAGCAAGAACTTGGCTTCCTTTTGGAGCGTTAGGATGGATTGTTCGAGGGTTGGTTTGCGGTTCAGTTGCGCGATCGGGTCAGCGTTGGCGGCGGCGGGCGGTAGTTCAGGGCGGCGCCAGCGCCAGATTACGCATTCTCACCAAGT
>JBOHWK010000023.1:0-10894 GCA_050736715.1 Binataceae bacterium (SeqCode) | reverse complement strand
CTGGTCGCCGCCCTGCGCGCTCACGACGCCGAAATCGACCCAGAACCAAGGATTGACGATGCGGAGAAAGCCGCTTAAATAACTATGTTGCCGTCACTCAATTCCAACAACCAACCGGACATCCCCCCAATTCGTCACGGTACCGATTAGCGTGTTTGTCGCCGGCTACGACATGGCCCCAGCCTGCATCTCCCCAACGCGATAAGACCCGTCCAATCCCGGCGCGGAGCGATTCCGGAAGATTGCCGTGGAAGCCGTATTCCGGAAACGCGCCGGCGGCGACCTGCCGCTTGCCCTCAAGGGGTAGTTCAGAATGTTTGAGATAGCGCGTCGCTTCGACTGTCAGGCTATGCTTGAATTCAGGTGCGACTACCGGCTGGCCGATGCAATTTGCGCACTTGCCGCAGGGCTGTGCGCGGTCATCGTCCAGCGCTCCTGCAAGAGCAAGCATCAGACAGCCTTCGCTATCGATGTAGTCTTGGACCTCCTGCCACTCCTTCTCCCGCTGATGCGTCAATCGCGCGATCCGCTCGTGATCCATGCTGTAAGACACCGCGGTACGCTTCCAGCGCGAACCGTCCTTCAACACCGGTGCCGGGATCTCCACGGCCAGGAATTTTAGCACAGCATCGATCTGGCGGCTCCGCAAATTGATCGCTTCTTCGATTTGCCGCTCAGTTAGGCCGTCGCTCTCCGCCAATGCGTTAAGAATAGCATTTACGTCGCGTTCGTCAGGAAAGGCGCTGGTTCGGAAGTAATCATGGATTTCCTCGTCTTCGCGGCCAGCTAGAAGTAAGCCCACTGCGCGCTCGATGGCGCGTCCAGCGCGGCCGACTTGCTGGTAATAGGCGACAATCGAGCCAGGGGCCTGATAGTGGATGACAAAGCCCAAATCCGGCTTGTCGTATCCCATTCCTAACGCGGTAGTTGCCACCAGTGCCTTAATTTCGTTGTTAAGCAACTTGGCTTCCAGGTGCCGGCGATATACGTCGGAGTTCTCGAAGCCTTCCGCCTCTACTCCGCTGTAATAGGCACCGGCCGATATGCCGTTCTGGTTAAGCCATCGAGACACTCGCTCTGCATCGCGCTTGGTTAGGGTGTAAACAATGCCTGTGCCGGGCAGTTGCGGCAGATGTTCAGCCAACCATGCCAGCCGCGCCGCTTGGCCGGGCAGACGAAGGGTTTGCAGCGCCAGCGTTTCGCGCGCCAAAGAGCCACGCTGAACCTGAATATCGCCCAGTTGTGAGCAGATGTCTTCCAACACACGATTATTTGCGGTCGCGGTGGTGCCCAACACGGGCATGTTCGGCGGCATACGCTGCAACACATTCACCAGCCGGCGATAATCCGGGCGGAAGTCATGGCCCCAGTCGGAAATACAATGGGCCTCATCAACCACCAAGAGACCAATGCGGTTTGCGATGGGCAGCAGAAATTCTTGAACGAATTCATCGTTTGACAGCCGCTCGGGCGAGATCAGAAGCGCATCGGACCCGCCACCGAGAATGTCTCGCGTCAAAGACGGCCACTCGTCGCGGTTGGTGGAATTAATGGTCAGCGCTTGGACGCCGAGCCGCTTCGCCGCCTCGATCTGATTGCGCATGAGGGCAAGCAACGGCGAAACGATAAGCGTTGGCCCGGACCCTCGCTCACGCAAGATGCGGGTGGCGATGAAATACACCGAGCTTTTCCCCCAGCCGGTGCGCTGCACGACAAGCAGCTTTTTGTTCCGGTTTACTATCGCGTCAACCGCTTCCCATTGGCCTTCGCGGAAATCGGCACGTGGATCGTCTAAGGCTAATCGAAGTAGCTCGCAGGCGCGATTCCGTTCGATGTTTTGGTCCGTCAACCGTTTCCCGCTCCCTTGGCGTGTGGTGTCGAGTCATTATTGCTTGTTAGCCTTCTTTGTCGCCAGTGTTCGGTTCGAGCGAGGATTTTCTGACCGCGATCGTTGGGCGTAGCGGTTTGCACGCTCTTTCGGCTCCGTATGGGTAGGCTGGCAGTGAGACAGAAGAGGACCGCCGGGGGGAGGCATCCACCCCGACCCCCCACGGTGCAATGACTCGCGGCATCGCCTATAATTTCAACGGTGGAGCAGCCCGCAAAGCCACATCCCGCCGAGAGCGGTGCAGCGAAGGAAATTCGCGAAGCTTTCCAGTCCGCCCATCCGCTCATCTACATCCGCTCGGCGGAAGAGGACCGCATCAACGGCGCTCTGCGCGAAGCCGGGAAGCAATTGTCCGATTCGGCGCCGGTTCCGGTTTGGACCTGGACGCTCACGGAGGGGATGCGCTCCGAAAAGGACGAAGCGCGCGGCAAACCGGCGCGGGCGGCGGGAGATGCGGGCGGCAACGTTGCACTTGCCGCGCTCGATTTTATCGCGGCGCATGACCGGCCGGCGATCTTCCATCTGAAGGATTTCCACGAGCCGCTGCGGCAATCCCCGGAAGTCCGGCGGCGCCTGCGCGATCTTTACGCGGCCTGCCTCGATCGGCGGAAATTCGTGGTCATCAGTTCCCCGGTGCGATTCGTGCCGGAGGAAGTCGAGCGCGACCTCGTGTATATCGAACTCGGCCTGCCCGACGACGCCGAGCTAACAGCGTTTCTCCGCGACGAAGCGGGGCGAATTTCGGCGGCGGGCATGACCGTCGATTCGAGCGACGCCGCCATGTCCCGGATCTCGGTCGCCCTGCGCGGGCTGACGCTTAGCGAATCCCGCCACGCGCTGCGCCGCGCGATGGCGGAGAACGGAAATCTCGGCGTCGATTCTTTGCCGGCGCTGCTCGAGGAGAAGCGGCTCCTTATCAACCGCAGCGGGGTCGTCGAATTTATTCCCGACAACTCAGACCTGGCGCAGATCGGCGGCCTTCAGGGTCTCAAAACGTGGCTGCAGGAGCGGCGCAAGCTCTTCGACATGCGCGACAGCCTCCGCGCCGACATTGTGCCCAAAGGGGTGCTGCTGATGGGCATCCCCGGATGCGGAAAGAGCCAGTCGGTCAAGGCAATTGCGTCGCAATTCGGGCTGCCGCTCTACCGGATCGATATGGTCGAGATTTTCTCCGGCCGCCATGGAAAGCCGGAGGTCGCGTTTGTGGGGGCGTGCAAGATGCTGGAAGGGATGGCGCCGTCGGTCGTTTGGTTCGACGAAATAGAAATGGGCGTCACTTCGAAGGAGGCGGGCGGAGAACAGGGCAGAATCTTCGCGTTTTTCCTGACCTGGATGCAGGAGAAGGCGCGCGGCTTATTCGTAGCCGCGACCGCAAACCGGATCGACTTGCTTCCCGCTGAAATGATTCGCAAGGGCCGTTTCGACGAGGTGTTCTTCTTCGATCTGCCGATTGACGAAGAGCGGATTGAAATTTTCAAGATTCACCTGAGCCGCCGGGAGGTGGATCCGGCCAAGTACGATCTCAAGCGAATGGTGGGATTGACCAAAGGATGGACCGGCGCCGAAATCGAACAATGCGTCGTGGCGGCGCTGACCAAGGCTCGCATTCAGGACCATGAGATGACCGAGGAGGACCTGTTCGACGCCGCCGCGGAGATTATTCCGCTGTCGCGCACGATGAAGGAGCAGATCGCGCACATCCGGCAATGGGCGTTCGAGCGCGCGGTGCGCGCCACCCCGCGCCAAGTCTGACCTAACCCCTGTCCCCCTTACCATGAATGGGAAGGGGGAAGCGCGAACAAAGAGTTTTTGATTCCCCTCTACATTTATGAGGAGGGTTAGGGGAGGGGTCGCCCGATCGGCGGCAGCGGAGGAACCTTCATCGTTTCGTTGGGAATCGTCCGGCCGCCCCGCTCGAATTCCCGCTGCACGAGCGATTTGAGGAGCGGGCCGCTGCGGTTCCTGATGTCGATCGAAACTTCCACCGACAGTCCCAGCCGCAGCGGCTTATTGGGCGGAAGGGGCGGATCGAACACGATTTTTACCGGCAGGCGCTGGACGACCTTGACCCAGTTGCCGGTCGCATTCTCGGGCGGGAGCAGCGCGAACGCCGACCCGGTGCCCATGCTAATCGAATCGACGTGGCCGCGATAAACGGCGCCGGGGTAAATGTCGGCCTCGATCTCGGCGGGCTGGCCCACTCGCACGTCGGTCAGTTGCGTCTCCTTGAAGTTGGCGGTGACGTAGAGCCGCGAAGCCGCCACGATCGCCAGGAGCGGCTCGCCCGGCTCGACGCGCTGGCCCGCATGGGCCGTCTTATGGGTGACGATTCCCGCCCCGGGAGCGGCGATCCTGGTGTAGGCGAGATCGAGCTTGGCGGCTTCCAGGACGGCCTCCGCCTGCCTGACGATCGGACGATCGTAGCGCGCACGATCGGAGTCCAATTCGGGACCGAGCGCCGCCTCGGCTTGGGACAATTGATGCTTCGCGAGCGCCAAATCGGCCATCGCGACGCGCAGGCCAGTGGTCGCCTGATCGTAGTTCTCGGCCGAGACGACGCCCTGGTCCTTGAGTGCCTTGGCGCGATTGTAGTCGATTCGCGCCTGCCTTAGTTGCGATTGCACGAGCGTTACGCCCGCCCGGGCGGCATCCACGCCCGCGTATAGTTCATCGACCGATTGGCGCGTGCGTTCGAGTTGCGCGCGGGCCTGATCGACGCGCACCTCAAAGCCGCTCGGGTCGAGAGCGAGCAGCGGGGCGCCCGCTTTGACGCTCCAATTGTCCTCGACATAAACCTTCGTTACGGTTCCCGCCACGCGCGGCGACACGAGGGTCACGGTGCCGTCCACGTAGGCGTCGTCGGTCGAGACGTGGGTTTCAAAATACCGGTAATAGCGCAAGCCCGGGCCGAGGCCAACGGCGATCGCAGCGATCGCCACGGCGGCGATCGCCACGCGGCGGATAAGGCGCGAATTCATAAGGATGCCCGCAAGCCGCGGCCTGCGCGAGAGGAATCAGGGTTCAAGGATGTTGACGATCGGGCCTCCGCTCGCGGTGGCCACCACGGCGCCGTTCACGGTCATGTCGATCGTGAAGGAGCCGAGACTATTTATCTGGTTGAAATTGCCGGAAACTTTGTTCCCCTTCGGGTTCTCGTACATGAAGACCACCGGCGCGATCGTGTTGATCTCGAAATCGGCGGCGCCGGCTCCGACCAAGCCGTAAAAATGCTCCCCGTCGGGGCCGCTGACGAAAATCCTTACGTCGGGATTTGCGGGGGGCGCGGTGCGCATGAAGTTCTTTTTCGTGGTACCCGATACGGTCCCAAACGGATCGCTCGTGGTCGCAGTGGCGGCTAAATGGGTTCCCCGGAAGATTTCGGCTTCGAAGAGATTATTGTCGTTGGCGGTCTTGGTCGCCTGAACCGCTCCCGGCGTCGTATTGTTACATAATACCACGCGAAACGGCGTCACGCCCTGCACCGTCCACGAGGCCTGCGTGTCGGTCACCGTCGCCGTGAACGGTTCCCCCGCCGTGCCGGTGAAAAAGTAACTCAGCTCGGCGTACGTGTTCGGCGTGTTGCCGACCGCGCCGCCAAAGCCGCCCAGGCTGTTGTTGCACGCTGGAAGCGACAGGGTAAGCATCGCCGCCATCGCGCCCATTGCTAATTTTTGCACTCTTCGATTACGCATCGGCATCTGCCGCAATTACAGCGGACTCGGATTCGCGCTCAAGCAGGTTCCGGGGCATGCGCCGTCGAGCAGGCGGTAACAAACTGTCGGACAAGTGGGCGGAGCGGGAGTCGGCGTCGGTGACGCGGTTGGGGACATGGTGGGCGTGGCGCCTCCAGTGGGGGTCGCCGATGCGGTGGGCGACGCGGTCGCGGTTGGGCTCGGGGTGCCGATGAACATCGGCTGGGGAATTGTCACCTCCACCGGGGTGCCATCGGGCGACGGCGTTGGAACGACCGACGGAGCAACGCCGGTGTCCGCCGGCGACGGAACCTCGTACCGCTGGAGGGTATAAGTGTCGGCGGGGAGGCAAAACGAATATTCGTTGCTGGGCAATGTGCCGGACATCGCGTTCACGTTCTGAATCGACGCCCGCGCGATTTGTACGGGATTCCCGCTAATCGAGTCCGTTTTCGAGACCACGACCGACGTGCCCAGGTCGGGATTGGTGACGGTGCCGATCACGCTGCCGTGGCCCACGCATGACAGCGGATTGTTGTCCATTTCGTTTTCGGATTCTTCGAAGCTGACGCCACTGGTCACCGTCTTGCAGGATAGCGGCGTGATATTTGAGATTGCTTCAATCGAATGGCCGGGATAGGGGTCCGCGGCGCCTTGATACTGGTCGATTGTGCTCGCGATCAGGTCGATGTGTCCCGATTCCGTGGGGACATTCAACGTGTAAGTCTTTGAGTAATTCGCCGAACTCCTGAGAATAACCGGAGATTGCAGCGCGCTCACGAGATTATTGGTTCCCGTCTCTTCCGCATAGACTTGGGCGAGGATGTCTTTCCCCGTCATCGGCGCCAGCGCCTGCACCGTCCCGGAAATGTATCCCGTGTTCATCGGGACTTCGCATGGCGCGGCGGGAACCGGCGACGGCGCCGGAACGGCGCATTTGGTTTTGTTTGCGCCGATGCCCGGAATTACCGGCGACATGAATGCGGTATCGTACCCCGGCGCGGTGAGCATCAAGGTGTAAGGATAAGGCGAATTCGCCAGCAAAGGCGGTACGCTGTCGAGCGGCGCCGGTTCTTTAGCCGTGCCCGGCAGCGGGAAATGGCCATTGTCGGCGGTGCTGCCGGAAGCGACCACCACGCATTGATTGGCGGTTTCCGGGCTGGAGCAAACGGCCGTTGGATTGCTGTCGGGCGGGATCAGCAATTCCGCGATTGCGCCCACGAGCGGCTCGGAGCAGTTGGTGATGCTCGAACCGCAGACGCAGCCGTTGAACACGTCGCCGGAGACCGATTCGTATTTTTGGCCGGTCTTTACGGTGAAGTCCGGGACGATCATCATTTGCCCCGCGTATAATGGCGGCAGCCGCGTGGCATCGTAGGAGTCGCCGCCGCCTGAAACATAAAGGTCGTAATAGGTGCCGGTGCTAGCGGGTTGGCCGGGCTGGCCGGGCGGTCCGCCGGCAGGCAACTGCAGGACGTAGCAAGGAGTAGGCACACTGCCGCAAACACTCGAATCCGAGACCACCGGCGCGGTCCCGACAACCGTGTCGGTCTCCGCCGCCTCAGCCGTCACCACCAGCGATCGCGTATGCTTCATTCCCGTCGTGGTGTTGGTATCCGCGATGGGCGGCTCCAACGACGACGACGATTTCATTTTGACGGTCCCCGTAACGGTGCCGACGTAAGTGCTGTTATCGGAGATCGGATTGATCGTCACATGAACCGTATATGGACCGCCCGATGTCTCCGGCGCCTGCACAATGTTCATTTGCACCTGAAGCAAAAACGTGCTGGTTTGGCCCTTACCGGCTTGCAGGCACATCGGCACGGTGGTCACGATTGGGGTGCCCACGTTATCGAGCACGATCGGATAGCTGATGCATCCCTCGGAGTCTCCCGCCTGGCCGCAGAAGGGGACGAGCGAGCCGGGGTTGGTCGGGTCCAGATCGAGTTCCGCGATTTGATAGGCCTTGGCTCCCTTAGCGCCGCTGCATCCCCCCGATTCTGGGCGGAGCAGAGCGCTGTTGAAAATCACGGGTACGTTTTGGATCGTGTTCAAGTCGATTTGCAGGTCGCCCGAATTCGTCGCGGCGCCATTGACGCCTCCGGGCGGCGCGGGAATTCGCTGCCAATGCTTTTCAGTGCCGCCGGCGTTCGCCTTCGGATTGACTCGCACGCCGATGACGTTGAGCAGCACGTGCTGGAAATAGACGGGTGGCGAAAGCTGCGAGGGCGGGATGCCGAGGAAGCCGATCTGCACGGTCGCCTTGTTCTTTTTCAACCCGGCGCGCGCATTCGCGGGCGCCAGCGCAATTACCGCGGCCGCGATGACGGCGGCAAGCGGTGCGATTCGGACGCGGGCATCCTGCGGAAAATGATCCAGTTTCATTTAAGGCTCATGAATCGAGAAATCGGCCACTGTTTGGGATAACCCAATGCGGCCGCGAAGGCAAGATAAGCCGGTATTGCCCTAATTTGCGTTCGGCGCTGAAAGCGCCGAGGGATTTTAGCCCAGGGCAACGCCCTGGGTTGTTTGTTTTTTGAGTTGCGCGCCCTGTAGGGGCGCGGGGAATCCTCCCGCCCCTACAGGGCGGGATTTGGTTGGCTTCGAATTACCCGGCGCGTTGCGCCGGGCTGATATGCTTCGGCGCTTTCAGCGCCGAGGAGAAATTAGCTCACCCCCCAAAAAGCCGGGGGGCGCTTGACTATCCGCCGTCCCGATCCGGAGAATCGAAGCTGGGCATGAAGCGCCATTTCGCATTCATCGCCGCGGCATTTGCGGCGATCTGTCTGGCCGTTCCGGCCGCGACGCGCGCCGCGGCGGACCTGAAGGTCTCGATCGGCAACCCGAACCTCCAGCATTTCGATTCCGATGGCGCCGTCGGAATCGACTTCGGCCTCACCGATCTGAACGGCAACCCGGCCGGCAACCTGCAACCCGATAACGTCAAGATTTACGAGGACGGCGTGCCGGCCAAACTCCTCGACTTTCGCGGCACCGGGCAGGGCCGCCCGGTCGATATCGTCTTCGTGGTGGATGTGACGGAATCGATGCAGCCATACATCGACGCAATCAAGCGGAACGCGATCGCCTTTGCCAACGACCTTGCGGCGAACCATCGCGACTATCGCCTGGGGCTGGTCACCTTCGAGGATTACGTGGTCTCGAAATTTCCCGATTGCAATTGCGCCTATCGCGACCGCTTCACCTCCAACGTCGGGGAGTTCACCAAATGGATCGGGAGCCTGCACGCGGGTGGCGGCGGCGACATTCCCGAAGATCAACTCGACGGGCTCGCCTACGCCGCGACGCTGCCGTACCGGCCCAACGCGCAGGCGATCGTGATTTTGATCACCGACGCGCCCTGCCATAAGCGCGGCGACGGCCCCGACCGCGAGGGCGACGCCGCGTACCAAGCCCACCATCCAGACCCCAACGCCGACGTAACCGAACTGACCGGAGCCGACGTCGCCAGGATGATGAAGAAAAACGGGCTTACGCTGTATGCGGTCGCGCCGCCGCCGTTTATCGAGCCGGCGTACAAAGAGATCGCCGATGCGACCCACGGCCGCGAGTACAACATCATCACCGAGCAGGGCCGGTTTGCGGAATTGGTCCGCGAAATCGGCCATTCGATCGCGACCCAGTATTCGCTGACTTACAAGTCGCCCCGCCCGGTGGAAGATGGAACCAGCCGCTCGGTTGAATTGAAGATCGATTACAACGGCGAGACCGGGGAGGCCACGACCTCCTACGAGGTGCGCGGCGTCGGCGGCGCCGCGATGCGCGCGCCCGAATCGGGCAGCGGCGGCGGGACCGAGGCCGCGGCGGGGCTTAGCGCAATATCGTTCCGCTGGTGGAATGGCGCGGTGCCGCTAATCGCGCTATTGGGATTGTTCGGGCTGTCGCGGATGCGCTTCGGCGTCTCCCGCGAGGAGTTGCGCGCGATGCTTCAGGCGCAGCAGGCTTCCGCGCCGCAGTCGCCCACGTATCGCGCTTCGGCCCCGGCGCCGCGCGCGCCCGCCCTCGATCCGTCCGCGCCGCCGGCGGTGACGGCGCCGCACGGAGCCGGGCTGACCCAAGGCGCGCGGCTGGTGACGATCGATCGGATCGATCCGGTCGCGGTCGAGTACGCACTGCTCAAGGATGAAATTACCATCGGCCGCGGCGAGGACAACGACGTGATCGTTCCCCACGCGAGCGTCTCGCGCTCGCATGCCCGGCTGGTCCGGCGCGAGGGCGGCTACGAATTGATGGACCTGAATTCGACCAACGGCACCTACGTGAACGATCGGAAGGTGAGCGGCACGGTGCTCGTCGCGCCGGGCAGCCAAGTGCGCGTCGGCGACATCCGCTTCGTGCTGCGGGGGTGAAAAATGAGGCAGCGGCGCGTTTCGCCCACGCTTTCGCGCTGAATTCCACGGGCGGAGCGAAGCTCCGCGCTTCGTTCAGCACGGAATCGATTTGGGGCGATTCGAGTCGGGCCACGACCCTGCCAATTCGATGGTTTATGACGCGCGCGCGGGTCCGGCGTGAGGAACTTGCCCTGAATGCTATTGAAGGCTGTTTGCGATCAGCGTTTTCAGAAAAGTTGGAACGTCCTGTCCGAACTCCGACGCACGGCGTTTAATCTTCTGGTACTGCATCACGTCCATCTCTCCCGCCCAAGTAATGTCAACGCGCCGCTCCTGTCGGGTGGCTATGTGCTCATAGTCGCCGTCCGGGATGGCCCAATAACATTTTTGGCACACTTTGACATCGCGAAGCTCTCGATTCGAGCAGTGCTCGCATGACCAACTCTTGGACCGTTGGTGGGAGCCACAAAGCGGCTGGAAGTCTTCGCTCCGCAGTTCGTCACTTTCCCCTGCGATGAGATAGGGAACGCGATGGTCGAGTTGCAGAGAAGTTGATGCGTACTCCACATTGCAGATGTTGCAACGATTCCGAAAGGCTTGGAGGAAATCCTCTCGAAACTTCTTGGGGAACGCTTTACGTCCCGAAAAGGCGGTCGCTTCGTTCAATCCGGCCAGCGAATAAATGCCCATTCTTGCACCGCTCTTGGGATGCTTGCCGAACGACGTTTTCAGGCGCACGCCCGCCTCTTTCAAATCCTGCGCGGCTCGCGGGGGCTGATCGTAGCCTAGCAGGGTGCGGAAAAATGGCTGAATAGCAAGAACTTGGCTTCCCTTTGGAGCGTTAGGATGGATTGTTCGAGGGTTGGTTTGCGGTTCAGTTGCGCGATCGGGTCAGCGTTGGCGGCGGCGGGCGGTAGTTCAGGGCGGCGCCAGCGCCAGATTACGCATTCTCACCAAGT
>JBOHWK010000022.1:0-2872 GCA_050736715.1 Binataceae bacterium (SeqCode) | reverse complement strand
GCGAAATCGCGATTTCGCCAAAGCGGCAACCGCGATCAAGGAGACGGTCGATAAGATCATCGCGGATCGCAAGCGCGAGAATCTCGATTACGGAGACTTGCTCTCGATGCTGCTCGCGGCGCGCGACGAGGAGACGGGAGCGGCGATGGCCGACACGCAGTTACGCGACGAAATTTTGACGCTCATTCTGGCGGGCCACGAAACCACCGCCACCGCGCTATCGTGGACGTTTTACCTGCTCGCGCAACACCCCGAGGTCCGCGAGAAGCTCGAAGCCGAATTGCGCACAGCATTGAACGGCCGCCCGCCGATCTTCAACGACTTGCGCAATCTCACCTACACCGGAATGGTCATCGACGAATCGATGCGCCTGTATCCGCCGGTGTGGACGATCGGCCGCTCGCCGATCGAGGACGACGAGATCGGCGGCTATCGAATCCCGAAAAAGTCGATGGTGATCCTGAGCCAATACGTCACGCATCGCCATCCCGCCTTCTGGGACGATCCCGATCGCTTCGACCCGGAGCGCTTTTCGGCGGCGCGCTCGGAAGGCCGCCATCCTTACGCCTTTTTCCCGTTCGCGGGTGGCCCGCGCAAATGCATCGGCTACCTGTTCGCGCTGACCGAGGCGAACATCGCGCTTGCCGCGATCGCGCAGCGCTACCGGCTGCATCCGGTCCCCGGCCATCCCGTCGTGCCGAATCCGCTGGTCACGCTGCGCCCGCGCGACGGAATTAAAGTAACCCTTGAGAAAATTGGCGGCGCCGAACGGGCGCGGGGGGGCGCGTAAATGGCGCCGCGCCCCGACGTAAGCGTTGAGCGCAAGGAGCAGATTCTGGAAGCGGCGGCGGCGGTCTTCGCCCGGCGCGGATTGCGCGAATCGACGATGGACGACATCGTGGAGCGTTCCGCGCTCAGCAAGGGCGGCGTCTATTGGTATTTCAAGAGCAAGGACGAGATCGTGGGCGCGCTGGTCGAGCGCGTGTGCGCGAGCGCACTCGGCAAATTGGAACAACTGGTGAACCTGGACGGGCCGGCGGCCGAGCGGTTCGTGGCGATCGATCGCGCGATGGCCGCCGAAATCCGCCGGCTATCGAAGATGCGCGCGGTGATGCTCGAGTTTTACTCGCTCGCGGCGCGCGATCCCGCCGTCCGCGCGGGAGTGCGAAGGTACTTCCACGACGAGATCGAACTGATTGCGGACCTCGTGCGGCAGGGAATCGAACGCGGCGAGTTCCGCCCGGCCGATCCGCGCAAGACGGCGGCCGCAATCGCCGCGCTTTACGAAGGCCTGATGCTGATCTGGACGATCGATCCTGCCGCGCTCGACTTGGAGGACTACTCGCGCCAGGCGACCGCGCTGGCGCTCGCGGGATTGCGGGCAGGCGCGAATCCAGCGCCCGGCGGATGACGATTAGTCGCCGCTTCGGCCGATTGCCTTCCTGATTGCGGCGGCGCTTTCAAGCAGCGTCCCCGGCAAATTGAGCGTTCCCGCGACGTTCGAATACGGATAGCGCCGCGCGTCGATGTGCGCGTGGAGCGGCAAGCCCTCCCCTTGATGAATCTCGTAATCGAGCGGCAGCGGGCCCAGCACCCGGAGAATCCGGAAAATCGCGTCGCCGAACGCGCGCATTCGATTCGGTTCCAGTTCATGGAGCATCCCGCGATACTCCGGCATCGCCACGTCGTAGCTGTGCGGGAAGGCGCCGATGGGACTGGCGTAGCTGACGACGCCAACCGTGTGATCGATTAGAAGCCCCAGCCGTTCCATCAGCACGACGATCTCATGCCATAGGTGCGGGTTCTCCCGTTGGGCGCGCGCCTCCGCACGCACAACCGGAAACGGCTCGGGCGAACCGATTATCTGCTGATGGACGTGCGGCTGGGAGGCGCCCGACTCGCGCCCCTGATTCTTGCGGATTACAACCGAGGAAATCGCGGGATTCTCCAGCGCGCGGCGCATCACCCGCGCGTCGGTCTCGATTAGGCGAAAGAAATGGTCCGCGCCGAGCGCGCCGGTGAAGATCAGATCGTCGTGCGAGCGCGGCGCCGCCTGGAAATGGCGCGGGTCCTCGACCACGATGTACGACTCGTTGTGATTTCCGGTCAATTCGGCGGGAATGCGCGGAAACAGATTGTTGAACACGCGCACGGCCCATTTCGCGTCCGGGATTTCGCGCGCCCCGGTCCAGTCGGCCAGATCGCCCGGCTCGATCCGGAACAGTTCCTGCGCGGTCTGCGCCTCGTTACCGGGACAGAACGGACACGCCTCGGTGGCGCGCTTGATTGCTTCCGCATCGGGCGGCGGCGGGCGGACGTCATGCTCGGCGCGATGGCCGAGCGTGTAGGCGAAGCTCTTGCCGCGGACATCGACGACGTAGGAAATCACGCCGGTGATCGGATTTTCGATCCAGACCAGCTTTCCGTCGCGGATTTCGCATTCGATCGGCATGGGGCGGCGGGATCGTCTTTAACAGGCCCGCACGAAACATTCCACCGCGGCCTCGGGACGAAGCGGAGTGCCCGCGTTATGGTCGAGACGGGTCGTCATTTTGGCCTTGCCGGCCTGTAACCGGATTCAATAACTTATCCTACCGGGATCAAACGCAAAAGACGCCGCAATGCGCGCATTGGCGGTCGCGCAATATCTAAGGATCGGAGAAATCTATCCGCAGATTTCGCAGATTGACAGTCAGATTTTCAATCTGTGAAATCCGCGTAATCGGCGGATGCTTCTGAATTTCTTAGCCCTTGCCCGCTGTAATGCGATCCGGTCCCGCCGGCGGGTGATGCTCGCCGACCTTGTCTTCGAGGCAGTCCTGGCGCTCCTCGACCTCGGACATTCGCACTCCCATTCGATTGAGCTGGTCGG
>JBOHWK010000021.1:0-5248 GCA_050736715.1 Binataceae bacterium (SeqCode) | reverse complement strand
GCGGGCAGGTGGTGTTCGCCGCGATCGGCGAATCCAGCGGACAACCCTCGACGAAGATCGTGAAGTCCGAATTATCCGACAGCGCCAGGCTGCCGATAAACAGCGGATTGGTCCGGCCCGAATTCTTGACCGTCACCGCCTGGCTGGTCGTCGAGCCTTCCACCACCGACCCGCAACTCGCCGCCCCGCTCAGCGTCATCGTCGTCGTCGCCGCCGCGGTGGGCGTCGCAGTCGGCGATGCGGTCTCGGTCGGCGTTGGAGTCGGGGAGGGGCCGCCGTACAGCGGGCCGATCGCAATTCCCCACGGCTCGTTCAGGCCCGTGTTGCCACCGCTAATCGTGGCGTTTGGCGCCGCGTTGCCGCTGCTTCCGGAGGCATAGGCCGCGATGCTGCCGCTCCCGGTATTCGCCACATAGATGTTTTGCTGGCAATCCACCGCGATTCCTTGCGCGTCGCTTAAGCCGGTGACGATCGGGCTGGGCGTCACCGTGCCGTTCGAGCCGGCTGGATACTCGCCATACTCGGAGGTCGTCGCTTCCGCAAAGATGTCAAAGGAGGGATCGAGCGCGACCCCCGCGGGGCTGCTGAGCGGGATGCCGCTAATCGCGGCGCCCGGGAACACATTGCCGTGGGCGCCGGCCGAATACTCGGTGATCGTATTGGCGCCATAATTGGTCACGTAGAGCACGCCGGATGGTTCCACCGCGACGCCGAACGGTTCATTGAGCCCGGTGCGGCTGCCGCAGATCGTAGTGTTGGAACTGTTGCAGGTGGCGGAGTTGAGGGGCGTCGCGTTGCCATTGCTGCCGGCGGAATACTCGGTGATGCTGCTGTCTCCGTAATTGGCCACATAAATGGTGCCGCTCGAATCCACCGCGATTGCGTTCGGAAGATTCAGTCCCGTGTTGGTTCCGCAGATGGTCGCATTACCGCCGCCCGTGTCACTACAGGAAGTGGCGTTGTTGGGCGCCACGTTGCCGTTACTCCCGGCGGGATACACATTGATGCTGCCGCCGGGGCCAGGGCTGTTAATGACATAAATGTTCCCGCTGGTATCGACGGCAACGCCGACCGGGAAGTCAAGTCCCGTGTTGGATCCGCTGATGACGGCGTTCGGCGTGGAATTGCCGCTGTCGCTCGCCGAGTAAACGGAGATGCTATCGTTGCCGCTGTTCGCCACGTAGAACGCCGCCGGAGTGCATAGCGTCGTCGAGGTCGCAGTCGGCGTGGGAGTGGCCGTCAGGGTCGCCGTGATTGTAGGCGTCAAGGTTCCGGTCGCGGTCGGCGTAGCGGTCGAAGTTGCCGTTTTGGTGACCGTCGGCGTGGGGGTGGCCATCGAAGTCGCCGTGATCGTCGGCGTTGCGGTGCGAGTCAAGGTTGGCGTCGGCGTCGCGGTCGGAGTCTTGGTTACGGTTGCGGTTGGAGTCACGCCGGGGGTGGGAGTGGCAACCGTGCAGGCTCCCGTGGAGAACGCGGTCCAATGGGCGGCGATGTCCGTCCCCGCCGCCGACTGCTGGTTGACAACAGTTGCCCCTGTCAATGTGTAACCGCCCCAGACCGCGGCTTTTTCGACATTTCCTGCGAAGATCCAACTCGCCGGATGGCTGGGCCAGTTATTATTGCCGTATCCACCCCCTATTTTCCAATAATTCGCGGTAATGGTTCCCGGGCCGGTCGTGTCGGTAAACGAACTGACTAGGGCGCCGTCAACATATATTCGCAACCTGGAGGACCCTTTTGCCCATACCCCCTCGGCCAGGTGCCAATCGCCGTCGTTGTAGGACCCCGTTGTTTGCACGGTGTAATAGGTAAGGCCGTTGAGAAAGCCGAAAATCAGCAACCCCGTATCCGTCATGTACAGTTGGTCGTTGCCATTGTTGGGACTCGTCTGGCTATTGTCGTCGCCAACTAATTTGCCGCCGCTGCCGTAGCCGCTGGCGGTCTTGAACGCAACCTCAACCGAGCAGCCCCCCGTCCCTCCGCACGGGGAGCTAACGTTGTCGGCGGTGTATATGTAACCGCCGCTAAGCAGTGCGGACGTTTCGCCATCCGCTCCCCCACCCGGCTCTGCGAGCGTGACAGTGTGAAAAGTGTAGAGCGCCCCGGTGTTGCCATTCCCGGTCAGGTCCTGGGCGGTCGCGCCCACGCTGTCGTCGAGCGGCCAGAAGTAGTCGGGAGCAGTGGCGGTCTGGTAAAGGACGACGTGGTCGTAACCGCACGGAGTTGCGGTCGCGGTGGGAGTGGGGGTGGTGGTGGGACACATTGCGCTGGACCAAGCGTTCCAATGGTTGGAAATTTGCGCCTGTGTTAGCACCGTCGAGTTCCAAACCGCCACCTTCTCGATCGAGCCGTTGAAATAATCGCTCCCCGGATAGCTTGGCCAGTTGCCGTTGAAATTTCCTTCGCCGAACCTCCAATAGCCGCTGCTGCCAAAGTTGAACGGTGGGCTGGTGGTGTTAAATGAAGCAGCAAGCGAACCGTCAACATAGATCTGCAACTGCGTTCCGGTCCACACCCCCTCGGCCAAATGCCAGCTGCCGTCGTTGTATGTCTGCGTGGTTTGGGCGGTAACAATGGTGCCACCGTTGCCATGCCCAAAGATCAGGGTTCCTGAACTTGTCATGTAAAGCTGGCGGTCGTAATAGACCGAGGCGACAGCGGTTTGGCCGGTCTCAAGTCCGACCAGCTTGCCTCCGCTGGCGCTGGTGGTCTTGAACGCCACCTCGACCGAATATCCCGTGCTGCCGGGGTCGGAAAACGCGGTGGTGGTCGAGAACCAGTCCGAGCTGCCATTGAGCAGCGCGTACGATTCTCCATCGATGCCGCCTCCGGCGGAGGTTTGGAGCACGTAGGGGGGCTGGGTGGCCTGTACGTTCGCGACGTTGCCCATGGTGTCCGTGCAACCCGGGTCATTGGCCAAATCGCAGGCGACATTTCCCGGGCCGTCATAGAGCGGCCAGAAGCTCGTGGGAGAGTCATTTACGACGACCGTATCGTAATCGCACGATTGCGCGCGAGTTGCGGAGCCAAGCGCAATCGCCAAAATCGCATAGGCGAAAAGGCCCGCGATCGCGATTACACTGAACCGAACTCTCCCCGCAAATGCATTCATCGCGCCACCCTCCCATCGATGGCAACGTCGGCGCTCATCCCGGCTGTAACGAAACCTGTAAATTAAGTAGCAGATAAGCGGCTTTGACGCAAACCGGGAGATGGCGGTTGCAATCGCCCCAAATACCGGAGCAAAGCGCGCTCGATCGGCGCCCCTCCGCAATGCGGAGCTGGCCGACAGAATCGCAGAGCACGGAGCCCGCCGGTGCCTGACAACCATTCCAGCGGCGCGCGGTTTCGATTATAGTGGACGCGCGATCGCGCTGCCTTACGATCGTTAGGAGCCGTCAATGGACCTGAGTTTCACGCCCGCGGAAGAGGCCTTCCGCGATAAAGTCCGCGCCTGGATGGCGGAGAATGTCCCCAAGAGCGGAATCGCGGAGGCGCGCGGCACCGAGGGCGAAAGAGAATGGGCGCAACGCGCCAAGGCCTGGCAGCGCCATCTGTACGAAGCCGGCTACGTCGCGCTCTCATGGCCGAAGGAGTACGGCGGGCAGGCGATGGATCCGATCCGCCAAACCATCGTGAGCGAGGAGATGGCGCGCGCACAGGCCCCGCAACTGCTCGGCGGCCTGGGAATCGCGATGCTCGGCCCGACGCTCATCACGTGGGGAACCGACGAGCAGAAAACCCGCTACCTACGAAAAATCCTGACCGCCGAAGAGATCTGGTGCCAAGGTTATTCGGAGCCGGGATCTGGATCGGACCTGGCCTCGCTCAAGACTCGCGCGGTAATCGACGGCGACCAGTTCGTCGTCAACGGCCAAAAGGTGTGGACCTCGGCGGCGCAATTCGCCGACGGGATGTTTTGCCTGGTGCGCACCGATCTCGAAGCGCCCAAGCATCGCGGGATTTCCTACGTCCTGATCGACATGCATTCGCCCGGCGTCACGGTGCGGCCGCTCGTCCAAATGACGGGCGATCGCGGCTTCAACGAAGTCTTCTTCGACAACGTCCGCGTCCCGCGGGAGAATCTGGTCGGCAAGCTTAACGAGGGATGGATCGTCGCCAACTCGACGCTAATCCACGAGCGCAACATGCTCGGCTCGGCGAGCGGCGCCGGACAGCGCTTCCTGCGCTTATTGGCGCTCGCGAAAAAAATCGAGCGCGGCGGACGTCCCCTCACCGCCGATCCGGTCTTTCGCCAGCGGCTCGCCGATCTGGAAAGTCGTGTTACCGCGATGCGGTATCATTCGCTGCGCCTGCTGACCGACCACATCCGCGGGCGCAATCCGGGAGTCGAGGCGATGGTCAACAAGCTCGTTGGCACGGAACTCAACCACGACCTCGCGATCGCGGCGCTGGAGGCGATGGGCGATTACTCATTGCTCGCGCGCGGGGAGGACTCGGCGCTGGACAAGGCGTACTGGCCTTACGAATGGATGTTCTCGCTGGGAATGATAATCGGCGGCGGCACGTCGCACATCCAGAAGAACATCATCGCCGAGCGCGGCCTCAACATGCCCAAGTCGCGATAGTGCGGCGAGCCTGGAAGTTCGCCGGTCCTGGTTCAAATCAGTTGCTCCGCTTAATTCTCCGCCCTTGGCGCAAACCGCCTCGAATGCCATAGGAAAGCTCCGCACAGGTTGTTGTACGGCGGCGGTTTGGCATGAAAGTCACGGGATTCAGGGAGTGAGCCGGCGATTGGGCCGGCGGTGGGCCTTACCGGGAGGGCGGCGGCCGCGGCCAATTCGAGTTGCACCGCGGCGCTCTCGTTCACGCCGCGGGCGGCTGGCGCGCAGAATGCGCCGCGCGCGTGCCGGCGGTCAGTCGAGCGATTTGCTGAAGCGCATCACGCTGAATGCCAGCAGCGCCCCGCCGAGCAGGCCCATCGCCAGCATCTGCGGCCACAAGATGCTCATTCCCACTCCCTTGAGGAACGTCCCGCGGAGCACGATCAGGTAGTAGCGCAGCGGATCTAGTGTCCTGTCCCGTAATTATCTAGCATAATTCTTGCTTGCATATCCGGCATCTTTTCGGGTTAAGGAGAGTTGCCGATGCGAACCGGGTGACCCAAGGCGGAGTTGGTGTTGAGCGCGGAAGAGCGCGCGCAGTTGTCGAGTCTGGCCGCGGCGCGTTCGTTGCCGCAGGCGCTGGTGGCCCGCGCCAGACTGGTGCTGTGGGCGGCGCAGGGCGA
>JBOHWK010000020.1:0-11154 GCA_050736715.1 Binataceae bacterium (SeqCode) | reverse complement strand
GCCGGAGCGTTTCCGCTCCGGCCGCCTTTCGCGAAATGTCGGCTCGCGAGATCGATTCATCGCGAGCGATCCGTCAATTGTGGATGTACTGAACCGAGTAGCTCATGTTGGGCGCCACCGTCGGCTTGGCGGTCCCCGTACCCGGTATCGACTCCAGCGCCACCGCATCGCTCGCGGCCACCGCAAGTTCAAACGTCGCGTTGAACGGGCTGGTGCAGGAGGTTTGCGCCGGTCCCACCGAACACATCGGAACCGTCGTTGCACTGGTCAGATCGTACAACTCGAAGCTGTAGCAGTTGCCGGCGCTGCACGCGGGCGCCGCATCGAGGTTCACCTTCAGGTTGAACAGCGTCCCGCCCGCGCCCGCGGCCGGAATCGGCACCGCGGTACGCGCAACGATCGGGGAGTTGACTTCTCCGCCGTTGCCGAAGCCGGCATAGTTGGTGAAGTTCAGCGCCAAACCTGCGCCCGGGCTGTAATACGGCCCGATTTCAGCACCGAGCGTACCGCCGGTCAGCAGCACAGTATTCAGGCCGCCGGCCGTTCCGGCAGGGCCAGTCGGACCCACCGGGCCCGCCGGTCCCGGGGTTCCACCCGTGCCCGCATCGCCAGTGGGACCCTGAGGTCCTTCAGGTCCAACCACCAAGCTCGCGGGTCCCTCTTCGCCAATCGCGCCTTGGGCGCCAGTCGGCCCCGTCGGTCCGATGCCGCCGGTGGATCCCTGCGGTCCGGCCAACCCTTGAGGGCCTTGCGCTCCAATCGACCCAATCGGTCCAACATCGCCGGTCGCCCCGGTCGGTCCTTGGGGTCCAACGGGACCCTGCGCCCCGCTCGGCCCGGCGGCTCCCGCGATTCCCGGAGCCCCCTGCGGTCCGACCGGCCCGGTCGCACCGTTAGGTCCCCGAGCACCCGGCACGCCAGGCGCACCCGTCGGTCCGGCGGGTCCCGTTACTCCCGATGGGCCGGTCGCGCCGGCCGGTCCAACGGCGACCCACGGCCCCAGCATCGTGTCACGCGCGGTGCATGCCGTGTTGACGCCGGAGATCCTGCCGTTTGGATGTATGCAGATTGAGAGAGTTTGCTGCGCGGCGGCCGGTGCTGGCGCACCCGCGAGCATCATCGCGGCGGCTGCCGACACTGCCAGCACTAGCCAACCGTTTTTCACTTTTCGAGGCATCCCCATATCCTCCTGCGCGTTCAACGTTCCCACCCTATGGCGCTTCACTGTCACTTATCCTCCTGAGGTTACGGCGCCGACGGTGTGTAGTTGGCGGACCACGACACGTCCGTTAGGTTAGCCGCTCCGGTTCCACCGCCATGGATCGACAACAAGTCGCCATCGGCATAGGTGCAGGTATCGCCGGTATCGGAACAGGTTGTCCCTCCGACGATCGTACAGGTCGGCGCGGTCGCCGGGCAGGCAACGCCATTGATATAAGCCGTAAACACGTCGCCAGTGCCGCCCGGGTCGGTGTTGGTATCGACCGTCAGGCTGGAAAGGGTACCGGCCGGCATGGGAACTTCGACGCTCGTAATCGTCGCGCCGGTGTCGGCGCCGTTACCCGGTCCCATCTCGATTGTGCCGCCGACAGCCAAGTCCACTCCAGCAGCCTCGCCGACCGCCAATCCAACGGTTCCGCCGGTCAGGATTCCCAAATTATCGCCCACCGTACCGCCCGCTCCCGCCGGTCCCGTCGGACCCGCCGGCCCGGCAATTCCGCCCGGTCCCGTAGGACCAACCGGTCCCGGAGGCCCTTCAGGTCCCGCCGGCCCGGCCGCTCCAGGAATTCCCTGCGGTCCGATATTAGCCACACCCGCCGGGCAGACATAGCTGCCGGCAGTGCTTCCAATAAAGCATTCGTCCCCAGCACCGCTGTACGGCGCCACGCAGGCGCACGTCGGTCCGACGATACCCACTGGTCCCGCCGGTCCAACCTCGCCAGTCGGCCCCATCGGACCTGTCGGTCCAATTCCTCCGGTCGATCCTTGCGGGCCGGTAGCACCGACCGCTCCGATCGGACCAGTCGGTCCCTGTAGGCCGACCGCTCCAACGTCGCCCTGCGGGCCGACGATGCCGCTCACACCTTGCGGTCCTTGGTCACCGCTGAAACCAACCGGTCCCTGAGCTCCGACAGGGCCCGAAGGCCCCTGAGGTCCAGAATTGCCTTGCGCTCCCTGCGGCCCGATTGGGCCGGGGACATTCCACACCAGCAGAACTTCATTCTTCAGCTTGCAAGGTTCCGGCACGTTGCCGTTGGCGCCGATCGATCTGATTCGACCGTGACGCGCCAAGCAAATCGATATGGTCTGCGCATGCGCCGGTTTCGCCGGCGCGGCAGCGGTTAGAATCGCGGCGGCAAAAGTTCCAATCACCCAGCGCCACGTTTGTTTCCGAGGCTCAGACATGCTCGTCCCCTCCCTGTACTCCGGCATCACTACTCCAACGCATCATTTTATTATGGCCGCCCATGAGTCTCCCCCGTTTCATGGCGCAGCCGGCACTAACTGCTTGAAGATCATCGAATACGAGACATCCGCCTTGGTGCCGCCCGGCTGGCTCGGAACGATGTCCAGCGACACCTTATCGCAATCGTTCACGGTCAGTTGCGGCCCCGGATTACCCGCACAGGGAACCACGCCGCCGTTGCAGGTGGCACAGGTGGTTCCGCCCGACGGAATCGTGCATTGAAAGGTCGCCGAGCAAATATCGTTGACGCAGACGGCGACGTTGTAGGTCTGAGGCGCGCCCGGCGCAACATCGGTCCGCACGAACAACTGTTCGAGCGTGCCCGAAGTGGTGCTGCCGGCGGTTCCGCCTTGAGCCGTGCAATTCGCGCCGGCGCCAGGCAACTCGACATCGACGGACGGCTGGCTGGTCGCCGATGCGCCGTTCGCGATTCCGACAAAAAGGTCCGTCAGCGAACCGGCGCTTTGGTCGATCTGCGCGCCAGCCGCACTCGCTATCGTGTGGCCCAAATTACCGCCGGTCAGGACCGTCGCATTGAAGCCGCTGCCACCGGCCGGTCCGGTTGGTCCCATCGGGCCAGTCGGCCCCACTCCTCCGCCCGGGCCGGGAAATCCTTCCGGCCCAGTCAATCCAACCGGTCCCGGAGGCCCAGATACGCCGGACGGTCCCGGAGGTCCTTGCGGTCCCGCGGCGCCCATCGCGCCCATCGGGCCAATCGGGCCGGCATTACCCGTAGCTCCGACATCGCCGGCCGGTCCCGACACGCCGACCGGCCCAGTCGTTCCGACCGGACCAGCCGCGCCGACATCGCCCGGAGACCCCTGCGGTCCTGCCGGCCCTTGCGCTCCCTGCGGTCCTTGGCCACCAGCGATACCCGGCTGGCCTTGCGGCCCGGCAGTCCCTTGCGCACCGGCTGGCCCCGCCGGCCCCTGAGCCCCTTGCGGTCCAACTGGCCCTTGCGGCCCAGTCGGCCCCGGCACACCAGCCGAGTCCCACGTCAGCATCCGAAAATGCGGGGGACAGCTCGGCCCGATTCCGCCGATCGGACCATGAGGGCCGATATTACCGTATTTATTGATACAGAGGGTTAGCGTCGTTGCGTTGCCAACCGATGGCATCGCCAACAGACACACCACACCGAGCGCGACGCCGAAACTCCAACGCCACGCATGCTTGACCGATTCACGCATTCTCGTCCCCTCCATCTTGCAAGTGCCCTTACCGCCGCCGGTCCCCCCGGAATTAAAATTCGACCGAAAGCCAGCGTACTAGTTGCCAGATGCCAAAGTCCTTGTCAACAACCCCGCCGGGATTTCCTTCCCGGATTTTCGCCAGCCGGGTTCGCGAACCCCCTGGCCGTTTTCGTTTCGATCCATCCGCAAACGCCACAATGTTTGTCAGAAGCCGCAACGCTTGTCAACGGCATTGTCGCGATTTTTTCACGAAATTAGCGCGCTTGACTTTGCCCCGCCCGCACGGGATCGAAAGAAACTTCCACGCCTGGCGGAGGGGGTGGGATTCGAACCCACGAGGGACTTTTATCCCTTCCGGTTTTCAAGACCGGCGCCTTCAACCGCTCGGCCACCCCTCCTCCGCTCATGCTCATATCCGCGCGCTCTCCGTTGACGATCCGCGCGCGGCGGACGGCTTTTGCCACAGTGCGATTCCACCCAGCAGGCCCTCCGTGTTGCTAACAATCTTAACATCTTTCGGTAACTCGAAGTTGACATACCGGGAATTTCCGCCGCCGAGGTACAGGCGGTTGTAGCCGAAGGTTCCGGTCAACTCCGAGATCGCGGCTTGCAGGTTGCGGTTCCATTTCTTTTTGCCTTTTCTCTCGAGCGCGCGATGGCCGAGTTCGTCCTCGTAGGTCTTGCCCTTGCGGAACGGATGATGCCCGAGTTCGAGATGGATGCGATGGCCGTCCACGAACAGCACCGATCCGAATCCCGTGCCAAGCGTGATCACCAGCTCGTCGCCGCGCCCGCTCACGCATCCCAAACCCTGCACGTCAGCGTCGTTGGCGATGCGAACCGGGCGGCGGAGCTTTTTCCGCAACCCGGCTTCAAGATCGAAATTACGCCAGCCGCAGCCGAGATTGGGCGCGATATAGACGACGCCGTTCTTAATCACGCCGGGAAATCCCACCGATACCCGATCGAACTTTCCCGCCATCGCGGCCAGCTTCGCGATAATCGCGATTACCTTCTTTGGCGTGGCGTTGCGGGGCGTCTTAATCCGCGAGCGCCCGCCGATTATCGCGCCCGCCGAATCGAGCGGGGCGGCCTTGATCCCGGTGCCGCCGACATCCACCGCAAGCGTGACGATTCCGCGTCCGGCCGCCGCCGTGGCGGCATTCCTTTTTTCCCCCGTGTTGGTGCTTCGTTCCAATCCCATCGTTCGCCTCCGCGGCGCGGTTTGTTTATACAACAAACCCGGCGGCCGCGCATTAGTTGGGCGCCGAACCAATTTTCGCAATTTCAAACGATTCCGCAATCTTGGCCGCTTTTCCCCCTATTCCCATCGGTAGGATAAAATAACACGATGGCGAACCTTCTTTATTGACGGCCCGGCGGGGAGTAAGTTGATTTTGTGTCTCGCCGTTGCGGAGCCTGGGCAATTTAGGCCCGCACGCCGGTCGCGGCAATCCCGCTTCCCCCGGGATAGTCGCGGTGAGCGCGCGAACCACCCGATTTAGCGAGACTCATAACCCTGCCGCCTAGGCCGCGAAAAGCCGTTCACGGAACGCCGACGCCTCCCGCGGCGCTCCGTGAACGCCGCATTCGCCGCGAGCGCGGCACGGGAAGCAAGGAGGTGAAAATCGGTGACGTTCACCAGACGGTTTCCAAGCGAGGACGATTACGAACAATGGCTGGAGCAAGCCGGCGAGCGGGTGCATATGCGGGTGCATATATTGAGGGTGAAGCACGCAGCGGCGGGGCTGTTTGGCCGCCATCTGCGCGGCTAGGAACGAGTGGTATTGAAGTACGCGATGAGCGACCATGAGTTCACGCCGGAGCAGGGCCGAACGATGCGGCGGTGCGAAGCCGCACCGATCGCGGCGATTTTAATCTAGCTACTGAGCTTCATCGCGGGAAAATGGACCGCGATCCAGCGGCTGCATAAGATCCCGCAGAATTTTAGCGAGCCGTAGGACCGCGCTGCGGACTAAGATCTTCCGCGGGAGCGGCCCGCGCCGGCTTCAACGTGCCGAGGCTTGTTTTTGACCGCCGGCGCCGTTGGCCAATTCGTCGTCGATTATTCCCTCGAAAGTCTGGATCTGCTGGGCGCCGTTAATAAACCGCCCATCGATGAAGAAACTTGGGGTACCACTCACGTGGAGCCGGTCGCCATACGCTATGTCTTTCTTCACCACCGCGTCGTACTTGCCGCCGTCGAAGCAACTGTCGAATTTCGCGATATTCAGACCCATCGTTTCCGCGCTGCTCTTCATCTTCGCGCTGAACGCCTTGGGATCGTCGCGGGCGAATTTCGGCTGATCCTTAAACAGCAGGTCGTGGAACTGCCAGAATTTGCCCTGAGCGCCCGCGCATCGCGCGGCCGTGGAGGCAAGCATCGAATGGCTGTGGAAGGGGAGCGGATAATCCATGTACACAAGCCGGAGTTTGTCGCCGTACTTTTTCATCAGCGCATCGACTGTCGGCTCCGCCCTCCCGCAGAAGGGACACTGAAAATCCGAAAACTCCACCAGCGTCACCGGCGCATCTTGGGGGCCGCGGCTAAAATGGCCGGCGGTATCGACCGCGATGCGCTTGGGTTCGAGCAGGATGTGCACCGGGGTTTGTTTGCGCAGCCGCTCGAGCAGCGCCTGTTCGTTCATCGCGTCAAGCAGCCGCGGCTTGACTTGCTCGAACGTCACCGGCGCACCGCTCTTATTCTTATTGTAGAATTCCTTGGCGGCGGCCTCGGTCACGCCCGATTTGCCGGCCGCCTCTTTCTTCTCAAATTCCGGCACGCTCAATCCCGCTTTTTTCGCGGCGTGCTCGATCAGGTAATCGTTGACCATCGCTTCGGCCGTCCGGCGCCGGAGATCGAAGGTCTGGGAGGCGACGATCTGATCGACCTTCGCCTCCAACTTCGCGCGCATCTCGTCGAGTTGCGGCTTCAGTTGTTTGTCCACTTCGCGCTCGGTAATCTTGTGCTTGCCGACGGTCGCAACGACCTTGTTCGGATCGACCTTGCCAGCGCCGGAATCCGCCGCCGCCGACGCCGCGGCCATCGCCATCGCGCAAATTATCGCGGCGCCAACGACAGTTAGAGTGCGGCGCCAAATACGGGAATTGAGTGCCATCGTCTTAATGCTCACGCTCCTTAGGGATCGTAATCATGGAATCCTATCACACCCGCGCCGCGCGATGCGACAGGCCCATTCACTTGCCGCCGGCCGCATCATGCATTGATGGGAGCATGGGCCGGAGCAATCGGCTTCGCTCCTGTTTCAGGCGCTTACGTAAGTGCGGCTACGACGGCAGCGGCTCTTTCTTCAGCAGATCGACGAGCGCGTCGAGCGGCATGGCGTTACTTTTCTCGCCACGGAGCTTGCGAATCGAAACCGTGCGATCGGCGGCTTCGCGCTCGCCCACAACAATCATATAGGGAACCTTGGCGAGTTCCGCTTCTCGCACCTTGAAGCCTAACTTTTCATTGCGGATGTCGGCGGCCGCGCGGAAGCCCTCGCGCTTCAGGATATTGCTGGCTTCGATCGCATACGACTCGACCTTTTCGCTGAGCGAAAGAACGCGCACCTGTTCGGGCGCGAGCCAGAAGGGCAGCACGCCGCCGGTATGCTCGATTAGCACGCCGATGAAGCGTTCGAGCGACCCCAAAATCGCGCGATGGATCATCACCGGACGCGCCTCGATTCCGGCGCTGGTGGCATACTTCAAATCGAACCGCTCGGGCAGGTTGTAATCGAGCTGAATTGTAGCGACCTGCCATTTCCGCTTCAGCGCATCGGCCACATAAATCTCAATTTTTGGGCCGTAAAAGGCGCCTTCCTTCGGATTCACGCCGTACTCGATCTCGTTGCGGCTCATCGCGTTGCCGAGCTTCGCCTCGCTGATGCGCCATTGCTCCTCGGCGCCAAGGTGCTGCTCGGGCATCGTGGCGAGCTTGAACTCGACGTGCTCGAAACCGAGCGTCGCGTAAACCTCGCGAACCATCCTCAAGTTGAGCGCGACCTCGTCCTCGATCTGATCCTCGGTGCAGAAGATGTGCGCGTCGTCCTGCGACATCACCCGCACCCGCATCAGGCCGTGCAGCGTGCCGGAGCGTTCGGCACGATGGAGCCGGCTGAATTCCGCGATGCGCAGCGGCAGATCGCGGTACGAGCGCTTCGCGGAGCGGTACACGAAGGTATGGCCGGGGCAATTCATCGGCTTCAAGCCGTAGCCGTGGCGCCATCCTTCGGGGCCCGGATCGACCGCGGAGGAAGCTTCGCCCTCCGGGTCGGGCGAGAGAAACATATTTTCGCGGAAATTTTCCCAATGGCCGGACGTGTTCCACAATTCGTTGCGATACAACTGCGGCGTGACGACCTCGTCGTAATCGTAGCGGCGGTACAGGCGGCGCATATAATCGATGAGTGCGTTGAAAACGATCGTTCCCTTGGGCAGATAGAAGGGCGAACCGGGCGAGATCGGATCGAACAGGTACAGCCCCATCTCGCGGCCGAGCTTGCGATGGTCCCGCTGGCGCGCGAGTTCGAGCAGCCGAAGATGCTCCTCGAGCGCCTCCTTGTTCGCGAACGCGGTCCCGTAGATGCGCGAGAGCATCGCATTGCGCTCGTCGCCGCGCCAGTACGCGCCCGCGACGCTGGTCAGCTTGAACGCCTTCAAGTAGCGCGTGGAGGGAACGTGCGGCCCACGGCACAGATCCATCCAATCGCCCTGCTTGTAGATCGAGACGCGATCTTCCGGGATGCTCTGGAGGATCTCGACCTTGTAATTCTCGTGCATCCCGGCGAATTGCCGGATCGCATCCTCCCGCGCGGCTTCGGTCCGCTCGACTTTAAGGTCGGCCTTGGCCAACTCGCGCATCTTCGCCTCAATTTTCGGCAGGTCCTCGACGGTGAACGGCGTTGCCGGTGCGAAATCGTAAAAGAAGCCGTCCTCGATCACCGGGCCGATCGTGACTTGCGTGCCGGGATAAAGCTGCTGCACCGCCATCGCCATCAGATGCGCCGTGGAATGGCGAATCACGTCGAGGCCGGCTGGCGATTCGGCAAGGATCGGCTCGACGGCGGCATCGTGATGGAGCTGGTGCGTCAAATCGACCAGCTTGCCATCGACGCGCGCGGCGACCAGATCGCGGCTGGGGAGGTCTTTGAGCGCCTCGCGGACAGGAACGCCTTCCGGGAAGGTCCGGGATTCCGCGCCAACGGTAACGGTGATTTCGGAACTCATCTACGAACCGATCCTTAAGTCGTCGCGGGCCGTGATCGCATCAAATGGTAGGCACGGGCGGGATTGAACCGCCGACCTCTTCCGTGTCAAGGAAGCGCTCTCCCACTGAGCTACGTGCCTTCAAATACAAAGCAATCGCGGCAAATCGCAAGCGATCGCCAAAGCTAACGAATATCGGGATGGCTGGCAACCGAAGGCGCACCGCGCGGCGCAATCTGCTAGGCTCTCGCGCCGGAATCCCCTTGCGCGATGGACCGCGAACGCATCATCCAACTCTTCTTCTTCGGCTTTCTGGCCGTGATGGCCTACGAGCTATATCTCTTGCTCGCGCCGTTTCTGGTTCCGATCGCATGGGGAATTCTGCTCGCCTTTATCGCACAGCCCGCGTTCACGTTGGTCGATAAGTACGTCAAGAGCCGCTCGCTCGCCGCGATAATCCTGACCGTCGCGGTGGGATTGGGCGTCGTGCTGCCGGCGATTTGGCTCTCTTCACTGCTCGTCGGCGAGGCGCAAACGCTCTACGTGCAGGTCACCGCGCAGGTGAAGGCGGGGATGATCGTGCGCCTCGAGCAGTGGGCGATGCATTCCGACTTGTTCGGCTGGATCGCGGCGCGATTGTCCGAGCACGGCTACAAGCTGAGCAAACATCTGCCGGAACTCACCATGAACGCGGCGCGGACGGTGAGCAATTACGTGGTCGAAAACGCGACCCAAGCCGCGCGCAACGCCGTCACTTTCGTGATCGATTTCGGCTTTGCGTTGTTCGCCTTTTTCTATTTCCTGCGCGACGGCGAATATTACTACGAAAGCCTCCGCGAACTCGCCCCGATGCACGACGAGGACAAAAACGCCGTCTTCGATACGCTGCGCTCCACGCTCTCCGCGGTGATGCGCGGCCTGATGCTGACCGCGGCGCTGCAGGGCGTCACGGTCGGGCTGGGTCTGTTGATCTTCGGCGTCCCGTACTCGATATTCCTCGCGCTCGTGAGCGCCGTGGCCGGCCTGTTGCCGATCGGCGGCACGGCGATCGTCTGGGTTCCGGCGGCGGCCTGGCTGGCCTATGCCTCCGGCTGGCCTCATGCGATCGGGCTGGTCATTTGGTGCACGATCTCTGTCGCGGTGATCGATAATTTCATCAAGCCGATGGCGATGAAGCACGGCACCCATCTGCCGACCTTCGCGCTGTTTCTCGGCATCATGGGCGGGCTGGAGGCCTACGGTCCCCTCGGACTGTTCGCGGGACCGGCGATAATGTCGGTGTTCGCGGCGCTATTGCAGGTCTATCGAAAGACCTACGCGCGCCCCCGCAAGGAAGCCGCGTAGGCGATGGTGCCGAAAGCGGGCTGCCAGCCGGATTAAACCCCTGCGAAAACCAAACTGGTTTTCGCGCTTTCTGTTTCAATTACTAAGGAGAAGTTCCCCTCGGTAATACTCGGGACGGGCTTCACTATGCGCCTCCCCGGTACCGCCGGGCAATGCGATCCCGGGTGCCGTGGAGAAACCACCTCCAAAATCGCCCTTTGTTCGCGAACGCCATCCAGTTCAAGACGAAATACCACTGCAAGAAACCAGACCCGCAGATAATGATCCCGTAGATCGCGTACGCCCAAATGTTTCCCGAAGTGGGCACTTCCAATAACCGAAAGATAAAGTCGAAAACTGCTGCAACGAGGAACGCGGACGGAGACCCCAATAGTACCGGCACGAGCAGAGCTTCTATTCGTCCCCCGACGATCCAAGGCGTCTGTGGTCCGCGGAAGGACAGAAGTCCGCATACGACGATCGGATAGGCGTCCAACACAAGCCAAATCGCCAGCACAGTCCAAATGATTCGTCGCCATGCAGTAGTGCTGATCACGGAAGTCACAGGACGGGGAACGGATTAGGTTTCAGGTTTCGGACCTTGCACTCGCAGAGAGGCACCCGTAATCCGCGTTCCTTCGGCAGCCTCAGGACCGGCTCGAGTGTAGGCTTCGCCGACTCCGCCCGGCAATGCCAGCGCGGCGGGGACCGTATGACCTCGCCTCTTTGCCGCCCTGTTAACTAGTGTTCTGTCCCGTAATTATCTAGCATAATTCTTGCTTGCATATCCGGCATCTTTTCGGGTTAAGGAGAGTTGCCGATGCGAACCGGGAGACCCAAGGCGGAGTTGGTGTTGAGCGCGGAAGAGCGCGCGCAGTTGTCGAGTCTGGCCGCGGCGCGTTCGTTGCCGCAGGCGCTGGTGGCCCGCGCCAGACTGGTGCTGTGGGCGGCGCAGGGCGA
>JBOHWK010000019.1:0-3816 GCA_050736715.1 Binataceae bacterium (SeqCode) | reverse complement strand
GCCCTTGTCCGCCTTTGCGCTTCTCAGGAGTCAAGCGGGAAGATGATTCGCCGCCGCAACGATTCCTACCGTGTCCGGCCAGGAGTCAGACTTGTCTGGCTTCTATGGCTAACGCTGATCTTCGCCTATGCGCCATCGCTACACGGGCAGGTGACAGGACCTACCTGGAAGATGCTACGAGATGTCCGGCACGGTGGTAATTCCGGCAAGCCGCGAGGCCAAATAGAAGAAGCCTCCGCCAACTGGAATTTCGAGACCGGAGGCGAGGTCCACGCGCTGGCGGTGGGGCGCGGCGGGACCATTTACGCCGGGTCGGACGATGGCAAAGTTTACGCCCTTTCCCCGGACGGCGCCATTAAGTGGAAGTCTCCGATCGCACGCTGGGGAATCCATGGACTGGCTGAGGGGAACGGCGGCACGGTCTATGCCGGAGCGCTAGACGGCGAGGTTTTCGCGCTTTCGCCGAAGGACGGCGCCGTCAAATGGAAGACCGGGACCGGAGGCGCGATCAATGCGCTCGCGGTGGGAGATGGCGGTGACATCTTCGCCGGGTCGTCAGACCACGCGGTTTACGCGTTTACTGCGGATGGCCGCGCTAAGTGGAAGTCCCGGATTGCGGAGGGGGAAATCGAAGCCTTGGCCGTGTATAAAGGCACCATCTATGCTGGATCGTTCGACGGCAAAGTGTACGCGCTTTCCTCAGATGGCACTCTGAAATGGAAATTCCAGACCTCAAGAATGATATATGCGCTGGCCGCCGGTAACCACGGCGCGATCTACGCCGGCGGGCTTGACGGCAATGTTTACGCCATTTCTCCGGACGACGCCCTGCTATGGAAGTCTCCTACTGCCGCCCTCGGAGGGGTCTATGCCCTTGTCGTGGCGAGCGGGGGGACCGTCTATGCCGGCGTGCAGAGCGCGGGAAACAACATCTTCGGCTTCGCGGCGGACGGCAGGCTCCGGTCGAATTTTGGAGTTGGAGGCGATGTGTCGGCGTTGGCAATGAGCGGGGACGGTACAATTATTTACTCTGGGTCGTCCGACCGCCACGTTTACGCTCTTTCGACGCAAGGCAAAGCTATCAGATGGCCTTTCTAGATTGCAGGCTTAGAAAAGAACCAACGATTTCCTTTAGATACTCATCACCCGCATGTCAAACAACGACAAACAGCCACCGGTGCGGAGCTTTTTTAGATCGATTTATCAGGCGCGTTGGGCGGGCGCTCGAATTTGATCTTTGCCGGCTTCGCGAGCTTTTTGAGCATCGCCTTCACGACGTCTTCCTCGTTGTAGCCCTGCAAGACCGTCGCGATCTTCGCCTTCACTTCGGAGAGCGGAGCGTAAGTTTCCGCGCGCCGCGCCGTCACCTTGATAAAGCTGTCGCCCAAATCCGATTCGAAGATCGTCGTCAGCCCGCCGGCCGGCGTGGAGAATACCGCCTTATCGACATCAGGCGGCAATTGCCCCGGGGTGAAGGTGCCCAAATCGCCGCCCTTGGAGGCGGATTCCGGGTCTTCGGAATATTTTTTCGCGAGTGCGGCAAAGTCCTTCGTCTTGAGCGCCATCGCGCGGAGTTTGCGGATTTTTTTGAGCGCCGCCGCGCGCTCCGCCTTGGTCGGATTTGGCGGCAGCTTAACCGCGATATGGGAGATTCGCACCCAGCCGGGGTCTTTCACGAACAGGTCGAGATGATGGCCGTAGTAGTGCTTGATTTGCGCCTCCGTTGGCTCGACATGATGCGCGCGAAACTCGCCGTCCAGCAGCTTTTCGATTTCCATCGAGCCGCGCACGGCGGCGATCAATTGTTGGTCGGGCGCTCCCCCTCCCGGCGCGCCGTTCCCGCCGCTTACGTCAAATTCGCGCGCGCGCACGGCAGCCTCGGCGTCGGAGACGGCAAGCTTGCGCCGCTTCGCCTCCAACAGCAGCAACTCGCGATTTACCAGGTTCTCCATCGCGTCCTTCCACACCGCGCGGTCTTCCCCGCTGCTGGCCGAACCGATTAGCTTTGATTCGGCGCGCGCGTAGTCGTCGATCTGGCCGAGCGTGATCGGGACCCCATCGACAGTCACGACCACCGGGTCTTTGATATCCGGCTTGACCAGCGGCAGGATTCCGAGAAACCGCTGTTGCCATTCGAGTCCCGACCCGCCCACTACTTGTTCCGATTGAGCGATGGGTGCGATTAGCAGCACGGCGGCGATTGCGGCGATCAGGCCGGCGGAAACGGTTCGGGCGATGCGCATCGTTGTGGCCTTCACTTGGATGCGCTGTGCGCCTGCGCGGCGGCGTCCGATTCGGCGCGCGAGTTTCCGCGTATCGTTGGCACGGGCGCGGGAGCATACGCCGTGCGGCAGGGCGGTCCGGGCGCGAAAAAATGGACGATCGGGCCGCCTTCCGCGCGCATAAAGATCATGCTCGACGAGCGCGTGCCGTAACAATTGAGATGGAGGCATAAAGCGTTGGGCCGTCCGGAGCGCGGATCGAGTTCGGTGTTGTGATCGGCGAGCAGCGCGCCCAGCACCGTGCGCTGTGCCACCGGATCGCGCCGAAATTCGGCGTCGTCGCCGAGCGCCGCGAACTTACCGTAGGCGGCGGCGATTTTGGGGCATTCCGGGTCGTCCACGTCGAGGTTGGTAAGGAGATGAAGTCCGGGAGTAAGGGGAATCACGTCGATTTTACCGGCGCGGCTCGAGGCGACGAAGGCTTCCTCGCGCGACGCGATCAACAGATTGAACGGGTTATAGTTTGCCGCATCCTGTTCCGCCGCGAAGGCCGCCGCCTCGGATGCCGTCCGCCGGCGCAACGCATCGAGGCAGAGGAGGCCGCGCGAGCGGGCGGTGGGATTCGCCGCGCCTTCCATGCGGCGGTTGAGCAATCCTGCGGCGACGCCATACTCATTTATTCCGAGCCAGGTGCCGCCCGCCTTGAGATCGACCCCGCCGACCACTTGCGGATGCTCGAGAATCGTTCCGGGCGGACCGGCGGGGCGATCGAGGAATTCATCGCGATTTGCGGCAATTATCACCGGCCATTGGGGTGCGACCTTAAAATAAAGTGCGAGGGTACACACTGACTTAACGTTGGCAGCCGCGTGGCACCCAACACAAGAGGGGCTGGTGCGCTTTGGAATTGTCCTAATTCGATTTGTTTGAATCTATCTGCCGATCGAGGATTCCGTTCTCTCTTCCTGAATAGATTCGCTGCGGTTCCCCGTTCTTTTCTGGCACATTCTGTCCCCCTTTCCTGGAAGGAAAGGGGGTAAGGGGGATAGGACGCGAGGAAGCATTCTTCAAATTTCCCCTTCCCCGCTTTGCGGGGAAGGGGTGTGGGGTTAGGGTAAGCTTTCCAACCGACACCACCCGATAATAGGACTCCATGCTGCCGCTGACATTTCGCGAGCAGAACAATTCGGAATTGATCCGGCGCGCGGCCGGATTGCGTACACAGATGACGCCCGAAGAGCGGCTCCTCTGGCGGGACTTGCGCGCGAACCGCGTCGAGGCGTATTTCCGCCGCCAGCAGCCGCTGGCGCCATGCATCGTCGATTTCTATTGCCATCGCGAGCGGCTGGTGCTGGAGCTGAACGGCCGCTCGCATCGGCAACAGCAGGGTTACGATCGGGCGCGAGACGCCTACCTCGCCCAATACGGCATTCGCGTCCTGCGGCTGCGCAATTCCGCGGTGCGGAACGGCTTGCCCGCGGTGATTGAAGTGATAAGGCCGCGTGGGCGAGAACACCCTAACCCCCAACCCCTTCCCCGCAAAGCGGGGAAGGGGAACTGGACAGAAAATCTCCCCCCGTCCTATCCCCCTAAC
>JBOHWK010000018.1:0-8879 GCA_050736715.1 Binataceae bacterium (SeqCode) | reverse complement strand
ACTGAACATCCCGCTCTGCTGCTCGTCCGTCCCGCGCATCCCCGCTTCCTCCTCAACCCACAACGGTCACCTATCTATCTACCTCGGTGCGGAGCGAAAAGCGATCATTTTTCCGCACCCTGCTAATCGTCGCAAGTCACCTTTTGAGCGGAGCTTGCTTGCGACTTCGAACCCGAAGAGAGGCTCTCGCGCGGCAAGATATAGTTCAGAAACCAGTCGAAGCTCCTTCCATGTCAGCAGGCGAGCAACGGAAGGTAATTGAGTTTCCCAGACTACGTCGCTAAACCCTGCAGGCTGGTGATCTCCGACGTATGATAGTGCTTTGATATTTCTGCATATCTCCGCCAGGAGTGCGCGACCTGCAGACTTGCAGCGATCTGCATCCTCACCCCTCTGGATTCGGATCGCGCCGAAGTAGCCCACTAATGCGCCCAAGACTGCGCTTAGTAAGGGTACTGCAATATTCGCTACAAATTCTCTCATCCTACGCGGATTTCTCAGCAGAATCCCTGTAAACCGAGTCTCATTGTATTAGCATTCGAGCATACTACGGGATAATTGTTGAGTACGATGTTCTGCTTAAGCAATTCAGCGTTTCTAGCCTTACGCCGGTGCGTGACCGGGGCGGGTGTGGCCGAGGATCGTGTCGGCGAGCGCGGTCAGATCGTCGTCGTTGTAATAGTCAATTTCGATCCGGCCGGGAGCGCGGCCGCGCCGCCGCAGAATCCGCACCTTGCGCTTTAGCGCGCGCTGCAATGACTCCGCGAGTGCGAGTGCATTCGGATCGGTGGCAGAACCTTCCGGCAGTTCCCGCCGCGCCGCCCGCTCGGCGCGCGTCCGCGCCGTCCGCTCCGTCTTGCGCACCGGTTCGCCCCGCTCGAGCATCCGCGCGGCGGCGACCATCTGCTGGTCGCGCGTCTTGAGCATCAGGAGCGCACGCCCCTGTCCTCCGGTGAGCTTTCCGCCGGCAACCAATTCGATTATCTCCTGCGGCAATTCGAGGAGCCGCAGTTGATTCGTGACGTAGGGGCGGCTCTTGCCGATTCGCTCCGCGATCTGGTCGTGGCTGAGCGCGAAGTTCTTGGCGAGCCGCCGAAATGCGATCCCCTCCTCGATCGGGCTTAGGCTCTCGCGCATGATATTTTCGACCAGCGACATTTCGAGCGCCGCCCGGTCGTCCATTTCGCGCACGATCGCGGGGACCGCCGTCATCCCCGCCGCGCGCGCCGCGCGCAGCCGCCGCTCGCCCGCGATAAGTTCGTAGCGCGGGCCCTCGCCGCCGGCGGGCGACTCGATTCGCCGGACGATCAGCGGCTCGACGATTCCCTGCTCCTGGATCGCCTTTTTCAGTTCCTCAAGGGCGGCCTCGTTGAAATTGAGCCGCGGCTGATATTTGCCGCGCTCGATCCGGTCGGCGGGAACCATCGCGAACCGCCCCTCGCGCGGAATCGCCGCCCCCGCCGCCGTCTCGGGGTCTTTCGCCGCCGCGTGTCCGTTCGCGACCGCTTCGGTTGCCGCCGCGCCCGTGCCCCCACGGATCAATGCATCCAATCCGCGCCCCAATGGCTTCCTCGTCATCGTGGTTGTCTCCTACCTAAAACCGCAGATTACACAGATTTCACGGATTGAAAATTTTGAAAATCACTTCTGCGTAATCTGTGAAATCAGCGGTTTCTTTCTTTTTCATCCGCCGGTCTCACGAAATCAGTTCCAATTGATGCTCTGCGCTCTTTTGCGGAAGCGTTAGCATCACGGCGATGTCGTTAGCCGGCACATTAGCTAATTCCCTCGGCTCCAGCTTATGCAGTCCTCCGCCGTAGACGCGGCCCTCATCCAGCAACGTTTGAGGATCGAGACGGTTCAACATGGTCCAGATCCGATCGGTCAACTCGGGCTGTGAATGAAGTGACGATAGCAACACGCCCTTCGGATACATCAGCAGGTACACGTTAGCGGCGGTCGCCTTCGAGCGGTTTCTAATGAATCGGAATGGATTTCTTGAGCCGTTCCCGCTGCGCCCCATATAAGTGGCGACAATAGGTGCGGCGGGACGGCTTTCTTGGGCATACCAAGGGCTGCGATGCTGGCAGAGGTAGCGGCTTGCCAGCCCGCGCCGTTTTCCCTCGTCGAAGTATTTCCATAACGTGGGAAATCTATGCCGAACTGTTTCTTCGGGAAGATTGCAGTTCAGAAGAAACAACCGAGTGTCGATAATCGGATTGCCTTGGCAGTCAGCGAGAACTTCCTTGCCTGGTACGTGGCGCGGGCTGGGAAGAATCGGCAAAAGAAACCTTTTTGGCAATGCCAACTCTCGGATGCGTGCCGCCGTGAGTATAAAATACGAATTGTCTCCCGTCGCCACGCCGCGCTTTATTGCGAAAAAATCCCCTAGGACATATCTGCTTTCACACCGTTGCCCCCGCTGTGGAAAACGTGTCCACTTGCTTTCGCGACGCAGCGCGGCCAGTGAAATGCTTCCTTCAAGCCGCGGCTTATTTAGCGTTCCTCCAAAACTGAACTCAACTTTATGATCCGGGCACGGCGGCGCTTTGCGAAAGCACACGACGGCTGACGAAACCAGCGCATCGCCAAACTGGACTTCATTCGGATCGAAGCGGTGAATTCGCAGCAGCGTAACCCTATCGGTCAGATAACGCTTTACCCATTGGCCGTAATTGACATCCATAAACTCGCTCGGGATCAGCCACAAGCCAAGGCCGTTGTCTGCAAGCCAGTCGTGGGAGAGTACGAGAAAATAGCAATAAAGGCCGCTGAGTCCGTCCGCCCGGAGACCTGAGACGGCTTGGCAAAGCCTCCGGAGCCGCTCTTTATCGGCTGCCGCAAGGTGGTGGTGCCGAACATAGGGGGGGTTGCAGACAATCAAATTGAAACGGTCATTTTCGCTTGCCGGCGGACGCGCTTTGGTGAAGTCCTCGAGATGAAGCGCAAGTCCGGTTGGTTCCCAAAGGTGCCGCGCCGGTGCGCCGTAGTACGGATCGAATTCGTACCCTGCTGCGGCAGCTATCCGATCGCTCGCAAAACAGGCCAACAGTGCGTAGTAGAAAGCGCCCGTGCCGAAGGCTGGGTCGAGAACTCGCACCGGTTCTCGGCCCATTAGTTTCTTGGCAGCGGAAAGAATCTCTCGCGCCAATGCGGGCGGCGTTGCGAACTGCCCAAGGCGGTTGCGCTCGGCCGGCGAACGTTCCCCGTCCAGTTCCACTTGGAGTGGAACTCTTCGTTTTTCGAGCGAGGCGATATGCGCCGCGTCAGAGTTCGAATTTCGCAAGGTCGTCAATTCTGTGTTCCCACACCCAGTCGATCCCTTCCGAAGCTTCATAGCCGAGGTATCCACTATCGAAGTAGCCGCAGAGAAACAGTATATATTTGATTTTGTTTCCATAGGTTCGGCGAAGCTGGCTCATTTTCTGTGCTTCCTCTTTGCGCCGCTTGTTGACGTTGGTGAAGTCGCCCGCTGACTTGGCCTCGACGCAGATCGGAAGCCTCCCGCTCGTGTTCTTGGATTTTATTGCCACGTCCACAGGTATGTTGACGCGCCTTTCACTCTCGTTCGTAGCCAATGCGGGTACGTTGAAGCGGAACGCGTATGAACCAGCAGGCATAGCGTCGAACTTAATACCGCTACCGGCTGTGATCGCCTTGTAGCCTCGCGCGTTCAGCCAATTGCCGATGAGCTTTAGCTGGCGCTCTTCCTGGGCGTTGCGGATGAGGGGGTCGGCGGTCGCGCCGCAAAGCCGGTCAGCGATCACCGTCGCCGCCCGCTCAAGTTCAGCGGCCGTCGGCTCTGTCCGGCGTTTCAACCAGACGCACAGGTCGTGGTCCGCCAGTTTCTCAATGACCACACCCATTTTCTTGAGTTCTCCCTTAAGCGCGGAAGCCGCCATATGCGCTGGTAACTTATGTTCCTTGTCCAGCCGATTGACGAGAGCACGGGGAACTCCTGAAAGGCCGGAAAGCCGGTCCCTAGCCAGCGGTGGGCAGGTGGCCATGCGCAGCGTGGGCAGCACGGCGGGATTCTCTCGAAGAATTTCAGGCTGTACGTTTCGCAAGTTGTCGGTCGCTTTCAACGTTGATTCAACTTCCCGCGCGGTTCTGACGCGGCTCTCCCGATACGCCCTGGGCGCAAATTTCATGAACCAATCGTTGTAGAGGTCAACCGACCGCGCAATATCAGCCTTCCAGCGCTCGGGTTTGTCGATGTTTACGCCCATGTGGTTAAAGGTGAGCACGCTCCGCACTAATGCCGATCGACGCATCCAATCCGCGCCCCAATGGTTTCCTCGTCATCGTTGTTGTCTCCAATTCAAAAGATCACCACCAAGACATAAAGTCATAAAGCATTGACATTATGTTGATGCCTTAGTGTCTTGGTGGTAAATTCTTCTTCCTTACCCGCGCTTCGCTTCGCGCGCGATAAGTTCCGCGGCGAGTGCGCGGTAGCCCTCCGCGCCGGCCGAGCGCGATTCGTATTCGAGCACCGACAGGCCGTGGCTCGGGCTTTCCGACAGCCGCACGCTGCGCGGAATCACGCTCTCAAAAACTTTCTCCGGGAAATGCTTTCGCACTTCGGCCGCGACCTCGTGGGTGAGCCGGTTGCGCGTGTCGAACATCGTGAGCACCAGGCCCTCCAATTCGAGCGCGGGTTTCAGCGCCGCGCGCACCTTGTCGATCGTGCCGATGAGCGCGGAGAGTCCCTCGAGCGCGTAGTACTCGCATTGCATCGGCACCAGCACCGAATCGGCGGCGACGAGCGCGTTGAGGGTCAGGATTCCGAGCGAGGGCGGCGTGTCGATTAACACATAGTCATATTTCTCTACAACGAGGAGAAGCAGCGACGTAAGCCGCCGCTCCCGTCCTTCCATCGCGACCAGTTCGATCTCCGCGCCGACCAGTTCGTTGGCCGACGGCGCAAGATCGAGCGTCGGGCGCACCTGCCGAATCACTTCGGCAAGCGGAACCTCGGCGACGAGCGCCTCGTAGATTGTGCGCGATTGAGCCGCGGCGGCACCGCGCGGAGTCAGACCGGAAGTCGCGTTCGCCTGCGGATCGAGATCGATTAGGAGCACGCGGCGGCCCGAATCGGCGAGCGCGACGGCGAGGTTAATCGCGGTGGTGGTTTTGCCGACTCCACCTTTCTGATTTGCAATCGCGATTATCCGCGCCACCGCCGCCGCCTCATCGTCGCAGACGTTTCACATGAAACGTCGCACTCGTTCCAATTAAGCTTGCGGCGCGGAACAAATCAAACCGTGCGCGGCGGTTTCTCAACAGGGCGGCATCGGCTGTGGATTCAGTGGCGTGTCCAGAGGCCGGCGACTCGATGCGCCGTCTCGTGCCCATGCGGCAGTTCGTATGGAATCGCAGGACCAGTCTCGAAGCCTGGCGCGGACGCGGCAGCCGCCGCGATTTTCTGGCCGGCGCTGGCGTAGATCATCAGGACGCCGCCGGGATGGAGCGCGTGCGCGGCAATATCGAACAGGTCGCGCGATCCGGCAACCGCGCGCGCCGTCACGAGGTCGAAGCTTGCGGCATCGCGGAGATTCTCGGCGCGCTTCGTGATGACCTCGACATTGCGCAGGCCCATTTCGATTGCGGCGTCCGCGAGGAAGCTCGCTCGCTTGCGCCGCACCTCAACCAGCGTGACGCGCGCGGCCAGCGCGGCGGCAATCACGAGTCCGGGGAATCCTGCGCCGCTCCCAATGTCGAGAATGCGAGTCTCGCGTTCGAAGGCGGGACGGAGCCGAATCGCTTTCGACTCGACGGCGAGCGCGATCGGAATCAGACTGTCGAAGACGTGGAAGACGATTTCATCGGGGCTGGTGGGATCCGCAGTGAGATTGACCTTTGACCCCCAAGCCGCGAGGGTGGCGGCAAACCGCTCGATGCGATCGAGGAAGGCGAGGTTCCGCGCCACGATGCCGATTCCGGGGAGCGCTGGGGCAAGCTCGGCGCGAACCTGAGCGGCGACCTCGTCAGGGCTGAGCCGACGCTTTCGAGCGGGCGAAGTTTTCCGGGAATGTTTCAAGATTCGCGCTGACGTTTCGCGTGAAACATATTTGTATAAGCTATTGAAAACAAAGAGAAATCATCCGAATCGATGCGAATTGATTTCGGGCCACGGATCGGAAACATAATTGCATAAGCAATTGAAAATAAAAGGAAATTTTCGATTTCGAGCCATCCGAAAATCGCCAAAAATAACCTAACTAGCTGAAATCGTTGAGTTTCTTCGCTCACGACCGCCCCTCGATGCGCCGCTTCAGCCTCGGCCTGACTACACCCATAGGCTGCCACAAGACAACCGGCTCCGGCGCTTCGACCATAGCCGAAAGCGCGGCATGATGCGAGTGGGAGCATGGAACATCCCCGCCGCACGATGCATACAGCCTGCTCATGCGCCGCCGAATCTACTAATAGTATCTATTAACAACTTCCAGTTTTAGGATTTTCATGGCCCGGTCGCCGCTTCCACCCATGACCGTGCAAAGGTACTAACTCAATCCGGGAACGCCAGTTCCCGATTGGCGTTCTCTTTTGTGGCACAGGCTTCAGCCTGTGATTGTGCGGGGGTCCGACGTGGCTTGAAAAATTCGCCGGCAACGCTCTATGAAGTGGTACTATAGCGCGGGCGGGGAATGACGAAATCGGCAGCTTTCATTCGGGTCAGAGGGATTCTCTAGCCGATGGATAGACAGGTCGTATCCAAACAACGGGTCGCCGACCACGGGGAGGTCTTTACCCCGGCGTGGATGGTCGAGGCGATGCTCGACCTGGTGAAGGACGAAACGGAGCGGATTGACTCTCGCTTTCTGGAGCCGGCGTGTGGGAGCGGCAACTTCCTCGTGCAGATTCTGCGGCGCAAGCTCGCCGCAGTGGAACTCAAGTACGGAAAGTCCGACTTCGAGCGGCGCCACTATGCGCTGCTCGCGCTGATGTGCATCTACGGCATCGAATTGCTGACGGACAACATCGCCGAGTGCCGCGCTAACATGCTGGAGATACTTGCCGAGTATCTGAATCTGGATGACTCGGACGAACTTTATCGCGCCGCGTCCTACGTGTTGTCGCAGAATCTCGTGCACGGCGACGCGCTTAAGATGCGCACGCACGATGGCGCGCCGATCGCCTTTGCCGAGTGGGGCTACCTGGGCAAGGGAAAATTCCAGCGGCGTGACTTCCGCCTGGACACCCTCACCCAATCGTCGGCCTTTAGCGCGGAGGGCTCGCTCTTCGCCCACCTTGGCAAGCATGAGATCTTCAGGCCAACGAAGACCTACCCGCCGATGACGGTGAGCGACCTGGCCGCCGCCGCGCCCGGCGACGCCCCGAAGGACAACGTATGAGCGCTCAGGCTGCCTTTGCATTGCGCGGACGAAACCCGGACGTTTTGACGTGCATCGCCAACCTCTCCAACGACGAGGTCTTCACGCCGCCGGAGTTGGCGAACCGAATGCTGGACACGTTGGCCGATGCGTGGGCGGCCGAGAACGGCGGCGCGAACATCTGGGCGGACAAGACGGTGCGGTTCCTCGACCCGTGCACCAAGTCGGGCGTGTTCTTGCGTGAGATCACCAGCCGCCTCACCAAGGGACTGGCCGACGAGATGCCGGACCTTGACCGGCGCGTCAATCACATCTTGACGAAGCAGGTGTTCGGCATCGGCATCACTCAACTCACCAGTCTGCTTGCGCGGCGGAGCCTGTATTGCTCGAAGTATGCCACGGGCAAGCACTCCATAGCCAAGGGCTTCGCCAGCGACGCGGGCAACATCTGGTTCGAGCGCACCGAACACACGTGGGGTGACACCAAATGTGAGTTCTGTGGAGCGCCAAGAGCGATCCTGGACCGTGAATCAGGACTTGAGAACTACGCCTATGCGTTCATTCACAGCAAGGACATCAAGGCTCGAATTGCCGAGATGTTTGGAGGTGCCATGCAGTTCGACGTGGTTATCGGAAATCCCCCGTATCAGATGAAGGGGGGAGCAGGTGGCTCGAGCGATTCATCCATCTATCATCTATTCGTAGAGCAGGCGAAAAAACTTGAGCCAAAATACTTATCGATGGTGGTCCCCTCCCGTTGGCTTGCGGGCGGACGCGGCCTCGACGAGTTTCGCAAGGAGATGCTCAGTTCACACAAACTCCTCAGGCTGGTCGATTTCCCCGTCTCAAAAGAAGTCTTTCCGAACGTCGAGGTCAAGGGTGGTATCTGCTACTTCCTCTGGTCGCAAGTCCACAACGCTCCATGCGATGTTACGATAGTTCGCGGTGACGAGGAGACCTCCTCGTCACGGCAGCTCGACGAGTTTGACGTATTTGTGCGGGACCCGAGAGCCGTCGGAATCTTGCGCAAGGTGCTGAAAGCAGGTGAGCAGCCTATTACCGACATCTTGACCGCTGACACTCCATTCGGTATTGCGACCAACTTCGACGGATTCCATGACAAAAGGAAATCGGGGGATGTCGCACTCCACTATGTCCGAAGTGGCAAGCGCGCAATTGGGTTTGTCCCACGGAGTACGATCACAAAGAATGCCACCCTCATCGACAACTGGAAAGTGCTTGTGCCCAAAGCTGGCTCAGATGGTGGGCAGAAGATCCCCGACTCCGTGCTTGGGAAGCCATGGCTGAGTCCACCGCCATCTGTCGCAACTCAGACGTTCCTCGCCTTCTGCGTCGCGACTGAGGGCGAAGCGCGAAGCCTTGAGTCCTACTACCGCTGCAAGTTCTTCAGGCACCTAGCAGGGTGCGGAAAAATGATCGCTTTTCGCTCCGCACCGAGGTAGATAGATAGGTGACCGTTGTGGGTTGAGGAGGAAGCGGGGATGCGCGGGACGGACGAGCAGCAGAGCGGGATGTTCA
>JBOHWK010000017.1:0-15204 GCA_050736715.1 Binataceae bacterium (SeqCode) | reverse complement strand
ACTGAACATCCCGCTCTGCTGCTCGTCCGTCCCGCGCATCCCCGCTTCCTCCTCAACCCACAACGGTCACCTATCTATCTACCTCGGTGCGGAGCGAAAAGCGATCATTTTTCCGCACCCTGCTAATGAGATTTTGGCGCACTTAGACGCGATACTTAAGGACGCAAAGCCATTCGAACAATGGATCGCCGATCGCCGGGCCAACCGGAAACGCCCCTGTGAACCCGATTCATGCACATCGTGAGAGCGCGTTGCTTTAGGATTTGGTAGTGGACGGTCACGATTATCGTTCATTAGTTACGCGTGCCGTATCCGATACTCGATCGGAATTCGCAACCATACCTGGGGCGTCTACTTCAGTCGAAGCGCTGTCTAAGTGGTTCTCCTGGCTGCGAGCATCTCGACCAGAATACCTCGAAAATTCGTCCCAATTTTCCGCCAGCATCCGCGAAAATACAGAAGCAAATCCGGTCAACTGGTGTAACGCACGAGAGCTTATCCTCGCTCCAAAGTTTGTCGCAGAACTGTCCGGGATTGGCACGAGCTTACCGTCTTTTGCCGCATACATGCTCGGTCGAGCCGCGATAGCTGCGACCCTCGCGGACCCCGTTGGAACAACTGGACTTACCTTACCCTATCGGCTGGTCGGACAGCTTGACCAACTCGGCATCGCTTTCGCTGGCTGCAATGATGCATTAAGCGAATCGAACATCCGAGAAAATGCAATCACTCTCGGCGAGATTGATGGAGAGATCGCCCGGATGGCCAACGACCCTATGGGCACAGTCCGAAGCATTGATCACGGAGCAGCCCTTGGCACTGCGCGAATGTGGCACGAAGCCGTAAGCGTTGAACAGGCCCTTGATTGGCGGATCAATGAAGTCCCAGTCGACATATTTGCTTTTGCAAATGTTCTGATCTCGATTGCACGCTCCGCACCCGACCTAGCTGGTTTTCGTCTTGAAGCGCTTGGCCACCCTGCCCTCATCAGTGCCGTCCTTGTGCACCACGCCACGGATGAACCGACAATCCTGAAGCTGCTTGAACATGCGCCAGTTGTTTTTGACGCCAACGGTAGGTGGTTGCACGGGAGTGCAGTCCGGCTCGTGCTTGATGCTTTCGAATCTCATTGCCTCGAATCGGTCGGAGCAATTCTGCGGAACCTTGCGGATGATGAAGAAGGGGCAGAACAGTGTGCCACAGCGGAACTGCGAGTGAAGGTTGCGACCGTGGCCGACGTCTTATGCAAACGTGCGGATGGGCCGCGCCTTGCAGTTGAGTGGCTTGCGCACCTCCTTGGCCAATTAGTCGGCCGGGAAGTACGCGAGCCGGCGCGAGGACGAAAGAGCGATCGTTTTCGGAGTCTCCTGTTGCTGCTGAACGCCGCCATCGGTCGATTCGCTTCCGAGATTTGGGCCGAGCCGGGTGAAATATGGCGCTTGTTCGGAGGAGGCCCAAACGCCTCTTTCTCGGCGGAACACCCGAAAGCCGACTCTCCGCTTCCAATGTGGCACGACGGCATTGGCAGAGCCGATGCGCTTGCACCGTTTGCAGTGGGTGCATTGTTAAATGGATCGGACGAGGCTGAGAAAAAGCGAATTTCCGAGATTCTGCCTTGGCTAAGGGAAATTTTCAATCATTTGGAGCGTGAGCCCGCATTGCTGTGGTTGAGTTCGTTTCCGAGCCGAATCCTTCTCGACATTCTCGCTCGGCCGGTCGGTTTTTCGGACGATCCGGCTGGATGGCTCGCCGCGACATGGGAAGGTGCGAGTGATGCGCGCCTGCGCTCGAGGTTCTATCGAACGGGGGAAATAGCCTTCCGCAGTTTCCGATGGGATGAAAACTTGGTAGTTCGCCAGATGGACCGCTGCAGTGCGATTCTCGACCTCGGATCGTCGATTCTTCGCTGGATATCGACACGTGAAGATCGGAAGCCGATTGCGCCGCCAGTCGCGCAACTGCTTCAGGATTTCGTCGATGAATATCGGTACTGCTTTCCGCCCATCCACTTGGATAGACCTTCGCGGCACATCGGTAGGCTATCCGGCGCAATGGCCGTTGCGAGGCTTCTCGTAGATGCTGATTCGTATGCGTGTTTCGTTTTCCGTTATGCGGGCGACGACGATGCTCTCGTCGCGGCTATATCGAATACGGCAGCCAACGGCGTCCCGCCCGAAGTGATCGCCGCCGGTCTCAAGCAAGCGGGCGTGGAGGTCCATAGCTTGCGTGATCGCTGGATCGTGTGGCAGAAAAAACTCCCCCATGAAGCGGTCGCGTTGTCTCCAGTCATCGAACAGCTCGAAAGAATCTGCAAAGCCGCAGACTGATTCGAATGTAGAAGGCATGCTGCGCCTGCGCGGCTGCATGAATCAGAAGCTCGTGATCGTCGCGAAGCTTGCTCAGCCAGCCGACACGCCCAGAATCCAGCCCTCGATCCCGGCCATCGCGCGATCCTTGGCTGTCGGCGGCGGATTAAAGAATTCCATGAGGCGGCCGTCAATATCGGCACGGTGCATCCACGCAGCGACTGAATAGGCGTCGTGCTGGTCCGGACTGTGATCGTTTCGTGCGAAGCCGCGGCTCCAAAGCGAAGGATAGACCTCAGCGAGTACCGATCGGCCCGGCGGCAACTCCCAGCCATCGAACGGCCAGAAATGGACGCGCCCCGCTGCACGTTGCCGGATGAAGCGAAGCCAAGGCAGACCGGCATGGGTGGACTTTGCCACCGACCCCGGCACATCAAAATGAAAGACCGATTTGGCCGCTCCCGCCTGCAATTCCGTGAGGCGCCGCCAGCGCCTATCTCCTGTTCTGGCCGCGCCATCGCCACAGATTCCTTCGCGCACGAAATCGACATAGGTGTGATCCGCGTCGGTTGGCCAATGACGCTGAAAATCGTCAAGGAACGCCGGCCAGTCGAGCGGCAGACCATACTTCTCGAAATACCGGAGTGGAAACGAGAAGCCGTGGTCGATCCCGATTAACGTTGGTTCACCCTCACTAAGCCGCTCGACAAGCCATTCCGCTATGCGACGGCGGGTCCAGTATTTCTGTGTGCTCGGCGGCGGGACCACCTCGCGTGGCTCCGAAGCTCGATCTCCCATGTAAACTCGAAGCCCTTTCAGACTCGATGTGGGCGTCTGCGCCCCGGAATAATCAATGCCGACGTAGCGGTTGAACCAAGGTTGGCTCATCTGCCTGCCCCCATTTTTTCGGGCATTCAAGGTCTTCATTTTCGCACCGCACGCTCGCGCGTAGCGGTAAAAGCGGAATCGTCGCCCAGATGAAAGAACAGCCTGCCGCGCAATTTGCCATCGGTATCCAGTTTCGCCCAGCCTCGGCCGCAGGCCGGATCCATCTCGTCATAGCCGTTCCACGAAAACTCCACTATTGGTCTGCCGTCGCGTTCGGCAAACCGGCAATCCATGCCGCCCTGTACGGCTATGAAGCGGAACTCGCCGGTCCCATTACGATCGAACCGAATGTAACCGCGGCCCATCAGATCGATGTCCGCGCGTTCCCACAACTCCATCTCCACGATGCGCCAGGAGCCCAAGAAGGGATTGCTCATCGCCGGTGTCCTTCGTCTAGCTCGATGCGTCGCGGGTTTCAGCGGGTTTTACGCATCCGCGCAATCAAGGTCCGGTATTAGGCCACGCTGGCGCAACTGGGTCTGCACCTCGGCGGGCAAAGTGCGGGCATCGACGATGATGCCGTCCACCTCGATCATCCACGCAAGCGGATTTTGCGCGAGGAGCTCCCGCCGGCAGTATTGCGGCTCAAGCGGCATGATCCGCAGCAGGTTCCTGATGTCCCGCGCCCGCGTGGCCAGCGCGCTCTTGGAAACTCCAATCAGCCGGCTTAGATCGTCGAACTTAATGTGTGGATGTTGAGTTGGATCGAAAAGGAAATTCACCTGACCAATGGCGTATAGCACCGCGCCCGCCCACACTCTTGTCTCCCCGCGCGCAAGCGGCGACGGGCGCTTGCGCGCAAGCCTGCCGATTAGCTTGGCACAGAGTTCAGCGTATTCCGCATCCAAGTGCTGGGCGCAAAAGTCTTGTGTCAGCCGAACGATTTCTTCTGCGCGGCTTCGCGCAAGCGTAGCGGGTGAAGGCCGGTCATTCCCCGTTGTTCCCACGGCCGCGCTTTTCCTTCTCTTACCGTTCGGCGTAAGGGTTACCCCCTCCGCCGCATTCGATGTTATTCCGGGTACACATTCCATACTTCCAGCAGCCTCCATTTGCCCCGCACTTGACCAACGACACCCGAGATGCTCCAGCCGGCCTTGCAGCGGCGTGCGAGCGTTGCAGGCAGTGCGAAGGGGCCAAGCCTGTGCCCATCCATCCGCTCCAGCCAGATGCGTCCGTTCCCGGACTCCGCGATAAGGAATTGGTCCTCGTCAGGTTCCTCCTCGCAATCATCCACCACCGGATGCCGGTCGGCGAATTCCATCAAGCTGATGGCGAGCGCCTGCGCCGTGGGCAGGTCACGGGCAGCCGCGGCGCCATGCTTCGCGCCGTCGCGACTTTCCGCCGCGCCGACATAACCCTTTTCCGCAAGCCACTCTGACAGCGCCTTGGTGACCGTTCCCGCTGCCCGCATCAGGTCAGTTCCCGCAATGACCTTGCGCACCATGAAGTAGCCCAGAAACTCCCGCAGATTAGGAACGATCTGTTCGGCGCCGAAGATTTCACAGAATTCCCGATGCTCCTCGCCTTGGGCGTTGTAAAGGCTGTCGAAGCGCTGCGCGTCCACCCCGCAAAGTCCCTGATATGCGTAGTTGTTGAGGCTCGTCTTGAGTAGCTCCACCACCTGCCGGTAGCGCGAAAAGCTCTTGCCCGAAAGCCGCCGCTCCTGCGCGGCCAGAAACTCCGAGAGAATTTGCGAAATCCTTGGGGGCGCGGTTTGCGCGCCTTCGCTCATAATCTTTTTCGCCCCGGCCGGGCAGAACCCGTCAGCGCGAGTTCCTCTGACCACCTTCATCTTTTCCGACAGCGGGCGTTCCGGCGCAACTTTCCATCGCAGATTTATGCACAACCGCGGCCGCCTCGCGTCGCTGACCCATTCGACCCCGGCGCAACAGCAGCGTCATAGAGCAGAAACCTCTGCTTTGACCGGCGCCCTTACCTAACAACCATCCGAACCTGAGCGGCTCACAAGTAGCTTATGCTTCCGGAGCAAGCGCGTAACTTGTGCTCCTGCCGCCTTCCGCACCACGAGCCAAGATGCCACGTTCGACGAGCGGCAGAATGTCGCGAAGCGCAGTATCCTGCGAGCACTTCGCGAGCTTTGCGTATTTCGATGTCGTTAGCTTTCCCTCGAAGCCATCGAGAAGCCGATTGAGAACGAGGCGCTGACGATCATTAAGAGGAACATCCCTGATACGTTCCCAGAAGCGCGCTTTGGCGAGCACCGCGCTAAGTATCGTTTGCGCACCGCCGATTGCCCGTCCCAAGCAGTCCAGGAACCATTCCATCCAAGGCGTGATGTCCATCGACCCTTTCTGCGTCTGTTCCAGAATGTCGTAGTATGCGTTGCCCTCCTGCCGGATCTGCGCCGACATGCTGTAAAACCTCTGCGGGCTGTTCTCCGAACGCGCGAGAGCCATATCCGCGATCGCGCGCGCAATGCGTCCGTTGCCATCGTCGAACGGATGGATGGTCACAAACCAAAGATGCGCCTTTGCCGCCTTCAACACAGGGTCGATGGCGGAATCCGATGCGAACCAATCGAGGAATGCCTTCATCTCGCCGTCGAGCCGGTCCGCCTTCGGCGCCGCGAAATGGACCTGCTCTTTGCCGATTGGACCAGACACAACTTGCATTGGGCCAGCGCTGTCATCGCGCCAAGCCCCTACTCTGATTTTGGTCATGCCACTGCGCCCCGTCGGGAACAACGAGGCATGCCACGCGAACAGACGCTCGTCCGTAAGCGGCTGGCTATAGTGACGCGTGGCGTCGAGCATCATTTCCACCACGCCCTCGACATTGCGATCCGCGGGCTTGAGACCGCCGATATCCATCCCCAAACGCCGGGCAATGGATGAACGAACCTGCTCGGCATCGAGCTTCTCGCCTTCGATTTCGCTGCTCTTGAGAACGTCGGTGGTCAGCGTCTGCAGAACGGCCTCCTGCTGAAGGTCGAATCCCAAGGCTTCCATGTGCCCGATGAGCCGGCCTTGGCGGTGGCGGGCGGATGCCAGCGGCCCGGCGACCTTCTCCGTACTCCAGTGGAACCGGGGCCAATCCTTTAGCTCGTGAATGTACATCCTCCGCACCTTCTGCGGAGATTATAATCTTAATCGCCGCATGTGGCAAATTGTTCTCCGCTATTCATGCGGAGAATACGACCATCAATCTCCGCAGATGGCCTATTCAAAGCCGTTCCGGGCGGGCAGCTTTGCGACGACGGCGCTGACAGCGACGCTCGGAGTTGTTCAATCTCGACGGTTCCGGCGGCCCAATTGATCGGATTATTACCGGGATCGGGACCATCCATTATTCGAGGAATGTTGCCGTTTCCGGCCTCTTAATCGAGAAATGTTGGCGATGCTGGCACCTTAATCGGGGATTGTTGACACTCACCGATAATTATTCGACAATTGTTGCCGATCCAAAGCTCTCGTTAATCGAGAGGAATTAGCCCATGCCCTACGAATCTGAACTCGTCTTTTCAACCGCACAGACCGCGAAAGCGATTCAGCGGCAAGAGCGCTCCGGGAAGCTCCGCCGTGTTGTGCGGGGAATTTTCACGACCAACATTGCCGACGACCTCGGCATGGTGGTGAGAAGAAATGCGGAAGACGTTATCGACCACCTTTTTCCGGGAGCGGTGGTTTCTCACCGGAGCGCCTTCGAGTTCGGCGATCGCGCGAATCGCCGTGAGCACTTATTTCTGACGCTGCCAAAGAGTCCGCGGCTCTTGCGTCTGGCCGGCCTGACGATTCACGTGATGCGCGGGCCGGGGCCTTCCGCCAACGACCCTCCCTACCGGAAATTTTACGTTTCATCGCGAGAGCGCGCGTTTCTGGAAAACCTGAGTCCCGGACGCGAACGCGGCGGCGCGCGCAAAAATTTGCCGCGGACGGAACTTGAACGACGGCTTGTCGAGGGCAGAGGCCTTGAGACGCTCGACGCTTACTTGAACGGCATCCGCGATCACGCCCGTGGTGAAGCGAAGAAGCTAGGCTTCGGCAAGGAATTCACCGCGCTGAACGACATTATCGGAGCGATCTTAGGATCGGGGGCCTCGATGGCGGCGCTGTCGCCGGGCGAGATTAGCCAGGCTCGCGCGATGCCTTACGATGGCGGCCGGCTGCGCCTCTTCGAGGCGTTGGCGCTCGCCCTGCGAAATGTGGAATCCCCGTCGTGGATAAAGCCGCCGCCGATTGCGCAAGTTCAGGCCGTTCTGGCGAACAGCGCCTTTTACGACGCGTATTTCTCCAATTACATCGAGGGCACCAAGTTCGAGGTCGATGTGGCGGAGGCGATGGTCTTCGATAATATCGAGTCAACGGCGCGGCCTGAGGACCAGCGCGACGTGCGCCATACCTACGCGATGCTTTCCGATTTGCGGGAGATGCGCCGCGTTCCGTCCAATCCTGATGAACTGATCGACATACTGAAGGAGCGCCACAACCTGATCATGAGCCATCGGCCTGAACGTCTGCCGGGCGAGTTCAAGCGCCAGCCAAACCGGGCCGGCGAAACCAAGTTCGTCGAACCGGAACTGGTTGAGGGAACCCTCCGGCTGGCCTTTCGGATTTATGCCGATCGGCTCGCCACTCCGCTCGCGCGGGCCATTTTTATGAGCGTGGCGATTGCCGAAATTCATCCCTTTGCCGATGGGAACGGACGGATTTCACGGGCGATGATGAACGCGGAATTGACGTTCGCCAACCAGTGCCGCGTCATCGTTCCAACCGGCGGCCGCGATGATTACCTGCTCGCGCTTAGAGCTTTCTCGCGTCAAGAGCGGCCCGATCCGATCGTCACGGTGCTGGCGCGATGCCAAGCGCTCGCTTCGATGGTGATTTGGGCGCCGCGCGGGCTGGCCAGAGCGATCCTCCGAGAATTGGGCACCTTCAATGAACCTCCAGACTCGCGGCTGTTCGTGCCGGAGTCGGCCTTGTCGCCACGGCTTCAGGCGGCAGCCAGACGGGCAGAGGCGGCCGGCGCGGAATTGGAGGCCAAGTCCTGGGATCCGGCGGCGCGGGCGCGCGCGTGCGCGGAGTTTTCCAGCGCGGTTTCGGAATACGCCGAGTTAATGCCGGACTTCCCCGGCGCGCGAAGGGCGGTGCTCGCCGCTACGCAAGAATTAATTGGTCGCGGGATGAAGGAGTTAGCGCCGCTGGCCGAAAAGATGAGAGCGCATCCGCAGGATGCCCGGCGCGGTTGAAAGTTTGGAAAAGCTATCGGCGCGCCGGACTTGACCTTGTCGGGATTGCGCCTGCGCGATGCTCGGCATCAGCCGGCGCGCGCTTTACAACCGGCTCGCGAAGTACGGCGTCCACAGACCAAAACCCGAACAGATGGCGCTGCCGTATCGGGAACCGGACGACGACCCGCCGGATTCCGCATAAGTGATTTCGATTTAACCCGGACGGCAGCAAAATCCGAGTTACAGCATCGCCGAAGCATGAAGGCGGCTGCCTGTTCGGTGGCAAAACTGGCAAAGCGATGCGTGGGTCTGCCGGCCTTCGGAAGTTCCACCCGATGATGGCCCGGGGAGGCACTTGGAACAAGGCCGACGCCAACGTGATTCAATTCTGCGTTGGCGGTGGTACACTTTTCTCCCAACATGAGGATTAGGAATTCTCTGTGGGGAGGGGAACACTTTGGGACAAGGTGAGCTGTTGGCGGAACTTCTTTCGTACGCAATCCAGCTAGTCGGCCGCATCGCTATTCCCGTCAAGACTGTCCAGGACGCGGTCGGTCGCGCGCGAAAGCAGATCGACGCCTTCAATTTAGCAGACGGGACACTTTCGCAACGAGATATCGCGAAAAAGCTTGGGATCGATCAGGGAAACCTAAGCCGAGCGGCGGACCGCTGGGTGAAGTCGGGGATTGCATTCTGGCTCGGTCAGGGAAAAGAGAGGCGACTTTGCCACATTTATACGATCCCTTATCCGCATCACCTTAAGACCAAGAGGACGCGGCGGTGGACTGGGCGGGGAAAAATCGGAAAACGGTCCTAATACTCGGTGCGGGAGCTACTCGCGGGGCTTTTCGACATGTCGCTGTGAATCGGAAGCGCCTAAAGGCTCCCCTAAATGGTGACTTCTTTTCCGTTGCGGACACCTTCGCAAGAGCGCATCCGTCGGGTAGTTTTCGGTCGAGCCTGAACAGACTCCGCAACGTCTTTCGGTATGAACTTCCATTGAAGGGCGATCCCACAATGGAGGATGCATTCAGCCTCCTGTTCGTTTCCAAGGATTTTCCAGAAATATATCGCTCAGGCCGCGGACCTCACCATCCAGCAGGAACACGTCGTGAAATTCAAGATTTCCTGAGATTGGTAATTGGGATGCTTGCAACGATCTCCAAGCAAGCGACGCAAACCCTGTACGACAAATTGGCCGGCGCGCTTCAGGATGGTGACACCATTATCACCCTGAATTATGACACACTCCTAGATTCGGCACTCGCACAAGCGGGTTGGAACCCACAGATCGGCTATGGAATGTCAGGCGGTGCATCGAAGTTCAAATGGAAGCCCCCGAAGGCACTACTGAACGCTCGCTATCAACAGGTGAAACTGCTCAAACTCCACGGGTCGTTGAATTGGTTTGCTCGTGGGTCATACACAAAGCTTTCGAGAGTCTTCGACTCGAAACCCACGAGGATCACCAACCCGGATCGAACGAACGAAATCAAAGGGTTCATTCGGCAAATCGTTCCACCGGTCTATGGAAAGTTCTTCGCGCATAAACATTGGCGCGAAATTTGGACAAGGGCCTACCGAGATCTCCTACAGGCGGAGATGATCGTCGTGGTCGGATGTTCTCTGGTAGATACAGACTTCCACTTGCGTGCTCTATTTGGGAGGGTGGTTGCAAAGCGAAGGGCGGCAAATCAATCCATAGCCTATGGGATATTTGTCGATCGCACACGTGTGCGCCGCAAATGGCAACGTTTGTTTGGCAGCTTGGTCAGATGCCGAAAAGATTTTGGCACGTTTCAGAAATTCATGACCGCTTCAGGGAGGTAAGGAAAGGCAATGGACGAACGTATGGTAGAGCGGCTGGCGAAATCGTTGGAACGGCTCACGCTGCTGATGGCAATGGACTTCGCAACGAAGCTCGGCGAAGAGGCCGACCTTGGCCGCAAGGCTGAGAGGCTTCAACGATGCGGCTTTTCGAATCCCGAGATTGCCGATATCCTCAATACGACGGCGAATTCGATAGCTGTAGCGCTTCACAGAAGCCGATCGACAAAACGCAGGCGTAAGAAAAACACTTAGAAGGCTGAACTGCTCACGCGGATTTTACGATGGCGTGTCATGTGGCAGAAATCCGTTAGTAGCTGGTCTTCCGAGTGCTGTCCTGATTGAAAGTGCGCGCCCGCGCTGACGCGCGGGCGCGTGATTTTTTTATTCGCAGGGTGGCTCCCGATTCAGGACGAAATCTGCGGCGCGCTGCGCCTGCGCGGCGGCATAAATCAAAAGCTTGCGATCGTCGCGAAGCTTGCCGAGCCAGCCGGCCACGTATGCGGCCTGATTCCCGATGACCGCGGTTGAGATTCCCGCTTCGGCGCAAAGGTAGGCGGCTCCCATCTCCGCGCAAAGCTCCTCTTTGGAATAGGTGCCGGACCCAAACGGCGCCATTTCCAGAATCGTCTGACGCGCCAGCCGCGATTGATGCCCGGTGCTGTGGGTCATTTCGTGAAATAGGGTCGCGTAATACTCCTCGGCGGAAGTGAAAAGCTCTCGCGGCGGCATCGTGATTTGATCCGCATGGGCGCTGTAATACGCCTTCGATCCCGCGTGTTCGATTTCGGGCCGCTTGGGCATCGCCGCAACGATCTTCTCGGCGGCGTCGATCGGGTCGTGCTCGTGCGTTTCGATCTTCGGGAGTTTGTCGAGCACCGTTTGCGGAAGCTCGCATTGCTCGACATTGAACACGCGATAATACCTGAGCAGGAATCGCCGCCGCCCTTTCTCCTCGGTCTCCTCGTTGTCGGCGTCGCCACCTTCGTGCTTTACGTTCTCGACCTTCCAGAAAACTACCATTGTGCTTTCCTCGCCCTTGCGGACGTGGCTGCCAAGTTCGTTGGCCTGCCGATAGGTGAGCCAGAACGGCGAAACGTATTTCGACGCGGAAAGCAGAAAATTATTGATGCCCCTGTAGGGCTTCTTGCTGACAAGATTGCGCGGCAGTCCGGCAGAGGTCCACGGCCTGCGCCACGGCACAATTCCCTGTTCAAGTAGATTGATTATTTTCTCCGTAATGATTGCGTATATATCCATTGGAAAAATCTCCGATTGTGTTGCGATGGTTGAGGGGAAGCCGCTTGCGCGACTCCCCCATGTTGGGTGGTTAGAAGGGGGCGGTTTCGGAAGCTGCCGCCGTCTCGGTGTTGGCCGCATCGGCGCGATTGCCAAGCACGCGGAGTTGCCGCGCGATAATCTCGGTGCGGAACCGCTTGCCGCTGCCGTCCTTGGCTTCGTACCGGCGGGTGGTAAGCCTGCCTTCGACGTAAACCTGACGGCCTTTGCTCAAAAACTGCTCGCAAGTATCCGCGATACGTCCGAACGCCACGATCCTGTGCCATTCGACCCGCTCCTGCTTGTCGCCGTTTCGGTCTGTGAACCGCTCCGTGGTCGCCACTGAAAAATTAGCAACCCTGTCCCCTGACTTGGGCAGACTGCGAACCTGCGGATTAGCGCCCAGATTGCCGATCACGATCACCTTGTTAATTGCCATTGCCGTTTCTCCTTTTTGTTCGGCTTGCCGCACCCGCTTACCGTCATCGGGCAGGGTATGCGGCGTTGTTTTCATCACCGCGCAACATTTTTCGCGGCGACCTCTCACAGGAAACTGGAGGTCGCTGCGCAGATTCCGGGATGCGCGAGCGGAGCGCTGCACGGACGTGACAAGCAGAGCGGTCGGCGTAGCCGATGGCGCGCCGTGCTAACGGAGCGAGCGCCACCGATTACGGCGCCGCCGCGGGTTGGAGTTCAGGCGGGGTTACGGAATAAGCGCGACTGGCGCAGCTTGCGGCACCCTCGCGCACGTCTCACAGCGAAGCCGGGGCGGCCTGTTCGAGAGAGGAAAGATGGGAGAATGATCTGCCGGCCGACCCGCTAGAAACAGGGCGGCAATGATACTCTCGACAAGTAGAGATTCTAGAGATTTCCTAGATCTGAAAGAATCGACGCTGCTTCGTTTGCCGTCAGTCCGCCAGAACGGCTCGCGCTTGGTATGCCCAGTTCGTTCAAAAACTGAGACCTCGTCAAGCTGACAGAGAATTGCTGCACCAGCCGTTGCGCGGGGGCTCCATGATGTTGTGCAGCATGGCTGACGATGCATGCGGCCATACCACGGGTGACCGACACATAGAACAGACGGCGTTGTTCGATTAACAGGCCAGTCGCTTGAATTGCCCGGAAGCTTGGCAATATTCCTTGCTCGACTGAGGGGATGAACACTACCTTTCCACTTAGACCCTTCGCACCATGCATCGTAAGTATCCGAATCTTCTGCGGAATCGGCGCGGCGGTACCATTGGTATTGATACCCAGCCTAATCTGGACGGACTGAAGTACGTTGGATTGGTCCGAGTCAGTGTCGGCTTGAAGAAAGGAGAGCAGTTCTTCCAAAATCATATCACCGGGCAATCCCGCTACTATTGCGTTCCAGCTTGAAGATGCTGCGGCTGCCGCGACCGTGTTTGTAAATATCTGGTCAAGCATTAGTTGTAGGATATCTTGAGCACGCATGTCGATCGTATCGCCCAGATCCCAGCTACCGATCACGTTCGTGGTCGTGCGGAGTCTTTCGGCCACGGTAGCAGCGCGGCCGGTAAGCCATACAGGTTGATTCGCCAAGTAGAAAAGGTCACGAAAGTTCTGGTTGTTTTGGAGGCAGAGATCGCCGAGCGTAACGGCCGTCGGCGAACCAACCCCCGACATCAGTGATATTAGTGACCTGTGAGCGATATAGTCTGGAGCGTCTCTCGCCCGGTCAAAGAGGACCCTCAGCATGGAATAAACGCAACGGATCGCAGGATCATCGCGAATCGATTCGCCTCTCGGCGGCTCATAAGGTAGACCGAGATTTCCCAGCTCTTGTTCAATTAGCGCCAACTGTAATCCGCGATCCGTGATCAGGATCAGAATTTCATTCTCGTGCCCGCTCAATCCTGCGTTTATTAGCTGTCGGCAGGAGGAGGCGATCGCGGCTGCTTCCTCTTGCGCGGTTGGGAATGACCACACTGAAAGTCGACCGGCTACTGGTGGAGATGCAGCCTGATAGAGGGAGACCAAGTCTTTCGCAATTCTGCTCGGATTATACGAAATCATGGTTGTGGCTGGAGTCAAGATATTCGGCGTGCATCGGAAACAGCCTGAGAGAATATGCGTAGAAGCGGCTGGATAACGCGTGTCGAAGTGAATGATCCCGCTGGGGTCCGCATGACGAAATGAATAAATGCTCTGGTCGTCATCTCCGGCAACAAACAGGTGCGTTCCTGCCCTCGACAGAAATTCTACGAACTCTTGGTCGCATAAATTAAGGTCCTGAAACTCATCTACGATCAAATGATCAACGGGCGGGATATATTGCGGCTGAATTTGGTTCATACGAAAGGCATCCACGCAACGAAAAATTACCTCGCCCGGCAGCACCATGCTGTAGAGATTGCTGCGTGAGTGATGAAAGGACAAAAATCCTTGGCGCTCCGCGTTCGTAATGGAGGCCTGATTGATGCTTGCAGGGTTCAAGGTCTGCCACGCTGCATCGTGAGCTCGGCGAATCTGGGCGGCTCTTGTTGGGGTACAATGCATTACCACTGAGAATTCCCTGTCGTAAATCTCCTTGCATTCCCATTCGTCAATTACCCAGGGATCGCTCGGATAAAGTGCGGAAAGCAGATTTGCAGCACGAAGTATCCGTAAGGCCAGAGAGTGCATGGTCGAAATGTGGATCCGCGTAGCCGCCGCTGCGCAGGGCTCGTTGCTGCAGAAACTCGTTATTCGGTCTCTTAGTTCGGCGTATGCGGCTCTTGTGAAGGATATGACATAGACTCTTGAAGGGTCGGCTTCATTATTTAAGACGTGCGCCACCCGCATCTCAATGACTTTGCTTTTCCCGGTACCGGGTCCGGCTACCACCCGAACCTCGCGTGCTGAATCTCGGGCCGCGGCCCACTGCATCTGTTCAGCAGCGGCTCGTTGTGCGGGTGTGATGGACACGTTGCTTGTTCTCTTTCAGTGAGCCACTGGAATCAAGTCTTCGGCGGTCTGAGCGGCGAAAAGGGTGTTACTCCGCGTTTTTGGATGGATGGAGCGCGATTCACGTCGGCGCCCGCGAGTCCGCTGCCTGCTTAATCAATCCCGGAACATCGCCCGGCCCGTTCGCTACCGCATACGCCCAGCGCCCATAACGTCCGTCCGCGTTGACGGCCTTCACCCATCGATGGGCGGCTGCGGCCTTGATCTCCTTGGTTTCATCATAGCCCTTCACTTCAAGGATCAGATGCATCGGCGGCTCGGTCGTAAGGCGGATGATAAAGTCCGGCACATAATCGTGATCCTGCCCGTTGTGGAAGTACGGAATAGCAAAGCCGAGGCTCGCGTTCTTTACGAACGCATCGACCATCGGATTCGTGTCGATGAAGTAGGCCGCTGATTGTTCCCATTTCCCCGTGTCCGCGACGACATAGTTGAGATGGCTGTGCTCGACATCGCGCACGTCGCGGCTGGTCCAAAAATCAACCTTGGCGGTTGAGCCTTCACCGCGCTTGTCGTAAATCGGTAGTTCCGGTGTCTCACCGCCTGCTTCATCGGGATGAATCGCTTCCAGCAAAGCCTCAATCGCCCAGCCATAATAGGGCGAGGTTCCCACGTCGATTTTCTCGCTAGCAGGGTGCGGAAAAATGATCGCTTTTCGCTCCGCACCGAGGTAGATAGATAGGTGACCGTTGTGGGTTGAGGAGGAAGCGGGGATGCGCGGGACGGACGAGCAGCAGAGCGGGATGTTCA
>JBOHWK010000016.1:0-3181 GCA_050736715.1 Binataceae bacterium (SeqCode) | reverse complement strand
CCGCCGGGGGCCGACTCTGTTTTCCGCTCTACCGCCGCCGGCGATGCCGCCTGCGGCGGGCGCGGCGGGTCATTGTGGGGGGAGGATCGACCGCGATCCCGTGCGGCCCCTCGAGCATCGTGGCCGGCCCCGTCAGGTCCGCGATTGGCGACACGTTCGGATAGCCGGCCTCGCTGACGAGCGCCGCGAGCGCCGGATATACCGTGACGCTGCCGGTCTTGCCGAAGTTCGCCACGTAAATCAGCCCGTTCGCATCGACCGCGATCCCTGCGGCATCGTTCAGCAGCGTAAAATTGTAAGCGCCCGACGGCGCCATGATCATCGCATCGGGTGCGACATTGAGTCCCATGCTGCCATCCGGCTCCGTAGTGGGCGCCGTCGCCGCGATACTGGCCGGAGTGTAAATCGTGACCGTTCCGTTTGCGCTCGGGCCGCCGTCGTTGTTTGCCACGTAGAGATTGCTGTTCGCGTCGATTGCGATGCCAGTTGGCTGGCTGAGTCCCGTTGACGGGCCGACAATCTCCGCGATCGGCGTGGCAGGCCCGTTCGCGCTTGCGGCGTACTCGGTAATGCTGCCCATTCCATTGGTGCCAATCGGACCTCCGAGGTTCGCCACAAAGATGTTCCCGGTGTTGGGATCGATCGCCACCCCTTGGGGAGAATAAAGACCGTTGGTGCAGCTCCCCGTTCCCGCTCCGGTGCAACAATTGAACGGCACCGACTGCGACAGGCAATTCGCATTGGCGGGATATCCCACAATTGTCGCGTCCGCTTTGGGGTCGCCGCCGCCCACGATCGTGGAATTGTTGTACATCGTAACGCTGCCGGCGTAGTTCGGCCCGCCCGTGCTGTTGGCGGCATATACGTCGCCGTTGAGGCTGTTCACCGCGATTCCCAGCGCCCCGGCAAGGCCCGTCCTGAGTCCGCCAATCGCCGCGATCGGAGTTTGATTTCCGCCCGTCTGCAACTGGGACATCGAAAAGGCGGTCACGCTTCCCCCGCCGTAATTCACCGCGTAGAGGTCTTGGTTGTTCGGGTCGTACGCAAGTCCGTATGGATAATTCAGCCCCGTCGCCGCGCCGGTGATGCTCGCGCTTGGCGCGGTGTTCACGTTGCCGCACGCGCCCGTGGTCGATGGATAGACGTTCACCGCGCTCGCGCCGCTGTTTAGGCTATTTACGAAGATAGGAGCCGTCGGGGCGCCTTCGCCCGCCGCGAGATTGTAAATGGTCGTTCTCTCATATGCTCCGCCGGTCCCACCGGTAACTCCCACCCAGGCGTCCGTGCCGCCGGCCAAACCGATCGTGGTAATGTCAAACGGCACTTGGAGCAGCGGCGACGTGCTGTTGTCGAAAAAAACTTGCAGCGTCCCCGGACTCCCCGGAGTGTAGGCAACCGTCACGTAATGCGTATTTCCATCGGCCATCGTAACCGGAGCGAGGACGAAAGAGCCGATTGTGCAAGTCGGATAATTTTGATTCGCCGACGTGCCGCAGCTTTGCACGGAAATCCCGTTGGGATCGGGGGAGCCAAAATAGGTCTCGAATTCAACCGCCAGCGCGTTGGTGATATTTTCGAAACCCTTACCGCCGCCGGCGACTCCAATCGCAGTCGCGCTGTCGTTCTGGATTACAAACCCGAACCCATCAGCCGGGGGATTCGAGGTATTGGTAAGCGCGAAGGAGAAACTGGCGACAAATCCATCCGCGACGTCGATTTGATTCGGGAACCAAGCCGCGCCCCCTTGGGCTGTGGTCGGGGCCGTCAACTGAATTGCGTTGCCGGTCTGGATTGCGTTGCCGGCCAGCGTCAGATTGGTGGTCGAACTGGAAAGGCAGTAGGGGGCCCTCGCAAACGCCGTATCCGCAGCCGTGACAGCGGCCGTGGCGGCGGCAAACGCGGCTATTGCCGCGATGAAAATGCGCCGCCCGGCGCTCTTCGCTGGAATTATCCACCCGTTCCTGTTCCGCTGACGGATCGTCGCATTCCCCATATGGTCCTCCTCCCCCGATTGTGCAGCCTTTACCGCTTATCTGAAATACGTCCTTAGGGTGGTGTCTGTCAATTCGGGGTAATCGTTCAGTGTTTGGGTGAGACTGTGGATTTGAGGGGTTTATGGACCGCCGAAGCGGCGGGTGGCGTCGAAAGCGATTTCAAGGAACGATCGTCCGCGCACGCGGCAAATTAGATTCGCGAACGCCGGAATTACCGGGCGGACGCCGCCTTGCGCACCTTGGCGGGCGGTTCGGCTTCCTCGGCCGGTTCGTTTTCGGCGATGCGCTCCGCGCAGCGGCGCTTCAGGTCGGCGAAGGCGTCCTCGGCGAACCGCTTCATCAGCGCCACGTCCGGCATCACCGCCGGCGCGGCGATCATGCCGAAATACAGGCTGCCGTTGTAACTCAGAATCGCGACCCCGTAACCGAGCATCGCCCCCAGCGGCACGAGCGGCACCATGTCGAGGCACATGTGGCCGTTCATGTAGAGCGGAATCTGCACGCCGGGCACATTGGTCGCGACGAAGTTGATCCCCATCGGCGCGAGCGCGAAGCCGCCCGGCCGCGGCTGCCATCCGGTAAGCTTCATCAGCGCGCCACCGGTTTCGAACGCCGCGCGCGTGACCCGCGTTCCCGCCGCGATCAGGCTGGGCGGGATTTCGCCCGTCATCGACATCAGCGCCTCCATCGCCTGCGCCGATCCGTGGGCTTTGATCCGTTCGGTCTCCGCGCTCAGCAGCTTCAGCCGTTCGACGATGTCCATCGGCTGGGCGGGAGCGAGCGGAAACATCATCGAGACGCGGTTGCCGAGCGATTTTTGTTCCGCCTTGTGGCGCACGTTCACCGGGCATCCGAGGCACAACTGCTCGCCCTCGACCGCGTAGCCGTGATGGTCGAGGTAGCGGGCAGCCCCCTCGGTGAGGATCGTCAGCACGACGTCATTGATGGAGCCGCCGAAAGCCGAGCGAATCGCGCGGAAGTCCGAAAACGGCAGCTTGCTCCACGCGAGCACGCGATCCTGCGTGATCGGCGCCGCGTTCCACGGAGTCGTGACGAGTTTCCGGCTGGTCAGCTCTCGCACCATCCGCACCGCATCGGCCGCCATCCGAATCCGGTCGATCGCCACCGCCGGCTGGTCGCGAATTTCGGCGGCGGCGGCGATGGCCGTGTCCACGACGGTCGCGATC
>JBOHWK010000015.1:0-3388 GCA_050736715.1 Binataceae bacterium (SeqCode) | reverse complement strand
GCCGCGCCACGCTCAAGAAATGTCACCACGGTGAAAGAGTCGAGCGGTTTGCAACGGAGAAAAAGAATAAAAAATGCCGAACGAACCCAATTTGAGATCGGATTCTCCAGCATTTTCAAGGCTTTTTCTAGAAAGAGGGTTAAAATTTGGAATGCGAAAATGAGCAAACGAACCCAACTTGCCGGCCCGGCGCCGATCGCCGCAAGCGGCGGGAACCACAACGCCGAGCGCGCGGCAGCGGCGCTCCGGGCGGCCTTGCCGGGAGCGCGCCGCCTGTTCTATATAACAAGCGTAAGGGAGCGGCCGGCCGACTCGTGATTTCGCGGCCAGGCGCAATTGCTCCCGCCTTTGGAGGCCAAGATGGATTTCAATTTCAGCGCCGAGGATGAAGCATTCCGCAAGGAATTCCGCGATTGGCTCCAAGCCAACCTGCCCCGCGACAATAAGACCGGTGAGGCTGCCGATCCGATGCATGAAGGCGGCACCGACGATTGGAATCGTCGGCTCGCATGGCACCAGAAGATGCATGCCGCAGGCTGGGTCGGAATCGGCTGGCCCAAGCAATACGGCGGCCGGGGCGCATCGCCCACCCAGCAGGTCATCTACGGCCAGGAAATGGGCAAGGTCAACGCGCCCATGCTGGTCAACGGGCTGGGCATCATGCTGGTCGGCCCGACGCTGATGCATTGGGGGACCGACGAGCAGAAACAGCGCTACGTCTCGAAAATTCTCTCGGGCGAGGAAATCTGGTGCCAGGGGTATTCGGAGCCGGGCGCCGGTTCCGATGTCGCCTCATTGCAAACGCGCGCCGTCGAGGAGGGCGACTATTTCATTGTGAATGGACAAAAGGTCTGGACCTCCGACGCCCATCACGCCGACTTTTGCATCCTGCTCGTCCGCACCGATCCGGAAGCGCCCAAGCACAAGGGCATCAGCTACATCCTCGTCGATATGCACAGCCCCGGCGTAACCGTGCGCCCGCTGGTGCAAATCACGGGCGACGCGAATTTCAACGAGGTCTTTTTCGAGGACGTGAAGGTGCCGAAGAAAAATCTCGTCGGCGAAAAGAACCAGGGATGGCAGGTCGCGATCACCACGCTGATGTTCGAGCGGTCGGGCCTCGGCGGCGGCCGCGACATGAGCGGACAGGCCAAGGAGCTTGCCGAACTGGCGAAATCGATCCGGCTGAACGGGCATACCGCGTGGGAGGACGCGAGCGTGCGGCAGAAGGTCGCCGGCTTCGCCTGCGACGCCGCCGCCCTTCGCTACACGAGCTTTCGCCAGTTGACGCGCCGGCTGAAGGGATTGCCGCCGGGACCGGAAGGATCGGTGTTGAAGCTGGGTGCGAGCGAACTCAACGTGAGAATGAACAAATTCGCGATGGAACTGCTCGGCCCGTACAGCCAGATGGAATTCAAGGCGCCCCATGCAATCGACAAAGGCAAGTGGTCCTATCGGATGCTCGCGTCGCGCGCGCTCACGATTGCCGGCGGCACCAGCGAAATCCAGCACAACATCATCGGCGAGCGCGTGCTGGGGTTGCCCAAGGGGTGAGGTCACGGCGTTCGGCGTGGGAAAGCGGCCTTCAATTCGCGAGGTCCGCCGAATGCTCCCCGCCGGCTTCCAGCAGAACGTCTCTCGCGATTTCCAAATGGGCGAGCGCCGCGCCGTAGGCCTCGCTCACCTGGCTGAGATGGGCATCCATCCGCGCCGCGTAGCCATCCGAATTCTTGCCCATCGCGATCATTCTCTTTCTGCTCTTGGACCGTCGATCGAGAAATTCCTCCAGGGCGGTGTGAATCCCCTCGCGCTGCCGGGTAATTTCGGCGACTCTGTTTGGTATGGACATTGCTATGACACCGGCTCCAGGGCCTTGGTTGCGTTCTCGTATTCCACACGAATCTTCTCGAATACCGCCGACGATTCATCCAGTATGCGCTCGAATTGTCCGGCGTCGCGTGCGGCCTCCATCGCCCGCATGCAATCGCCATCGTATGCGGTGAACAAATCCGCGATCTGGCACAAGGTGTCCAATATCATCCGCCGCTTGGCGATGGCATCGTGATCGTCGATTAGTTCCTTGGATTCCATCGTCACCTCCGGCATTTTTTAATCCGCGAATTCATCGCCCTCCAGCGATGAATCTAATGCCTGCCGATGACAACGGTTGTCGCACCGGTCCTCTGTTCGCCGCACACCTCCTAAAATGTCATCCTGAGTGAGTCCGCGAGCGAAGAGCTTGTCCTGAGGCTGCCCGAAGGGACCTCGCGAGCGGAGCGAGCGCAACCAATGACCGAACGCAGCTACTACGTTTATATTCTCGCCAGCAGACGCGGCGTGCTTTACGTTGGCATCACCAACAGCCTTGAGCGCCGGATGGCGGAGCATCGCTCCGGCGAGACGCCGGGATTCACCAAACGTTACAACGTAACCCGGCTCGCCTATTGGGAAGAATACGCCGACGTGACAGTGGCGATTGCGCGCGAGAAGCAGATCAAGGGATGGAGCAGGGCGAAAAAGATAGCGTTGATCAAGGCGCAAAATCCGACCCTTGCCGCCCGCATCCCGCGCTCTCACGCATTCATTACATCCAAGCGTTCGCGATGAAATTCATCGGCGGCGGCGCGACGCATCGCCCGCTGCGCGCGCTCCGCGCGCGAGGTCCTTCGCTCGCAACTCGCTCAGGATGACATGCAAAAGGGAGAGGGCGAATAACATCAAACGGTACTTGCATTCCAATTTTAATCCGCAGCGGTTGCATCGCACCTGATGCGGCTTCCCGATGTTCCGCAGGTTAATCTTTATGGGCGTGGGGACAGGCCGGAGGTCTTTTAGTGTTTAAGAAACGCGGCTTCTGCGGTTCAAATAGGTTGTACAACCGGAGTTCTTCACATGCCGGACAGCAGTCGGTCCGCCAAGACACGAAGACACTCCTTGGATCGAGCCGCGGTTGCTGCCGTCGGCAGAAGAGCCAAATCTTTCGCCCGCCGCTGTGAAAAAATGCAGACTCGGAGCGCTCGTCCTCTCCTTCAGATGTGTAGCCAAGCGCATCGAACACTAACCCCGACAAGCGATAAAGCAGCGAAGCCTGATCCCCACCGTAGGTCGTCCCGACGTAAAGAACCTCATGGTCGAGGGACGGACCGCTCCCCTCCGGGAAAGATATTAGACAAGCCACGTACACACCCGCTACGCGTGGCGGGAGAACGTTCCGCTCTGTAACCGGCGGTGAATCGTAATATTCGCCAATGCTAATAGTGTCCTGTCCCGTAATTATCTAGCATAATTCTTGCTTGCATATCCGGCATCTTTTCGGGTTAAGGAGAGTTGCCGATGCGAACCGGGAGACCCAAGGCGGAGTTGGTGTTGAGCGCGGAAGAGCGCGCGC
>JBOHWK010000014.1:0-17752 GCA_050736715.1 Binataceae bacterium (SeqCode) | reverse complement strand
CGTAACCGTTGGGCGCCGGATTATTCCAGCGCAATCGAGGCCAGCAATTCTTGGAAGCAGTCTCAAAACCCCCCCCCCCTTCTGGAGAGGGGAACCGGAAAAGGAAGACCGCGTTGCGTTCCCCCTCTCCAAAAGGGAGAGGGGGACAGGGGGTGAGGTTGAGCTTTTCGAGTAGCCCCTGACCGATACTATTTATGAAATTGCTTCTAATGCGCGGCCGAGCATTTATCGGAGCTGCCCGCCGCTTCCCATTGCGCCACCCAGATTGAGGCGAGCACCGAGGCGGCGCCCGCGATTTGTTGGTCGAAGAGCGGCCGCTCCGCATCCATCAGGAATTTATTGTACTTTTCCGGGTCGCCCTTCGATTCGGCGCGCGCGGCGCGATCGGCCTCGATCAATTCTTGCACGTGCGAATGCGCCCCGCGGAGTTCAGCGATTGCGGCATCCCACGGCGACGCGGCCGGACTGACATGGACCTGGCCGCGGTCCTCGCGCCATATCAAGTTCGCATGGTTGTCGGCGGCGTCCTCGATGCGGCGATGGATTCCGCGATCCTGCGGATAGCCGTCGGAATAAATGGTCGTATCGAGCGGCTGGCTGGCGTCGCCCACATAATTCGCCAGATATCCCGCCTGCCGCAGCACATCGGCGCAATCGCCCTTCGCCCAAGCGTCGCGCAGCTTGCCCGATTCTTCCGCGATCGTCCACGGCAGCGTGCCGGAGCGGATGAGAGTCGCAAGTCCGAACTGGCGGACCATTTCGGTGTAACTGGAGGACAGCGCGTCGAATTCTTTCGGACGATAAATCTCGACCTCGAGGTAATGGCGGATTTCCTCGGTCTGGCCGTAGCGCTTTTTGAGCACGGTGTTGGGTTCAGTCGCATGATCTTGAAGCGCGATTTGGTTGCGGTTGAAAAAATCGGCGAGCGGCGACGCGGGCAGTGCCTGAACCGCGAGGCTCACGATGTTCTCATCGACGCGGCCCTCCCACGCCCGCGCGATGGTTCCCAAGGGCGGGGTTAGCAGCGCAAGAATCGCGATTGCCGCCACAGCATGCCTTTTCATCCGCATCGCCTCAGAAGCTAACGCAGCCTTCTCCCATACTTACGCACCTTTTTTGAAGCGAGGTCAAGCGCGGAGTGCTGCTGCACATGGCGATGCGAGAATTATTTGACCGCGAAGATTTTTCCGTGCGAGTTGGCAACGTAAAGCACGCCCCCGGCAGAGGCGACCGCTTGCGCAATCGCGCCGAAGCTGCGCGAGGTCCAGAGGAATTCGCCGCCGCCGCCGATCATCGCGCCGATGCCGCTCGTTCCCGCCGCGAAGACACCGTCGGCGCCCGCCGCGGCGAGCGGTCCCGGACCGGGCTTGAGGGCAGGCTGGGTCCATTCGATGCCGCCGCCGGGCGACACCGCCTCGATAACCCCCGCGCCCAGGAAGATTGCGCCGGACGGCGAGGCCGCCGGCCCCGCCGCGATTTTCGCATTCGTGGCGATGCTCCAGAGTTGCCGCCCCGTGCGCACATCGATCGCGTAAAGGACGCCGCTTGCGGAAGCGGCGTAGGCGAGGTCGCCGGCGGCGGCAAGCGTCCCGGCGAATCCGCCCGGGGGAGTGACGGTCCACGCCACGGCGCCGTCGGCCGCGATCTCGCTGACCGCGCCTCCCGGCACGCCCACCAGCACTCCATCGGAGGATGGAGTCAGCGCCGCCGCGCCGTCGGCGGGAATTTTCCAATTGAGCAGGCCGAATGAATTGACCGAGACGATCTCATCGCCGGCAATCGTGTAGATCGCGCCGCCGGAGACGACAATCGGCCCCGGCCCATTGCCAATTCCGAGCCGCCATTTCACGGTTCCGCCCGGTCCGAATGCTGCCAGCGTTGCCGGCTGGATAAAGGCGGCTACCGTGCCCCCGGCCATCGCGGCCGCTTCCCGGCCGGCTGCGGGCGCGTCCAGAATCGACCTGCCGGCGGAGTCGATTCCGTGGAGGAAACCGTCGCGGGTAATGAAATAGATCGAGCCGTCCGAAGCGACGGAGATAGGTCCGCGCAGCGGCGCGCCCGCATCGTAGGTCCACATCAGAACGCCCGCGTTGCGGATGCCGGTGGCGGGCGCGCCGCCCGATTCGGGAGGCGTTGCGGCGCCCACCAGCGCCGCAGTCGGAGTTGGCGAAGGAGGTTGGCACGTCGGGCAGGAGTTCGGGTCCAGGTTCACCCCGACCGTCACGGAATTGCTGATAACGCTCGCCGCGCTCGCCCCGACGCAGGCGCATCCGGTAAATCCGCCGGTATAAACGCCCGGCTGATCGGGAAGCGGCGGGATTAAAATCGACGGCGCGGTCGAACTCCACAGGACCGTGTTGGTGATATCCTCGTAACCCTGTTTATGGCCGCGGCTTACGTGTGCTTGCGCATCGAATCCGATGGTGTCTCCCGATTCGACGCTGGTGTTGGCGGCGGTCGGCCGCATGGTCATCGCGGGCGTGGCGGTCGGAGTGGCGGTGCGGGTCCGTCTGGGCGATCCGGTAGGAGTCGGCTCTTCAGTGGGCGTCGGGGTCGGAGAGAGCGGCGGAGCGACGATAATCGAGTCGATGGAAAAGCCGGGACCGGGCGTCGGCGCCGGTCCGGGACTGCTGCTGCTCGTGCAACTGCTCAAGCCCAGCCCGATCGCGCTGTACACCAGCAGCAACAGTGAAAGAGCCGTCAACGATTGTAACCGCCATGACATCGCGTCCGATGCTATGACCGCCCACTCGCTCGATGTCAAGCTTTTTGGGCGGCGGGGATAAAAAAAGGCGGGCCGTTGAAGAGGGGGGGAGACTCTCCAACGCCCGCCGTTCGTAGCGGCCGTCCGCATAGCTGCGAACGGTAACCGGTTGGTGGTGGGAGGAGCATCCAACCGGCAGGTACGAGAGCTACCCGCACCCGATCTTAACAGACGATTCAATTCCGGGGTTATTCAATAGCGAAAAAGAATCGTCGGGACGGCCAATTTTCGACCGACCGGGGAATCGCCCGCGCGGCACGGCGATTTTTGGGCCACGATGACTCGATGCACGATTTTCCGCGAACAAAACCACCTAGATGCGATACACCTGACTTCCGCTAACGATGGCCACGCGACTGTCTCCGCCCCTTCCGTTTGCCGTGCGGCTTCATTGTGCCGGCCACAGCCGCCACGGCGCGGTTGGATGCCGTCGCGAAACCCGGCGGCGCGAGCAACCGTTTGAGGACGGTGGGCAATCGTTGGAATCGCGAGCCGGACGGCGCCGCGATCGCAAGTCCCCACAAGGCCGCTATCGCAAACGCGGCCAAATTTATCGCCGCGGCGGCGGTTGCCGCCGGATCGTTCGCGGCGAAAAATACGTGGTGTTCGAGAACGAACTTCACCAAGACCAAATTGAAGAGGAGCGTCGCGGTTAGCGTGCCCAGCAATGCGAGCGCAATCCATGAATCGAATACCAGCGGAGCAATGAGGGCGACCGCATAATAGAGGTAACGCTCATGGATTCGCGTCTCGAACACGAACATTCCGAGATAGACCAGAAACACCGCGTACAGCAGCGCGCGAAGGCTGCGATTGCGCCAGATGACGCAGCCGGCAACGAGGTATGTGGCGGGAAACAAAAGATTGCCCAAAGCAAAATACGAAATTCCGAAGACCTTGGCCGAATCGTAAGAATGCAGCCCGCCCAACAGGAACATCAGATTGAACGCGTTGGCGGTCGCGCGCGGAAACCATCCGAGCGACTCCGTGTAGAGGTTCGGCAGCAGCAGCCACGAACGCCCGATTTGGAACGGCGCGGTGACGAGCGCCGCCATTCCAAGGGCCGCCGCCGCCGGGGCGATCCAATCGCGCGGACGGCTTTCGAGCAGCATCCACCACGCCAGTACCGGAAGTAAAATCAGTCCTTGCGCCTTGATTAGAACCCCAAGCGCCGCCATTGCCCAACCGATCGCATAGCGGGAATCGGCGACGAGCAACGTGCTCAGCAAAATCGCCGCGGCGAGGACCGAATCGTTCTGGCCCCATACCAAGCTGGTGTAAATCAGCGCCGGATTGAGCGCCGCGAGAAGCGCGCCGGCCAGCGCAAGGTGCGGCGGCGCGATTCGCCTGATCGCGGCATAGACGGCCGCCGAGAAAACCAGGTCCGTCAGGATCGGCGGGTATTCGGACAGGATGCGCAGGACCGCGCCGGGCTTGCCCGGAGAAATTGCCGCCGCCAGCGAACCGGCCGGCCACAGCGCATACAGATAAGCGGGAGCATATTTGCATTGATAGATAGGATCGTAGATGTGCGCGGGGCCAAGCCGCGCTATTACCCAAGTCCACAGCGAAACGTAGCGCATGTCCACGACATACCCCGGAAACACCGGCAGCAGCGCCAATTTGACGATCGCGAGCGCCGCGAGCGCCGCCATCGCGATGGCAAACCGGCGATCGCGATCGCGGATTGCCGGCCGCAGCACGATTGCCGCGGCGCGTGCGGCGATCGCCAGAATTGCGATGCCGCAGAGTACGCCCAGCGCGCGGCTTGCGCCCTCGATTCCTTGCGTCACGCGGCGAATCTAAATCATCGGATTGCGCGAAGTCCAACGGCGCCCGAATCGGACGCCGCCGGACCCGCGCGGCATTGCGCTAAATTCCCATGCCGTTCAATTCGATGCCGCGCGCGAGACTCGCACCGGCGGCGGCGGTGAGCGTCAGCCGGGACGCGTGGCGCCCCTTGGTGGCGGTGAAAGTAATTTTGTAGGTGCAACTGGCGGGCGCGTTTGGCGAGCGCGCGGCGCCGATCGCCGTGCCGCAGGTGCCTCCGGTAACGCTGAAGCCGCCGGCGCCGGGACCGATGAAGTCCGGCGGCCCGAGGGACACCGGCGCGTTATCGTAATTGGAGACAGTGGCGGTCAGCGTCCGCGCCGCGCCCTGCCTGACTTTCCCGAATCGCAATCCTTTCTTCGGCAGCAATTTCACGTTGGCGGCGCCGCGGCCGATTAGCGCGATCTTTTGCGTTCCGCCGCCGGCATTGTCGGTAATCGTGAGGTATGCGGCGGGCGCCATGCCGGGAGCGGATGCGGTGAAGGCGGCGGTTACGGCGCAGGTTGCGCCGGGCGCAAGCCCGATTCCATCCGCGGGACAAGTGTTGGCGGTAATCGCGTAATTGCCCGGATCCGACGAACTTACGCTCGCGATGAGCAGGGGATTCGTCTTGCCGCTGTTCACGATTTCCTCGGTCATCGGGTTGGTGGCGCCGACTTTGGTTGCCGGAAATTCGAGCCGCGAATGTCCGAAGCGGATAGAAGTCGTTGGCATCGGGGATGGGACGACAGTCGGCGTTGCGATCGGCGTTGGCGTCATGGTGGCAGTGGCGGTCGCGGTGGGGGTCGCGGTCGCAGTGGAGGTCGCGGTCGCGGTGCCGGTTGAGGTCGCCGACACGGTAGCGGTGAGCGTCGGAGTTGGAGTCATCGTGGCGGTGACCGTCGCGGTGGGAGTGGCGGATGCGGTGGCAGTTGGAGTCAACGTCGGGGTTGGAGTCAGGGACGGCGTGCCGGCCGGATCGGGCGTGGCGGTTGCGGAAGGAGCCGGGGTCTCGGTCGCGCTGGGCGACGCCCCCGGAGTCGGAGTTGGGCCGCTGTTGCTGATTTCAAAGACGTGGGCTTGGTAAGGCTGGAAGGTTGCGGAGAATGCGGCGCCGGTGCCGTTCATCAGCGCCGTGCCGTCTTCGTAATCCCAGGCGTACGCCGCGGGCGCGGCGAGAGTGAATTGGGCGGTCACCGCCGAAGCGGAATGATTATACGCGAATACGTACCGGGTTCCGTCACCCAGGTCCTTTTCCTTGGTGACGATTGTTCCCGCTTGCGAATTGGCGGACAAAACCGGAGCGTCGGGACGCAGCAGCACGGCTTCGAGCGATTCGATCTCAGAGGTTACGTCGATCAGTTCCTGGTAATAGGCCTGGTGCAGCGCGGGGTCCTTTACCCATTCCAGCCCGCGCGCGCCGTACGACCAATAGAAGAGGCCCATCGCGCCTTCGTCGATCGCCATCCAACTCATGTCGTGCAGTTGCTGTTCGGTGGGCCACGCCGATTGGGAGGTCTGCTGGAAGAACTGAATCACGGTCCAGACCGGGCGGGCGCCATGAACGGCCCGCACCGCCTCCCGCGTCCAATCGCCAACTTCGGCCAGGTCGTTGTTCGCGGCGTAGTACAGCGGGTAGGGATCGACGCCCACCGCGTCCACAGTGTCCTTCCAGAACGGAACGGTGAGCGGCTGGTTGGTAACGGTGAAGTCGAATCCCGGCGGGTCGCTCTGCTTGATCAGCGAATATTGATGGAATGTTTCGGGTTGGAGCGAAAGGCCCGGCTCGTCCTGCACGTAGTAACCCACGACGCCCGGATCGGCGGTCAATGCGGATGCATAATCCGAAATCAACTGGTCCTGATTGGAGGCGCCCAGTTGAGCGGCCAGGGCAGCCGGATAATTCTGGTTCCCGGTGTAAAAGTCGTTAACCGTCGGCAAAAACGCCATTCCATATTGCGCCATTTCCGTTGTGTACGCCTGAATCGCCGCAACCGGAGCTTGCGTGATGTAATAATTGATCAGCATGTCGATGGGCGCCTGCGCGATCGCGGCAAGCTCGGCCCCATAAGCGCCCGGACTATCCGAGTATCCGGTCGTGTCGTATATGCCGAGGACGAAATGAGGATCGCCGCCGAGGAAGTGCGCGGCGTTGCCGGAATCGACCCAGGCCTTCATTCCGGCGCGGGCTGACGCATCGAGCTTCACTATCGAATAGGGTGACTGCGTAAACAGAACATTGCCACTCGCATCCAAGAGCGTGCCGGCCACCTGATACGCCCCGTCGGGCAACTCCGCCATATCGACCCCGCCGGTGAACTCCTGCGCGGAAGGGCTGAGCGATTGGCTGGCGACCACCGCGCCGTTCCGATCGATGACGGTAAGTTCCACCGAGAGCCCGCTTAGCGCCGTGCCCGCGGGAGGATTTACGGTCAAATCGAAACTGGCGGTCTGGCTGCCGTCGCTGAACATCAGTCCCCGGTAATTCGGATAGAGCAGGAACATTTGCAGCGGCGGCGGCAGCTCCTGTTGCATCGACAGATTGGCGAACCAGGCGGTTCCCGACGGTTGCGCGTAGGCCTCGAGGCGGAACGGGCTTTTGGTCCCGGGCGCGACGATCGCGTGTTGTATCGTCTCTGTGGTCCAATCGTCGGTGCCGCTAAGCGCCGGCGAATTGGCGGCGCCGAACAAGTCGATTCGGACGCCGGAAGCCGTGTACGGACCCGTCACATTGTCAGTCTTTATCTGTCCGCCGATCGTATATAGGTTGCCGCCGGCCGCGCTAACGCCATTGTTTGCGAGCGCCGTGTAGGGGCTGCAGGTGTTTGGATTTGCCAGCATCAGGCTGGCCGCGCCGTTGGGCGCGGCGGTCGATGGATCGACGCTGAAGCATCCGGGGGTCATCGTCCATCCGGCGGTTCCATCCGAGAAGTCTCCGTTCTCGAGCAAATTGGGGCCGAGCGTCCATCCGGCTTCGGGCGCGGCCAATCCGCCCGCTTCGAGGGCCTGCGCCCGCGCGATCGATCCCGCCAGCGGCGCCGGCAGCAGGGCCGCGAATAGCACGATCGCCGTCAACTTGAATCGATGTTGTGAGCATGACATGACAGTTGCCTCGCAATTGGTATGTGTGCGCGTAGCCATCTGCACACACAGCAACCGCCATGCCGCGAGTATTTGCGATTAGTGCGTCAATCTCATTCGTGCGAATGCGTATCGCATTGGGACATTCGCGCCGCGTATGCGGGCGCCTCGTGAAACAGGATCGCGCCGGGATGCGTCCGGAATCGGGACGGCGCGCAACCGGAAAGTGCAACTGTCCCGGATTGGGACCGGGCGGGTGAATCGGAGGGGGCGCGATTCGCTTGAGGAATCGATGCGGGCGCGCTCCGGCGGGCGTGAAATTCACCGCCGCGGTTTCATGCGATGCGCCATTATCGAACCGGCCTGGAAGGCGAGCCGCGAATGAAATCCCGGACGGAGGGTCGGGGGCAGCCGCGTGAAGCGAGCCGAAACGCCGGCTGAAACATAATGCGCCGGATCGGGACAGTGCGGCGATGGCCGGCGGAATCGGGCGAAACGATGCACCCGCGTATCCGGAAGCGGGGAATCAACGCGGCGCGGGCGCGTGCTTAAGGCGCGGAGCGGACTTCGGAGTTGAACAGCGCCGCGGCCACCGGAGTATTCGGGCTCTTTTCCGCCAAAATCGAAACCAGCGCGCGCGCCGTGTAAATGTCCACGTGCATCGACTTGGAGCACAACTTCCATGCGCCGGGCGCGTCGCTCTTGGCCAGGAGCGCGGCGAGCTGCGACTTGAGGGGGTCTTTCAACTTGGGGTAAAGCCGGCGCGCGCGCGCAAACGCCGCGGCCACCTGCTTGTGAGCCGCGCCCAGCCGCTTCATTTCCAAAGCGGTGGGACACGGAATATCGGCGTACCACTTCCCGCCGTGGCGCACGATCGGGCGATTGAGCGTCATCGCGCTCCCGTCGGCCGCCGTGTAAGAAATCGAGATATCGTGCGTCGGCGGCACCCGATAGTCCAGATAGAGGCCGTGCGAAGGTTGATTCTTGTCCAATTCGATTATGCCAAGGGCATATTTTCCCTTGACCGGGAACTCCAACTGGTGTGACATCCACTCATCGAAATAGAGTTGGTTGCCCGAATTGAAGCAGGCCAGCGCCTTGGGCAGGACCAGTTTGCGGTACGCGGCAGGGCTGTTGGCGTCAATCGCTCCGATCATGTCGATCCCAAGCTCGCGCTGTTCGAGCGTAATCGCGGGCGCCTTTCCGGACGCGGCGGGAGAACTGGCGGGCGCTGCCGCCGGTTTCGCATTGGCGGACGCGGCGAATGCCGTCCCGATTATCGCCGCCGCAATCGCAATCTTTAGTTTCATCGTTCACGCTCCAAAATAATCTCAGTCGCGATCCGGGATTGCCTTCAATCGATCCAGCCACGCCGCCGCCTCGCTGTCGGAGGGCGCCCGCCAATCTCCACGCGGCGAAAGCGATCCGCCCGAACCGACCTTGGGCGAATTGGGAACCGCGCTGCGCTTGAACTGGCTCATCCGGAAAAAGCGGTACAGGAAGGTGTTCAGGGTCCGCTTGATCGCCGCGATATCGTACTCGGTGCGATGCGCGCGCGGAATATCAGGCCATTCGCCAAGTTTGCGATCGCGCCACGCGAGATGCGCGAGGTACGCCGTCTTCGGCGGCGCATAGCCGAAGCGCAACGTATAATAGAGGAAGAAATCGTGCAGTTCGTAGGGGCCGAGCGCCGCTTCGGTATCGGACGCCGGCGTTCCACCCTTGCCGGCGGCGGGGACGAGTTCGGGTGTAATGGGCGTCGCGAGGATGTCCCGCAGGACCGCGCTCGCCTTGGCGCCCAACCCGCCCCGCTCCTCTACCCAGCGGACCACGTGCTGAATCAGCGTCTTTGGCACGCCCGCGTTGAGATTGTAATGGGCCATCTGATCGCCGACGCCGTAGGTACACCAGCCAAGCGCCAATTCGCTCAAATCTCCCGTGCCGGCCACGATTGCGCCGCGCAAATTCGCGAGCCGGAACAGATGGTTGCTGCGCTCGCCCGCCTGGACGTTCTCGAAGGTGACATCGTAAACTTTTTTCCCCGCCGCATACGGATGGCCGATGTCCTTCAGCAATTGCAGGCAGGCGGGCCGGATGTCGATCTCCAGCGCCTCGCATCCAATTGCAGCCATCAGCCGCCGCGCCTGATCGAGCGTGCGCTCGCCGGTGGCAAATCCCGGCATCGTGACCGCGACGATGTTCGAGCGGGGGCGCTCCAGCCGGTCTATCGCGCGCGCGCACACCAGCAGCGCGTGAGTGGAATCGATTCCGCCGGAGATCCCGATTACCACGCGCTCGAATCCCGCCGCGCGCAGCCGCGTGACCAATCCCTGCACCTGAATCTCGAACACTTCGGAGCAGCGTTCGTCCCGGGCCGCCGCGTTGGCCGGCACGTACGGAAAGCGCTCGAAGCGCCGTTCCGGCAGCAGTTTCGCGCGCCGCGGCAATTCGAGTGAAAACGGAATCCGCCGGAACCCGTCGAGCCGATCGCGCTCGCGCGCAGCCGATTGGCCGAAGGTGTTCTGGCGCATCCGCTCCTGCGACAGCCGTTCCAGGTCGATCTCGGAACAGACCAGTTGCGGTCTATCGTGGAACCGGATCGATTCCGCGAGCACGACGCCGTCCTCCGCGATCAGCGCGTGGCCGTCCCAGGCGAGATCGGTGGTCGATTCTCCCGGTCCCGCCGCCGAATAGAGATACGCGGCAAGGCATCGCGCCGATTGGCTCGCGACGAGAGATCGGCGATAGTTGGCCTTGCCGATCGTGACGTTCGACGCGGAGAGATTGAGCAAAACCGTCGCGCCCGCGAGCGCCGCATACGCCGACGGCGCAATCGGCACCCACAGGTCCTCGCAAATCTCGGCGTGAAAGCAAAATAGCGGCTGCTCCTCGTGCTGGAACAGGAGCCGGTTGCCGAAGGGAACCCCGCGATGCGCTCCGATGTCGGCTTCATCGCAAGTGGCGGCATCGGCGGAACTGAATTGGCGCGGTTCGTAAAATTCCCGGTAGTTCGGCAGGTAGGTCTTGGGCGCGATGCCCAAAATGCGGCCGCGATGGATCGCGATCGCGCAGTTGTAGAGCAGGTTGCCGATTTGGAGCGGCGCGCCGACGACGGCGACGATCGGCAGTTTCGCGGTGGTCTCGATGACGCGATTCAGCCCGTCGAGAACCGCATCGAGGAGCGCGCGTTGCTGGAACAGGTCGTCGCACGAATACGCCGAAATCCCCAGTTCCGGGAACAATGCGAGGATGGCCTTGCGCCGGGCCGCTTCGCGAATCAGCGCAATCGTTCCATCGGCGTTGAACGCTGGATCGGCGACCCGCACCGGGGGCACTCCAACGGCAACGCGGATGAATCCGTGGTTGAAAAAGTTGAAATAATTTCCGTTTTGGGCCATTGCGGCGGCGCCTTTTGTCAATGATGCTGCCGCTTGCCGCCCCATTGCACAAGATGGGGTGGCGCGGCGATTTCTGCTAACCTCTCATGGCCATGAAGCTTGCGACTTTCACCCACAGTGGCGCGACGCGAATCGGCGCCGTAGTCGATGACGCGATTGTCGATCTGGCGGAAGCCGACCCGCTCATCCCGCGCGAGATGGTTGCCCTGCTCGCGGGCGGGGAGGAGGCGATGGAACGCGCGCGCACTGCGGCGCGGAATTCCGTGAACCGGATCGCGCTCTCCGCCGTCAAGCTGGAGGCTCCGATCCGCCGCCCGCCCGAATTTCTCGCGATCGGCCTGAATTACGCCGGCCACGTTGGCGAGACCGGGATGAAGCCGCCCGAATTCCCGATCTTCTTCAACAAGCAATCGAGTTGCGTCACCGGACCGCGCGATCCGATCCATCGCCCGCGCGTGTCGGAATGCCTCGATTACGAGGGCGAACTCGGCTTCGTAATCGGCTCGCGATGCCGCCATGTAACCCGCACAAATGCACCGGCCGTCATCGCCGGCTATCTGATCGTCGATGACGTAAGCGTGCGCGATTGGCAGATGAAATCGCCCACGATGACGCTCGGCAAATCCTTCGACACGCACGGCCCGATTGGCCCGTGGATTCTCACGCCGGACGAAATCGGCGATCCGCACAAACTCACACTCAAAACCTTCGTGAACGGCGAGTTGCGCCAGAACTCCAACACCAGCCACATGATTTTCAATTGCTACGCGCAGGTTGAGACGCTTTCCACGGTCTTTACGCTCGAGCCGGGAACGATCGTCTCGACCGGCACGCCGGCCGGCGTGGCGGCGGCGATGAATCCGCCGCGCTGGCTGAAGGCGGGCGACGTGGTGCGAATCGAAATCGAGAAAATCGGCGCGATCGAAAACCCGGTCATCGACGAGCCGGCCGAACCCGCGGATTGATTGCTTCCAGCGAAGATGCCCCAGTGGACGAAGCCGCTTCCTCCGCCGCGTGGGGCGCTTTACCAAGCGAATCGCGTGAGCGAAAATGGTCCAGGATGAGCCCCCGGCTTCAAATTCCAAAAGACCGGATCGCCGAATTCTGCCGCCGGAATCATATTCGCCGGTTTTCGTTGTTCGGGTCGATTCTTCGCGACGACTTTCGGCCCGAAAGCGACGTGGACATCCTGGTTGAGTTCGACCCCGGCCACATTCCGGGCTTGGAGTTCTTTGCATTGGAGCGTGAGCTTTCCGATCTCGTGGGCAGGAAGGTTGACTTGAACACGCCGAATTTTCTTAGCCCCGGCTTTCGCAGCCGCGTAATTGCCGAGGCCGAAGTCCAGTATGCCGAGCCATGATGGTGCAGTGCAGGCGCCGCGCCGACCTTGACACCGATCGCCAACTGAACCTCTCGCTTGTGCGTCTGCTGGAGATTATCGGTGAGGCGGCCGGGCGGGTATCGGCTGAGGAACGAACCCGCCACCCCGATATCCCGTGGACCGAGATCGTCGGTCTGCGCAATCGGCTTATTCATGGCTACGATTCGGTTGATTTCGACATCTTGTGGCAAATCGTTACCGGCGACCTGCCGCGCTTGATTGCCGCGCTCGAATAATTCCGCCCGGAACAGCGTACCCGCGGCGGCGGCTCCATCCCGGCCGCGCGATGCTATACGATAACGGCGCCAACGAAGATGCCGTCCATCGACGAAGCCGAGACTCGCGCCACGCGGTTCACGATTGCCGCGCTGGTGGGCGTGCCGATCGTGTTCAACGCGATCGCGCTTTTTCCGGAATTGCGCGCCGTCCCGAATCTCAACGACGACGCCTTCCATTTTCTGTTCGTGCGCGAAGCCGCCGCCGCGATGGCTCGCGGCGCGAATCCCTTCGATTTCTGGCTGCCGCAGCTAGAAATGGGGATCGCGCAATTCTTCTACTACCAGCATCTGCCGCACGTCGCCGTCGCCGCCCTCTATTGGCTCCTGCTCGGCCGTGTGGACCTCCTGACGCTCTTCAACCTGACCCGCTACCTGATGCTGGTGGGGCTGCCGCTCACGGTCTATTGGTCGATGCGCCGGATGGATTTTTCGCCCATCGCCGCCGCCGCCGGCGCCGCTTGCTCCTCGCTGATTTCCGCCAATTACCTCTACGGATTCGAATACCAAACCTACACCTGGCGCGGGCAGGGGATGTTCAGCCAGCTCGCCGCGATGCATTTGCTGATAATTTCGATCGCCTGCGTCTATCGCACGATCGAGCGGGGCACCGGATGCGCCGCCGCGATCGCCGCGTCCTCGGCGCTCGTGCTCTCCAATATCCTGAACGGGACAATCATGGCGGTCTCGGCGGTTGCGCTGCTTGCCCTTGCGATCGCGTGGGAGCCGAAACGATGGCGCGAGCGCGTGGCGCGGCTGGCGATCGTCGCGATCCCGGCCGGCGTGATTACGGCGTATATGTCGGTTCCGTTTTTTCTCGAACAGAAATACCTCGACATCAGTCCCTATCTACAGGTCGATCCGTACAAGGCGTACGGCGCCGCCAAGACGCTGACCTGGATCGTAACGGGGCAACTGTTCGACTTCGGGCGGCCCGCCGCCCTGACCGCGCTGTTCGCAATCGGAATCGTCGCCGCGATCAGAAAGACCGGCCGCAACGCGCAAGTGGCGCTTGCGGTTTTCATCCCCTCGCTGCTCATCTACTTCGGCCGCCCGACGTGGGGCCGCGCCATCGACTTCATCCCGATGAAGCAGTTGTTGATCTTCAACCGGTTCATCGGCGGAATCGACCTCGGCGCGATCCTGCTGATGGGCCTGGGCGGAGAATGGATTTGGAGCCGGTTCGCGCGGGTTCGCGCGCCGGCGATGCGGGCGATTGCGCCGGGAATCCTGATTCTCGCGATTCTCTTCCCGGCGATCCACGAACGCAACGATTACTACCGAATCAACACGAAATGGATGGAAGAGACGCGGCAAGCCGTCGCTTCCGATCCCGATATATTGACGATCTTGGACACTATCGTGCGCCTGCCGCCCGGCCGCACCTACGGCGGATTGCGTGCGAATTGGGGCAAGCAACTCAAGTGGGGCTATGTCCATTTCTTCGACCTGATGACAATGGACGCGATCGTGGCGTTCGGCCCGCCGTATCAGGCGATGACGCTTAACGGCGACGTGATCTGGTACTTCGACGACACGAATTTTGCCCAATACCGGCTGTTCAACGTGCGCTACGTCGTCGCGCCCGCATCGAGAAAGATGCCTGCGTTTCTTACGCCGATTAAGAAGACCGCGAAATACATCCTTTACTCCTGCGACACCGGCGGCTACGGCGAATTCGCCAACGGACTGATGCCGCGCGACGCGCCGTCCCAAGCAAGCCTGCTTTCGCAGAACATCGCATGGCTCAAAGGCAACGGCCCCGCCGCGGACGATTTCATCGTCTATAACTACGAGCGTCCCGGCCCGCCGCCTCCGCCACCCCTATGGAGTCCCGGCAAGGGAACCGCGCGCGACGTTGCGATCGGGCCGGATTGGATGAAGCTCAGCGTCACGGCGACCACGCCCGCGTTCCTGGTTTTGAAAGCCACCTACCATCCCAACTGGAGCGTCCGGATCGACGGCAAGCTCGCGCAAGCCTACATGGTGTCGCCGAGCTTTATCGGAGTTAAGGTCCCGGCGGGTAGCCACACGGTAATCGCCGAGTACCGCTCCTCGCGGCTCAAGAAGATCCTGATTGTGGTGGCATTCGCGGCGCTCGGCGCGGTTATCTGGTTTCGCCGCGAACTCGACGCGCTGGCGGAATCGCCCTTCGCGGAAGCGGAAGCGGCCGCGCCTCCGCCACCACCGCCACAGCGCAAGGTATCGGGGCGAAGGTGAGGCCGTTGCCGCTCCATGTTTTGACCCGTTACGCCGCGATGGACACCAGCCGCTCGCGTCGATATGCACATTAACGTACCGTACGGAGACGGCGATGCGACCCATGATCAAGGCGAAAAAATCGAGGCGTACGCGGGGCGGGCCTGAATCGGAGCAGTTGGAGCTTCGAGTGACTCCGTCCGTCAAGCGGATGGAACTGACCGCAGTGGATCGCAAAGTCTTTCTCGGCGCCATTCTAAATCCGTCGAAGCCCACCGCGCGGCTTATCGCCGCGATGAAGCGCCATCGGCGCGCCGTGCTGCAAAGTGCGTCCACCGTCACGGCTCGCAGGACCGCGGCTCCGGGGTAATCTTTGCGCGGTTCAGGCGGGCAGCGGCGACGTGCAGAACGCGCAGCGCTTCGCCTGAATCGAAATCGTACTGCAGCATTCGGGGCATTGCTTGGCCGTCGGATCGGCGGGAGGCGCTTGAGTGACGCGGGCGACCAACATATTGATCGGCAATACGACTCCGAAATAGACGGCGGCGGCGATGATCGCGAACGAGACGATCGTATTCACGAATTGGCCGATCATGAAGCTGCTGCCGTTGATCTGAAACGCGATCGCGGAGAAATCCGGCTTCCTCACGATCGCGGCGATAAACGGCGTCAGCAAATCCTTGACGAAGGACTTCACCACCGAGCCGAAGGCCGCGCCGATGACGATTCCGACGGCCATATCGACCACGTTGCCGCGCAGCAGAAATTTCTTGAAACCTTCCATGTGAGCTCCTTGACCCGATAATTTCCCCAGCCCCGCGCCGGGGATGCCCGCCTTTCGGCGATGCGCCCGCGCTGGTACGCTTAACTGTTTACCATGCTTAGCCTCGACAATCTCGCGAAGTCCTACGGTGGACGCGTAATCCTGGGCGGCGTCAATTGGGCGATGTCCGATGGCGGGCGCGCGGGACTGGTCGGGCTTAACGGCGCCGGCAAATCGACCCTGATGCGAATGATCGCGGGGCTGATTGAGCCGGACTCGGGCCGGATCGCATTGCCGCAGCGAGCGCGCGTCGGTTACCTCCCGCAGGACGCGCCCGAAATGGCCGGACGATCGGTCCTGCGCGAGACCTTGTCGGCGCTCGAACGGATGCAATCGCTCGACGCGCGCCGCCATGAACTGGAACAGCTCCTTGCGCGGGAGCATTCGGGTCCCAACCATGACGCCGCGCTCGCCGAGTACGGCGACGTGCTGACCGAACTCGAACGCCACGATTTTTACACGGCGGAAAGCCGCGCGACCGCCGTGCTCTTCGGCCTCGGCTTCACGGAGGAGGACTTGGGGCGCGACGTTAAGGAATTCTCCGGCGGCATCCGGATGCGAATCGCGCTCGCCAAGCTCCTGCTCGACGCGCCCGATTTCATGATGCTCGACGAGCCGACCAACCACTTGGACATCGAGGCGCGCAACTGGCTCGAGGAATACCTGTGCGCGCATCAGGGCGGAATTATTTTGGTTTCGCACGATCGCTATTTCCTCGATCGCGTGACCGATCGCACGGTCGAAGTCTCGCGCGGCCGCCTGACCGAATATCAGGGCGGCTACACGCGCTATCTCGCCGCGCGCGAAGAGCGCCGCCTATTGGAGATGGCCGCGTTTGAGAAGCAGCGCGTCGAAATCGAGCACATGGAGAATTTCGTCAGCCGCTTCCGCGCGCAGGCGAGCAAGGCGCGGTTGGTCCAGAGCCGAATCAAGCAGCTCGAGAAGATCGACCGGCTCGCGCCGGCCGAGGGCGCGGCGAAGGCGCCCGCGATCTCGTTCCCGCCCTGCGAACGCGGCACGCGCCATGCGCTCGCATTAAAGGGCGCGGTCAAACGATATGGCGAGCTTACCGTCTATGGCGGAATCGATCTCGCGATCGAGCGCGGCGCGCGAATCGCGCTGGCCGGCCCCAACGGATCGGGCAAATCGACGCTAATGAAGATGCTGGCGGGCGTGGAGCCGATGACCGGCGGCGAGCGAATCGCGGGCGATAGCGTCAAAATCGGATATTTCGCGCAGAACCTCGCGGAATCGCTCGATTACGGAAAAACTGTCCTCAATGAACTCGACGGCGTTGCGGGCGCGATGACCGCCGGCGAAGTCCGCGGACTGTTGGGCGCGATGCTTTTTTCCGGCGACGACGTTCACAAACCCGTCCGGGTGCTGTCGGGCGGCGAACGCGCGCGGCTCGCGCTCGCGAAGGTGCTCGCGCGGCCGAGCAATTTCCTGCTGCTCGACGAGCCGACCAACAACCTCGATATCGTGGCGAAGGACACGCTCCTCGACGCATTGCGGCGCTTCCCCGGAACGGTGGTACTCGTAAGCCACGATCGCTACCTGCTGAACGAGTTGGCGGCGGAGGTAATCGAAGTCGGCCAGGGCCACGCCACCCGCTATCTCGGAAATTACGACGAATATCTGGCTAAGAAGGCCGCGATCGAAGCCGCGGCGGGAGCTCCGCAGCAACCCGCTGGGCGCTCTGCCGCGTTGCGCAATGCGAACGGGCAGGCCGAACGGCTGAAAGAGGAGACACCGCGGGCCGGCACTCAGTCCAAATCCGATCGCGAAGCATCGCGCAAACGGGAGAAGCTCGAACGGCGCCGCAAGGAGATCGAGTCCGAGATTGAAAAGAAAGAATCGGAGCGCGCCGCACTCGGCGGCGAGATGAACGACCCTGAATTTTACTTAAAGCGTGCCGACGCAAGCGAACTGATTGCGCGCTACGAGCGAATCGGCCGCGAGATCGAACTGCTGTACGCCGACCTGATGGACGCCGGCGGCGACCCCTCCCCTAACCCCTCC
>JBOHWK010000013.1:0-14866 GCA_050736715.1 Binataceae bacterium (SeqCode) | reverse complement strand
GCTAAACCCCGAGTCTCCCCAAACTGAACCAGTGCCCACCTAGTGGCACTGGTTCAGTTTGCTTGGTGCAACGAGATACTTAAAGAATCCTTGAGATTTCCTGAGTGGAAAGCTCAAATTGGCACGGATTTTGCTCGGATTGCCACGCATGGAAAACTCCCATTTAACTCCTGACATGAAACAAACAAAAGAACTCGCTTATCGTTTGATTCAGACGCTAGACGGCATATCGATCCAAACCGCGAAGAACGCCCTAGGATGGGCGGTCACGTTATTGGACGAGACGCAAAGAGTGAACGGGAAAAGTGATCTGCTCAAGGATGCGAAAGCAGGTCTGTCTTAATAACCCAATTAAAATCGGAAATTGTCCCCTCTCTTGAGCCGTCGTTAGTCTGCGTTGACGCCGTACCAGCGGCACCGCTTCGGATCGATAACGCCACGGTCAAAAGCGCGGCGGTATTGTTGTTGATGGCGTCAATGAGGTTCTCTACGTCCTTCTTGTCAACCGGCATTGGAGTCTCCTTCCTTGTTTGCTTTTCATTTCGAGTGGTGGCATCATGGGGCTATGCAAAAGCGTTCTCGGATGCCCCGCGACACCAACCAGCTTGCCTCATTAGTCGTGAAAATGGCAACCGGACAGCCTGTCCCGCCGGAGCCGCCGGAACGGCCCAAGAACCCGGCTGCCGTGGCGCTCGGCAAGCTTGGCGGCCCTAAGGGTGGAAAGGCGCGCTGGAAGGGCGTATCCAAGGCGGAGCGGCAAAAGATCGCTAGGAAGGCAGCGGCGGCCCGGTGGAAGGGTCCTTCAAAAGGCTAAAGGGCCGTCAGGTACTTAGGGCAATCGACGTTTCATAAATTGCGCGATTGCGCCATATGCTTCGAGCGAATTTCCCGTGAGTTCGTCAGGCGTATCATGTTCTATGTCTTCAAATCTTCCGAGTTTGCTTGTCCATCTCCCGGTGGATAGTTGTCTAGCCGCGTGGGTTGCGGTTTCTTTTTTCCGATAAAGTGCGAGTTTTTCGTATCCCGGTTCCACGCTTCCATCATCAGCTAATTCAAAGCGTAAAGTTTTGAGCGCAGCAATCCAGTCGGAAAGTTTTTCGCTTTCGGTCAGGCCGTTCGGCCAATGAGTCCGAACGCCAAGTTCATCGGTAGCGCCATATTCCCACCACCGCTGCGTGTCTCCAACGGCGAAGGCGAGGCAGTTATATCGGGGATCGAAGGAACTAGTTAGCTTCCAATTATCTGCGAGCTTAGGAAACCAACCCTTGATTCGCTCGCGAATCTCCTGAGCTTCCTCGTCGGACATAACCGTGTTGCTCTCCCCAATTTAACCAAGCCTGAACCGCTCGATCAAAGGAATCATCGTGCCCTACGGGATTCTCATCCGTAATAGCGCGCAATGCGGCAAACCAATAGTCGGGCTTCCTTTGGAGTTCCTCAAAGATAAATGGCAACGCCTCGTCCTTCATTCCGATTATGGACAGGTAGCTTGGATGGCTAATGATCTTGTACAAGGAAGATGAAGGACCAGTTCCCTTCCGCCATTCACTCAAGAGTCTTTTGAATTTATGCGATGCTGGTTCGACAGCTTTAATTTGTGAAATGAATTGGAGGAAAATTGAACCATCGGAAAGTGCGGTTTGAACACGATCTAGGACCACAGGATCGCCGACCAACTGGACGCCCACACTTGGGGCATGACCCAAATCGAGTCGGCTATCTTGTAACGTTGCTGCCATCGGGAATTACCTCCGGCGGAGCAATTCAGGCGCGGATATTGTGGATACGATTGTCCCGTGCTTTACGAGATACAACGGATTCCCGTCGCCGTCCCAGCTTCCTTCTACTCGCACGATTTGTGTCGGAACAATCCCCATGCGAACGACGGAGCCGTCATCAAGTTCAAACTCGATTACGCCGTCTTTTCGATTCGTGATCGCAACTTCCGTTACGTCATATTGTTGCGGTCCAAGTGGCATTTTGAATGTTCGACTTGGCATGACTCCAATTGTTCGCGTGGGCAATCCAAACGCGACGCCTCTGAATCTTAGCAGAGGGCACCGTTGCTGTCACGCGGAAAAGGTTGCTTGACAACGCGAGAGCGTTCTTGTATGTTGTTCAGTATGAATAGATTACCGCTGGCAGGACGGGCGCAAATCGTGGCGTTGCTGGTTGAAGGCAATGGCATCAACGCGATCTGCCGCATTACGGGCGTGGCGAAAAACACGGTCCTCAAGTTGCTGGCCGATCTTGGCGAAGGCTGCCAAGCGTACCACGATGAGCACGTCCACGATCTGAAATGCGAGCGGATTCAATGCGATGAAATCTGGTCGTTCTGCTATGCGCGCGCCAAAAACCTGCCGTTCGAGAAGCGATTCAAATTCGGTTACGGCGATGTTTGGACTTGGACCGCGATTGACGCCGACAGCAAGCTTGCCATCGGCTGGTACGTTGGCCGCCGCGACGCACACAGCGGCAGCATCTTCATGGAAGATGTGGCCGCCAGACTCGCGCATCGCGTACAGCTAACCACGGACGGCCACCACGCTTATCTGTACGCCGTCTGGAACGCCTTTCACCATGAAATCGACTACGCCATGCTCCAGAAGATTTACGGCGTTGCCAATCCTGAGGCGCCGGGCCGCGCAAGCCTCCCGCAATGCGTCGGCACGAAAAAGAACGTGGTGGAAGGCAATCCCGATCCTGCCTTCATTAATACGTCCTACGTTGAAAAGCAGAACCAGACCATGCGCCAATCCATGCGCCGGTTCACCCGGCTATCGGCAGGGCACAGCAAAAAGGTGGAGAACCATATCCACGCCGTTGCCGTCCACTTCATGCACTACAATTTTGGCCGCCTGAATCAAGCTCTCGGTAAGAACACTACGCCCGCGATGGCTGTCGGCCTCACAGATAAGCCGTGGACGCTTGATCAGATTGCCGCGCTTTCAAACTGAACCAGTGCCCACCTAGTTGACATAATACTTCTTATGCGAAGTGACGTGCGGGAAAGCCGCGCGGGCGTTGCGGTTCCGAGCGCCGAGACGCGCGCTAATCGAGTTCCCCATCCCTGTGGAAAAACGTGCGCGGTCCCCGCATCGCCGGCGATATTGGCGCTATTTTGTGGGGCCACGCTCTCTGGAAGATCGATTGCGCCATCCGTATTATGTAGGCCCTATGCGAACCTTAATTCCGGCCACTGAAATTGGGCGCGCCACCGCTGTTCTCGCCGCCGCCCTTGCGCTTTGCCTCATCGCCACGGGGTTCCCCTGCCCCGCGTCCGCCGCGGAACCTGCCCCGTGTGCGCCGGGCCGCAAGCTGGCCGGGACGAATCCGGCGCGGGACAAGGCGATCGTCAATTATCTGGAGAAACACTTTAAGCTTCCTCCCGACAGCAGCACGATCACGCTCGGCCCGGCGACTGACACGCGGATTCACGGGCTTTATTGCCGCGACGTGACGGTGAAGATTCCGGTGCCCAACGATCCGATGAAGCGCACGCGCACCATCTCGACCGCGCTCTACGTCGATAAGGATCAGAAGAACGCGATTTTGGGCCAACTGCTCGACCTGACCAAAGACCCGTGGGGCCGAATCAGCCTGGCCAAGATTCATCTGGACGATCGCCCCGTGCTCGGCTCTTCCGATGCGCCGGTGACGGTCGTCGAGTTCGCCGATTTCGAATGCCCCTACTGCGCCCATGCTTTCGGCCAGATCGAAACGCTGGTCGATACGTCCTACAAGGGGAAAATCAAGTTAATCTTCAAGGCTTTCCCGCTGGGCATGCATCCGTGGGCGTTCAAGGCCGCCGAGTACGCCGAATGCGCCCGGATGCAGAATCCCGACGCGTTCTGGAGCTTCGCCCGCTATTTTTACAGCAATCAGCCGCAGATTAATCCCACCAACTTGAGCGACAAGGTGAACAAGCTTGCCGGGGACCTGAAACTCGACGGCACCGCGCTCCGCGCCTGCGCCGCCGGCACCCAAGCCGCCAAGCGCGTCAAGCAGGACCAGGCGGACGGCAACGCGATCCACGTGAATTCGACGCCGACGTTCTACGTCGATGGCATCCCGGTGGTCGGATTGCCCAACGATCAGGCGTTCGAGTATGTGGTCAATTCGGAATTGGCCCGCCTCAAGCAAAAGGAAGCCGCCCGCTGACCGACACGATTTAATAAACCTCACCCCCTGTTGTCCCCTTCTCCCTTTTGGAGAGGGGGAACGCAACGCCACCGCTCATGATTCTGCCCTTCCCCTCTCCTAAAGGGAGAGGGGTTAGGGGTGAGGTTTACAAGACGGCCTTTAGTGACTGGCTGAGGATTACGGCGCGAGCGGCGCGGTGCCCGCCTTGGGCTTGGCGGAAGATGCCGGCTTCCCTGAGATCGCCGACGCGGGCGATTCCGCCTGCGGCGCGACGCCCATCAGCGCGAGCGATTCCATCGCTTCTTCGCGCTGCGTGGCATACGGATGCGCGGCGATGAATTCGCGGTAGGCCGAGATTGCGGCGGCCTTCTTGCCCGCTTTCGCGAGCATCCGCGCGACGCCCATCTGCGCGCGCATCTGTTGCGGTCCGGGCGTACTCGCCGCCTCCCCGTAGGCGTCCGCCGCCCGGCTCCAATCGCCCATCTGTTCATAGGCGACGGCGAGATTCATTCGCGCCATCCCGATGAACAGCGGATCGTGTTCGCCGGCGACGAACGCGTTCAGCGCGGCGCTCGCCTTTTGCAAATCCGCCGTCCGCTGCCCCTTGGGTGCGTCGGGTTGATTGGCGCTTTCCAGGTAGGCGCTGCCGAGGTACAAGCCGGCCAACTGTCCGAGCCGGCGGCTCGAATCGCTCGCGGCGAGCGTCTTGAATTGCACCGCGGCCCGCTGGTAATCGCCGCCGCTCAGCGCGGCGACTGCGCCGCTGAATTTCGCCGCGGCCGCTCGCGCCCGGCCCCGATCCACGCGGACGAGGACGAACACCATCACGGCAAGCGCAATCGCGGCGGCGGAGGCGGCAATGATTTGCTTGGAATTGCCCTCGACGAATTCGGCGGCCCGATCGACGAACGTGGAGAACTCGTCGGGGGCGCGCAAATCCTTGCGCTTAATCTTGGGGCGGCGAACAGTGGCCGGCATAGGAATTCAAAACGGGCGGCGTCCGGCGCGATTGCGCGGGCACGGGCGGCCGGCCGTCCCGCGTCACATCTTGTACTTGAAGTCCTCGGGCGCCATCCGCTCCAGAATCTCCGCCCATTTGTCGCGCGAGACTCCCGCCAGGTTTTGGTCGGAGCCTTGGGACTCCGCGCCCGATTCGTGCAGTTCGCTGGAGGCTTCCAGCACCTTTTTGGCAACGTAAATGGGCGACTTGGTGCGCAGCGCGATCGCGATCGCGTCCGACGGGCGCGAATCGATCGCCAGCGCCCCGCCCTCGCGGGTGCGCAGCATGATGCGCGCATAGTAGGTGTTGTCGCGGAGATCGGTCACTTCGGCGGCCTCGACGCTGGCGCCGAATTCGGCGATTAGGTTCCGCACCAGATCGTGGGTCATCGGGCGCTGGGGCTTGATGCCCTCCAGTTCGGTCGCCATCGCGGTCGCCTCGAGCGGCCCGACCCAGATCGGCAGATTAAGCTTGTTGTCCGGGTCCTTGAGAATCACGATCGGCATCTTGGTCGAGGGATCGAGCGTGATTCCCCCCACCATCATCAAAATGAAATCTTCCCTGTGCGCAGCCATTAGCGGACCCTTGAAGCAGTCGATTCGTGGAGCGTGCGCGCCGTTGCCCTGATGCGCCCCGCCCCGCGTTCTTATCTTGGCGAAAAGCCGCTCCGCCGTCAACCGAATCAGCCGGCGCGCCGCGCGCACCCATCCGATCAGGCGGCGGCGAGGCGATCCACCAGCCGGTAAAGCTGGTTGAGATTGCGGCATTCTTCCACCAGGTCGCAATGCGGGGCGTAGCGGTCCATCTCGCTGTCGCCGAAGCCCCAGGTGTTGCGGTTTTCCGGATTGAGCCAAATCACCCGCTTGGCGCGAGTGCGGATGTCCCGCAGGCACCATTCGTGCGGCAGGTTGTAATTGTTGCGCGCGTCGCCCAGCACGATCACCGTGGTGCGCTTGTTCACGGTCCCCAGATGATCGTCCACGAAGCCGCGGAACGCGCGCCCGAAATTGGAATGCTCGTACACATTGATTACGCCGCCGCCCAGCGCCGCGTCGAACGCCTCCCGCGCGTCATGGTTGCGGAAGTGGGCGGTGACCTCGCCGATCTCGGCGACGAAGATAAAGCTGCGCACGCGCGAGTACAAATCCTGCAGCGAATGGACGAATTGCAGCATGAAGCGCGAGGCGTTGCGCACGGAATCCGACACGTCGCACAGGATCACGACCTGCGGCTTCTCGCGCTTGCGCTTCTCGAACCGCAGCTTGAACGGCACGCCTCCGCAATCGAGGTTGTGGCGCAGCGTTCGCTTAACGTCGAAGCGGCCGCGGCGCTGGCGCTTGCGGCGGACCGTGATCGCGTTCTTGAGCCGTTGCGCGAGGCGCGCGACGGCCTCGTTCATCTTCTTCAGCTCGTCCTCGCTCAGGTAGTAGAAACTTTTTTCGCCGATTTCGCTCAGTTGGCGCTGGTCGCGCTGCCCTACCCCGCGCTTCTCGCGCTCCATCTTAACGTAACGCTTGATTATTTCGTCGAGCGCCTTCATCCGCCGCGCGAGGTACTCGTCCAAACGCGCCTTCATCGCGCCGCCCGCGTCCAGCTTTCCGAGCCGCTCGCGCAATTCCCCGATTTCGGTTTCGAGCCGCTCCAGCCCCAATTGCCGGGCGAGCGCGCGGGCGAAGTAGTTCTCCTCGATGGTCCGCTCGATTCCCCCGACTTGCGCGGCGCGCGCGGCTTCGCGAAGCCGGCGTTCCAATTCGCCGGAATCGCCGCGCAGGAGCGCGCGCGCCAACTCGGACAGGCGCTTGCCTTCCTTCTTGAGCAACTCCTCCATTTCTTCAAGGAATTGTTGAAATTCCTTGTCGTCCATCGCGAGCGCGTCCTGGACCGCCGCGCCGGCCTGCTTGATGATTTCGCCCAGCCCGGAGAAATAGATGTCGAACAATTCCTGGAACACGGGAATTTCATGTTTGCGCTTGACCATCGCGGCCTGCATCGCCGCCCGAAACGCCTCGCGCTCGGACAATCCCGTGACTTCGGCGGCGCGAAAGGCGTCCAGCGTTTCCGCGATCGACACGCGCACGCCGTTGTCGCGGAGCAGCCCCGCGAATTCCGCCAGTTTGTCTTCCATCGCCAGAACCCAATCGCAAACGGTGAATGCCATCTTAGCCCGGATTTTCGCGCGGAACAATTGCTGCTAATTTCATCGCGGAAGCCGGCGCGATGAAGAAGCAGCGGACTAGAGCACGGCGCCGGACCGGCGCGGCGGCGCCCGCCAAAAGCGCTTCCTTCCGGCCGCTGCTTGCAAAGCTGGGCGGCGGGGATTCGGCGGCCGGCGGCTGGATGGCCGCGATTATCGCGGCTACCGCGCTGATCTACTGCCGCTCGCTTGCCAACGGATTCATTTTCGATCAGACCGCCACCATTGTGACCAACAAATATCTCCGGAGTTGGTCGTATGTTTGGCAGTCGCTGGTAAGGGATCAATGGTGGTTTCACGACCCCACGCGGGTTGACAGTTCGTACTATCGCCCGCTGGCAAATATTTGGATTGCGCTCAACTTCCACCTGTTCGGCCTCAACCCAATCGGCTGGCACGCGGGGTTGGTTGCGCTCCACCTCATCGCGGTGTGGCTCGTGTTTCGGGCCGGGGCGCTCCTCTGCGCCAGCCGGCCCGCGGGACTAATCGCGGCCGCGCTGTTCGGATTGATGCCGGTCCACGTTCAGGCAATCGAGGGATCGTTCGGGACGATGCTCTGCGCGGTGTTCGGGCTGGGCGCGTTCGAGGTTTACCTGCTCCGCGCCGCGCTGCCGGAAGGTGACGCACGCCGTCCGCGATGGCTCGCGGTCGCGCTGGCATTGTACGCCGGCGCGCTGCTGAGCTACGAAACCGCCGTGGTCTTCCCGGCGCTGGTCGCGGCGCATGCGTTTATTTTGCGGCCGGGCTGGCAGGACGGCCGGGATTCGCCGCTCGCGGAACGCGCGGCCGACGCCCTTTCAGCGGTTTGGCCGTACGCGATCGCAGCAGCCGCCTATCTCGTGGTGCGCCACCTGGTGCTTGGCTTCATCGCCATTCCTTATCAGTACAATCGCATCACGGCTTGGCAAGCCGCCCTGACGGCGCCCGCCGCGCTTGCCTGGTATGCGGCGCTGGCCGCGATTCCCTGGCTGGCCGGGCCGGCGCATTCTCTTTCCCCCGTCACCGGCATCGCATCGCCGCGATTTTACCTGCCGGCGATCGGCCTCGCGCTGGCCGGCGCGGCGGCGCTGCTTGCGCTCCGGCGGCATCCGCGCCGCGCGCTTTACTGGTATTGCGGCGCCTGGGTTCTGATTGCGCTGGCCCCCACGCTCAATTTGCGCGGGCTTAACCAACAGGAGTTCATTCACGATCGCTACCTGTATATTTCTTCGTTCGGAATTTGCCTCATCGCCGCCGATCTGATTGTGTCGCTCGCCCGCAATCGCGAATGGATGCGAAAGCCGGCTTGGATCGGCGCCGGAGCGGCGATGCTCGCGCTCGGATATGGGGCGCCGCTCTTTTGGGTGCAGCACTTTTGGCATGACGATTTGACCGCGTACCGGCGTTGCATCCAGGAGGCGCCGGAAGCGGAAATCTGGCACCAGCGGCTGGCTTATAGCTTAACGGACAAAGGCGACTTCTCCGCGGCGCGCCGCGAATTCGCAATCGCGCGAAAATTGAATCCCGGCGACGGCTTGAACCAATACCACCTGGGCCGCATCGACGAAAATCTGGTCCGCATTAGCGGGAAAATCGGCGCCGCGCGCGCGGCGGAGGGCGAAATTGCGGCGGGAATCCGGCTGCTGCCCAGACCGCCAAAAGATGCCTACGCGCAGTTGGCGATGGCCGCCGCGGTGGCCGGCGATCGTCCGATGGCCGAAGCGGCGCTCGATCGCGCGGATAAAACTCCGGACGGCGCCGATATTGCCGCGATGGCCCGCGCGCAGGTCAATTTCTGGTATCGCGACTACGCGGGAGTCGAACGCGCAATGCGCGAGTATCTCAAACGCAACCCCGACGATCCCGAGGCGCTGGTGATTCTCGGCCGCGCGCTGACCGAGGAGCATCGCAACGCCGAGGCGATCGCGGTGCTGGAGCACGCTGCCACCGCCGCGCCGCCCGATTCGTCGTGGCATTACGTGATCGCCTACGGGCTGCATCAATTGGGCCGCGACGCCGAAGCGCGCAAGGAGGGCGAAATCGCCCTCAAGATCGCGCCTAACGACCCTCGCGTCCACCAACTGATGGCCGTGCTCGGCGGGACAACTAATTCGGAATAGCCCCGCCGAACAATTTGCCGATGGTGCGGAATTTATCGCGATGAAACTGCCGTGGAGGGATAGATTGGGCTGGGCGAAGCTGCGCGGCGAAGTCCAGGCCCGAACCGGAATCGCCGCGGTCCTGATCGCGGCGGCGATCGTCTATTGCCGATCGCTCGCGAACGGTTTCGTTTACGATCAAGCGGTCACGCTCGCGCACAAGAAGCTGGTCGGACAATGGTCCTTTATCTGGAAATCGCTGATTCACGATGAATGGTGGTTTAACGATCCGCGCCATTTGCCGCAAAGCTCCTATTACCGCCCGCTGCCGAGCGTCTGGATCGCCCTCAACTATCATCTGTTCGGGATGCACGCGGCGGCATGGCACGCGGCGATGGTTCTGCTTCACCTGCTCGTGGTCTGGCTCCTCTATCGCGTCGCGACCCTCCTCACTCAGGATGAAACGGCCGCGGTCGTTGCGGCGGCGATATTTGCATTGGCGCCGCTCAATGCCGAGTCGGTGATATTCGCGTTTTCTCCGCCGATAGTTTCGGCATTCGAGTTGGGGGCGTTCGAGTTCTATCTGCTCCGCGCCGCACTTCCGGAGGAGGCCCCGCGCCGCCCGCGATGGCGCGCGATCTCGCTGGGATTGTACGCGGGCGCGCTGCTGACCCATGAGAGCGCCGTGGTATTTCCAGCGCTGATCGCGTTGCATGTTTTTCTCCTTGGACCCCATAGGACTTATAGGTCATATAGGCCCTATGGCGCGGCGTTTGGCGAATCGTGGCCCTACGCCTTGGAAGTCTTCGCCTATCTCGGACTGCGGCGATTGGTGCTGGGCTTCACGATTTATCCGAAAAACCTGAAATCCGCGATGGCGCCCGTTTCGGCGCTCAGGATTCCGGGCGCGCTTATGAATTACCTGACGCTGATCGCAATGCCGTGGCGGGCCGGCCCGGCGCACAGTTTGCCGCTGGTGTATTCGATCGCATCGCCAGGCTTCTATGTGCCGCTTCTGGAATTGATCGCGATTTGCGCGATCGCCGCAGCCGCGCTGTGGAGAAATCCGCGCCGGCGGCTCTACCTGTTTTGCGCCGGATGGTTTTTGATCGCGCTCGCGCCGATGCTCAATGTGCTCGCCGATCCCCGCGCCCGATCGATCATTCACGATCGTTACGTTTATCTGCCGTCGGCGGGATTGTATCTGATGGCGGCCGATCTCGCGGTGGCCTTCGGCCGGCAGGGCGAATGGAAGCGGCGCGCGGCCGCGATCGGAGCGGCGGCTATTCTAATCGGCGAGGCTTGCATCCTATTTTACACGCAGCACTTCTGGCACGACGATCTGACCCTGTTCCGGGCGTGCGTGGCGGATTCTCCGCATGCGGAGATCTGGCACAACCGCCTTGGAATCGCGCTTTACGCGAAGGGCGCATTCACCGCAGCACGCAGCGAATTCGTAATTGCGCACGATTTGAATCCGCGCGACGGCTGGAACCAATACAACCTGGGCCGCATCGACGAAAATCTGGTGCGCATCAACGGAAGCATCGCCGATGCGCGCAAGGCGGAAAGCGAAATCGCGGCGGGAATCCGGCTGCTGCCCAGACCGCCAAAAGATGCCTACGCGCAGTTGGCAATGGCCGCCGCGGTGGCCGGCGACAGGAAGATGGCCGAGGCGGCGCTCGCTCAGGCGGACAAGATCCCGGGCGGCGCCGACATCGCCGCGATGGCCCGCGCGCAGGTCAATTTCTGGTATCGCGATTACGCAGGGGTGGAACGCGCGATGCGCCAATATATGAAGCGCAAACCTGACGACCCGGAAGCGCTGGTAATTCTTGGCCGCGCGCTCACTATGGAGCATCGCAACGCCGAGGCGATCGCGGTGCTCCAGCACGCGGCCTCGGTAGCGCCACGCGATTCATCGTTGCATTACGTGGTCGCCTTCGGACTGCATCAATTGGGCCGCGACGCCGAAGCGCGCAAGGAATGCGAAATCGCGCTCAAGATTGCGCCCAACGATCCCCGCGTCCGCCAACTGATGGCCGAACTCGGCGGCGCATCCGCGGCGAAGTAAGCGTCCTATTTTCCGAAACGCGGAATCCCTCGTCAGTAATGCGGCCCAATCCAAAGGATCGTCAACTCGCCCTCTGCCGGACCATAGCACCACAGGATTCGGTAGGCGGCGGGAGTGCCCTGCTCCGCATACGCAACGAAGACCTTCGCGCCGCCAGGACCTTGCTGGGATTCGAAAGGATGCGTTTGCAGTGCGGGATAGCGGGGCCCGAATTTTTCGAGTTGACCGAGAGCTTTCCTGACCGCCTTAAGGCGTATTTGCTGTTCTGTGTCCCGCGCTAATTCGGAAAGTTGTTGCTGCGCTTCGGTAATGAGGCGCAACTTGAAGGGCGGCGCGGTCACCGGCGCCTTTTACCGGCATAGCGTGCAAACGATTTATTCGGCGCGAATTCACCGCGCTCTGCCTGTTTAACGCTGCGCCGGAAACTCGCGAGCGCCCCCGGAGTGCGATAGAGCCACATCTCGCGCGCCGGGATGGAAACCGCGGGATCCAGCAGAATTTGACCGGCCTCGTTCACATAGACGCGAAAATGAAGGTCGGCGGCGGAGCCATTTATACGAGCCTCGACCTTACCCAATGCCTTGGCGAGCGACAGGCGCTTTCGTTCGTCGAGCCCGCCCTCGGTGACGAATTCGAACCGCTCCTTGAGCGGACGGATATCTGAAGCCGCCTGCGCCATATCGAGTCAATTCCCACTAACAGCATTTACCCATTTGTCCACTTGGGTCAAGAGCCGACTGCCGCCCGGCGCGCGAAAGCCTATCGCCTCGCCGACTCAGGGTGGCGCCTCGGACACGCCTCGGCGTCAATTCAAAAAATCCTTGTCGCTGCCGGCTTCCGTGCCGCGGCGGGCGCGCACGCGGCGCACGTAATCCTTAAGCTCGTCCTGCGCCTTGCGAATGTCCCCCTCGTACTTGACGATCGTGTCGAGCGTCTCTCCCACCAACTCCTGGTCGAGGCTCTCGGCGTTGAGCAGCGTCAGCGCCTTCACCCAATCGATCGTCTCGCTGATGCCGGGCGCCTTCTTGAGATCGAGCTTGCGCAGCGATTGGACGACGGCGACCACCTCCTCGCCGAGCTTGCGCGAGGCTTCGGGAACCTTGAGCCGGATAATCGCGAGTTCCTGCGCGCGGTCGGGGAAGTCGATGTACAGATGGAGGCAGCGGCGCTTTAACGCGTCGGACATTTCGCGCGCGTTGTTCGAGGTCAGGATGACGAGCGGAATGTGCTTGGCTTTGAGCGTGCCCAACTCCGGCACCGTCACCTGAAAATCGGAGAGCAGTTCGAGCAGGAACGCCTCGAACTCGGCGTCGGCTTTGTCAATCTCGTCGATCAGGAGCACCGCGGGCTTGTCGCTGGAAATCGCCTTCAAGAGCGGACGCGGGAGCACGAACCGCTCGGAGAAGAAAACTTCGTCCTGGCTCGCGATTCGATCGACCGCCTCTTTCAATCCCTTCGCGCCCGTCAGCACCTCGCCGATCTTGTCCTTCAAGATTTGCGTGTAGAGGAGCTGCTTGGCGTACTCCCATTCGTAGAGCGCCTTGCCTTCGTCGAGGCCCTCGTAGCATTGGAGCCGAATCAGTTCGCGCTTGAGCGCGGCGGCGATCACCTTGGCGAGATCGGTCTTGCCGACGCCCGCGGGCCCCTCGACGAGTACCGGCTTGCCCATCTTGCCGGCGAGATAGACAACGGTCGCGATTCTGCGGCTTGCGATATAATCGTTCTTTGCGAACCGCTCGATTACGTCCTCGATCGATGAAAACATCGGCCCTCCTGAAACGGCCGGCATCCGCCAGCGCGAACTAGATTGATTATCACGAGTGGGGAATGCGCGGAAGGCGGTGGATTTAGATGTGCAACTCCTCCCGGACCTGCTCGCCCCGATCGAATCGATCGCGCGACAGCGCCCTGGCGTCGAACCTCGAATAGCGGCCGTCCGCAATTAGCTCCGCGAGCGCCTGCCCCGCCCCATACGATTGCATCACGCCGCGCCCGCTGAACGAATGCGCCTCGTAAACGCGCGGCGCCGCGCGCCCGATAATCGCGCTGCGGTCCGGGCTGACTTCGTATAGCCCCGCCCATCCGGTGACGTGGCGCAGCCGTTCCATGCAGCTCATTCGATTGTACAGCCGCGGCCAGATTTCCTTGGCGAAGAACGGCTCGCCGTCATAATTGAAATGGTAGCCCGGCGGTTCGTCCGGCGGCGAGTAGCCCGCCAGGATGTGCTGGCCCTCGTTGTGAAAATAGACGCCCGACGCATCGACGATCATCCCGTATTTCGCCAGGTTCGTCGCGCGGCAATCGACGAGGCAAATCTGGCGGCGGACCGGCGTGCTCCAGTTGCGCAGTCCAAGCAGGCGAAGCGCCGTGGGCGACCACGCCCCGCCCGCGATCGCGATCGCGTCGGCATGAAGCTCGAACACCCGGCCCGTCTCGGCTTCTCCCGGCCCATCCTGCGTCATCATCCGCACGAGGCCGGCGTCGGTCAGCGGATCGTCGGATTGCCAGCATTCGAGGCGCACGCCGGACGATCCGGCATCGATCGCCAGCACATAGACGCGATCCATGAATTCCGCGCCCAACGCCGCCGCGCGGCGGCGGTAATGCCCCTTAAGCAGGTTGGGATTGATCAGTCCGTCGGCGGGCGAGAACGTCGCCCCGGCGATTCCTTCGAGCTGGTCGATTTCGGGAACCCGGTGGCTGACTTCCGTGGGCGTGAGCGTCTCAATGGGATGGCCGAGTTCGCGTTGTAGCGAAATGTGTTCCATCGCGCGCGGAAAGGTCGCGCCGCCGTAGAGCCAGAGGTAGCCCTTCTGGCGAAAGCCAACCTCGGCGCGGATTGTCTCGTAATACTCGATCGATGCGCGGCAGAGCGCGATATTGACCCGCTGCCACCACGTCGCGCGCACTCCGCCCGCGTTTTTTTCGCTTGAACTGAGCCGCCCGCTGAGATCGATATCGACGGCGAGCGTTTTGAGTTTCCGCTCCGCCAGTCCCATCGCGATCGCGCTGCCAACCACCCCGGCGCCGATAACGATCGCCTGATATCGCCCGCCCACAATTCAAGTGTAGCAAAAGCGCGGGTGCTGTCCTGATTTCACCCGCCCACTCCTGAAAAACCATTCGCCGCCCAGGTGCAAGCTTGGGTTATGCCGGTAGATTTTCCAATTCGAACCGGTCTGGATTCCGTCCCCCCTCCGGATGAGATTTAATGCGGTTCCCCCCTCCTGAAAGACAAGCGAGTTAAGGAGTTAAGCCGCGAGCGTGGGGGTCAGAAATTCATAAACAAAGATTTGCCGGCCGGGCTGGATTCCGCCTTTCTTTGGTGGGTTTTGTTCCCCCTTTCCTAGAAGGAAAGGGGGTTAGGGGGATAGGAC
>JBOHWK010000012.1:0-48201 GCA_050736715.1 Binataceae bacterium (SeqCode) | reverse complement strand
CCCCATAAATGGAGCGGGGAACTTTCGGATTTGCGTTCCCCCTTCCCAGAAGGGGAAGGGGGACAGGGGGTTAGGTTTCTTCTCCCCTACAACAACCCCGCGCCGGTGGCGGCGCGAACCGATCCGTCGCGCTTGAATGCCTCGATTGCGTGGCGCGCGATTTGCGTCAGATGCACTTCGTCGGCTCCATCGACCAGCCGCGCCGATCGCGCATGCCGCAGCATCGATTCCAGCGGCGTGTCGGTCGAGTAGCCGAGCGCGCCATGCACCTGAATCGCGCGGTCGGTGATCTTCCACAGCATGTTGGCGACGTGATGCTTGCACATCGAGACTTCTTGCCTGAACGGCAGCTTGTTCTCGATCAGGAACGCGGCGTGCAGCACCATCAGCTTCGCCGCGTACATCTCCAGCGCCGACTCGGAAATCATAAACTGGATCGCCTGCTTGTCGATCAGTAAGCCGCCCTGCACCCGGCGCTCCATCGCGCGCTTGACCATCATTTCCAGCGCGACTTCCGCGCTGCCGATCCATCTCATGCAATGCGCAAGGCGCGCCGGTCCCAATCGCACCTGGCCGAGCGTATGGCCCTGGCCGCGCGGCCCCAGCATCGCGTCGTTTGGCACCACGCAATTTTCGAGGCGAATCTCGCAATGGTTCCCCTTGCCGGCCATCGTGTCGATGTCGCGGACTATTGTGAAGCCGGGATTCGGCAGATCGACAATGAACGCGCTGTTGCGCGCCTGCGGCGGATCGGCGTCGGGATCGGTCTTCGCAATTACGATTGCAAATTTAGCGCCGTGCGCGCCGGAGATAAACCATTTGTGGCCGTTGATTACCCAGTTGTCGCCCTGCTTCACCGCCGAAGTTTTGATCTGCGTCGGATCGGAGCCGGCTGCCTCCGGCTCGGTCATCGCAAAGCAGGAGCGGATTTTCCCCTCGCACAGCGGGCGGAGGTATTTTTCTTTCTGCGCCGGCGTCGCGAAATGAAGGAGCGTGTGCATGTTGCCCTCGTCGGGCGCTTGAACATTGAGGACGAACGACGCGATCCGGTTGCGGCCGCATTCCGCCGAAATCACCGCAATCGCCAGCGGCCCCAAGCCGAGACCGCCGAATTCGGGCGGCATGTGCGGCAGCCACAGGCCGCGCCGATGCGCCTCGCGCCGCAGTTCGATAATTCCGTCGCGCCATCCGCCGGTCTTTTGCATTTCGGCCTCGACCGGTTCGATTTTTTCCTTGATGAAGGCGCGAATCTTCTCGCGGAGTTCGAGCACTTCTGCGGGCATCGTGAAATCGATCGCCATAAGAAATCACCTCGCGGCAGGAGCCGGGCTTATGTTCAGAGTGCTATCGGGAAACGCGCTCCGGCGTCAACCGGAAAGACCGGGTGCCATTCTAATTTCCCCGGTCCGAATTCTGAAAGTAGCTCGCCTCCCCGGGGCCGGTTCAACCTTGGGCCGTGCCGGCCGGTTTGCCGATTCGAACTGGTCTGGATTCCGTTCCCCCGCTTTCCTTCAAAAAAGGTGGCGAGTTGATCTCCGCGTTTTCCAGCATCCGGGCGATCTCGGAAAGGTCGCTTTCGATGCGGTAATCGGCATCCCGTTTCCCCCTTTCCTGAAGGAAAGGGGGTGAGGGGGATAGGACGGCGCGAGATTCTCTTTTCGGTTCTCCCCTTCCCCGCTTTGCGGGGAAGGGGCCGGGGGTTAGGGCGTTCTCGTCAATGCGGCCCTTATCACCGCAATCGCCGCAATTCGGTCGCCCGCCGGATCGGTTCCGGATTATTCTGTTCGCGAAGCGTGAGCGGCAGCATCCAGGCCGATTAAGGCGAGGTTGGTTGGAAGTCTCACCCTAACCCCAACCCCTTCCCCGCAAAGCGGGGAAGGGGAGTTTTAAAAAAGCTTGCCCGCGTCCTATCCCCCTAACCCCCTTTCCTGCCAGGAAAGGGGGTAGCGCATCGCGTCTCATAGGGAAAGGAGAAGGAGTCTTCGTGAGGGAACAATCTTCCAACAATTCGAAGTAGGGCAACACCAAATGCCGGAGCCTACGACGGAATCGAGACGGACCGAAAGGGATTGCCGGGCGGCGCGGCGTTCATGATCGCATGGCCGAGGTCGCTCTCGCCTACGTAATGAAGCGGCATGGAAATTCGATGGCCAGTGTGTCGTGTTACTCTGAAATAGGGAAAGTGGAACATCAGGCTGTGGCATAACTCCACCCTGCGGACGTCATTCCAAGGAAGCCGGACACGCCCGAACAATTTGAGGCCGTCCGGACGGACCTTCACTGTAAGGAGATAGTGTCGTGCAAGCGCCACGACCAGCGCCAACCAAATGAGGTAGAACGCCGCTTCGATGGGATGTCTTGGCGGGAACAAGAAGAGAGGAAGAAGCCCGGGAATCACAAATGTAACAAGGGTCCACCGAATCGGCTCTCGAAACGTGAGTGTGCCGTTCTCTTCCATGCGGAGGGTGCCGCTACTTGGGCGCGAGCAATTCCTTGGCGATGCCGCTGGCCGTCTTGCCGTCGAGGGTCGCGCCGAATTTCTCGCGCAGCGCCTTCATCACCGCGCCGATATTGTTTGCGCCGCCGGTAATCGCCGCCGATGCCGCCGCGCGGACATCATCGGCGGAAGCGGCGGCGGGTAGGTACGATTCGAGCACCTTGGCCTCGGCCTCGTTCTGTTCGATCAGGTCCTGGCGATTCGCCTTGCGCGCGAATTCGAGCGATTCCTCGCGGCGGGCGCGCTCGCGCTTGAAGATTTGGATTATCTCCGCGTCGTTGGGATCGCGACGCACGTCCTTTTCGAGCCGCGAGATTTCGGACAGCACGCCCCGCAGCGCCATCATGCGGAGCTTCTCGCCGCTTTTCATCGCGGCCTTAAGATCGTCCTGTATCTTCTTCTTCACGAGTTTCCCGCCGAGCAGGCCGGGCTATTTCGCGGCGGTTGACGCGCTGCGCATTACAACCCATTTGGGATTTTCGGTTTCGACCCATTTGCCGCCTTCGTACTCATAGCTGAATACCAACGCTTGCCGCCTGCCGGTCTGCTTGCCCAATCCTGTGCCTCCCCCCTTGGGGGGATAGTATTCCGTCCCTTCAAGGCTGCCCTGCACGTTCCACGTACCGTCGATCATTCGCGGCACATAAACGAATTTTGCGTGTTCGAGATCGACATAAGACTTGCCGGAGGTTTTTTGTTCGATCTCTACGCTGACGTAGGGATCGGTTTCCTCCGCCACCGTCTCGTTGAGTTGCTTTGCCAAACTTGGCGGGATGCGCGAGATCGGCGCCATGCCGCCGCCTTTGGAGTAGAGGTCCTTCTTTACCTCGATTGCGCGCACCTTTATCGGAAACAGCGCCACGGCGGCAATCAATCCCGCCGCCGCGATTATCGCGGCTGACTTTACGGCCATCGAATCCACCTCCTTCCGGCTTGGCCTTATATCACAAGCTTCCTCTCGTGCAACCCCGGTTTATCGCGAATCCGCGCGTCAAGGCCGAATCCCCCGCGTGTTTCAATCGGCGTCGCTCGCTTCGGTCAGCGCGAATCGAATCGGCACGAGCACCCAGCTTTCGGCCGCCCGCCCCGCCCGCCGCGCCGGAATGAATCGCCATCGCGAGCGCACGGTCTCGGCGGCGGCTTCGTCGAGCGCGTCGAAGCCGGAAGATTGCGCGATTTCGACCCGCTCCGCGGCGCCATCGGCGCCGACCAGCACGCGCAATGTTACCGTGCCCTCCTCTTCGCGCCGCCGCGCGCTCGCCGGATAGGGTGGCAGTGGATTTTGGCCATACGCGGCTTGCGCGATCGACGCACCGCCGCCCATGCCGGCGCCGGCGCTGGCGGTCGCGCGCGAAGCGTGCGTGCTGCCGCCACCGCGCGCAACACGGCGGTCTGTCGGCGGATCGGCGGAATGGGACGCATAGGTCCTATAGGACCTATATGTCCTATTCCGCTGATGTTCACGGCGCGCATGCTTCATCGGATGGCTGCGGTGCTCCAGTGCGCGCGGCTTGGCGGTCGCCGGCGCCGCCGAACCGCCGCCGGACCCGGCATTTCCGCCGGTCCCGGCGAGATATGCCACCACCAAATCGTCCGGCGCGGGCAGCGGCGATTGTACGAAGTGCAGCACGACTGCGAACAGCGCCAGATGCGCCGCGGCAGACACGGCAATCGCCGCAAGATGACGCCGCGGGCGCGGCGATTCGCTCGCGGCGAACCGGTGGAATTTATTTTGCGCCTCGTCCAATGCCGTCCTGCCACGGACCATGCGGATCGTGGGCCAGAAGCGGCAGCGGAGCGCCGCCGTAGTCTATCTTGGCGGCGCGGGTGGAATGTGCGCTTCCGAAGCCTCCCTCGCCCGCGAAGGTTCAATCGGCTCCATTCGATTCGCGCGGTAGTCTGGCTCGGCGAGATTCATCCTCGCCTTACAGTCGCGGGGCGGCGCCGGCTTCCAACCGGCTTTCCCACGCGAATCAGCTACGACATTACGGATAGGAAGCCGCGTTGTCTAGCGGGCAGACAGGCAGTACCATCGGCGGATGGCGTTTGCAGGGGAAGCCGCTTCCGCCGATACATGGGCTGGGCTATTCCGCGACCTTCTCCGGCTTCCATTTCGGCGATTCGTAATCGATACGGAGCTGTCCGAAGCGGAGATCGTCCAGCGGCTCGGAGCAATTCTTGGCAAGCAGAATTATTTTTCCCGCGCCTTCACAAGCACTGACAAGTTGTTCGCCGGAATAGTGACACCGCAGGGCTTCAAGATCAGACGCATCATCAAGTATAATAATCCCTCTCTGCCAGTAATTTTGGGAAGCTTCGAACCCGGGCCGAAGGGAGCGCGTGTGGAAATCACCATGCGCCTATCGAGGTTCGTTGCCGCTCTTGACTCGCTATGGTTCACCGGTGTTACGGTATTTTTCGTCCTTGCCATGTTTTCAAAGTCGCCCGCTAATCTGGTGCCCTTTTTGCTTTTCACACTTGGGATGCTAATTATCGGATATATCATTTGTATCGTTCCCTTCGGCGCCGAGGCCAGGAAAGCCCGGCGTCTTCTCGACGAAGCGTTGCAGTCCAAGCCCGGCCCCAGCGTTCAGAATGCCCTGGAGCGCGCCCCTTAAGTTGCGATCGCCGCTCGCCGGGTTTGACATGTCCCCGGTGGCGGAGTATGAGCTTGTATTCAGATAATGAACCAGCATTCAGTCATTGTGCCGGGGCGTCGGTAGATGAGCGTCAAAGAGCGCCAATCGCGCGAGCGCGGCGCGCGCCGCAATTCGATTCTGGCGGCGGCCGCGCGGGTCTTCGCCCGCCACGGCCTGGAAGGCGCGACGATCGAGATGGTCGCGCACGAGGCCGAAGTGGCCGTCGGCACGATCTATCTGTATTTCGCTTCGCGCGACGACCTGTTCCTGTCGCTGGTCGCCGAGCACGCGAACGTCCTGCGCGCGCGCTACCTGGAGATTTTCGCGCGCCGCCTCGATCCGCGCGCCGAGTTGCGCGCAATCGCGCAGGCCTATCTCGATTACCTGAACGAGGCGCGCGAACTGTTCCTGTCGCAGCATTCCGCCGGCTTCACCCGCCTGCGCAAGCGGCTTCGGCGCGCGGCCGAAGTCCGCGATTTCCAGCGCGTGATGGAATTGGGGCAGGAAATTTTCGGCCTGTGGGAGCGGACGATTCGTCGCGCCTTCGAGGCCGGCGCGATTGCCAACTCGATGGGGCCGCGCAAGACCGCCGCCGTTATCTGGGCGACGTTAAACGGCGCATTCATGCTGATGGGCGACGGCGGGTTTTTTCGCGGCGTGACCGGACTCGATCCGGCGGATTTCGCCGACGAGGCGCTGGATGCCCATCTTGCGCCACAACCAAACGGCGCGCGCAACGGACATTCGCGGCGCGTGAAGAATGCAAGGGAAACAAACCCGGAACGGGCGGCCGCGCCCGCGTCCGCATAACTGTAGCGAAGATTTTCAGCGGCAAGGAGAGAAAAGAAAATGAAATTCACCTGGTTCCATCTGATGCCGTGGCGGTTTTTGGCCGACGACTTCCGCGAGAAGCATCACAGCGTATGGGTCGATTTGCCCCGCACGATGTACGATCCGAAGGTCGGCCACCGGCTTTATAACGATTACCTCGACCAGCTCGAATTCGCCGACCAGATGGGCTTCGACGGCATCGGGGTGAACGAGCACCATCAGAACGCCTACGGGATGATGCCCTCGCCGAACCTGATGGCGGCGACGCTGGCGCGGCGCACCCGCAACGCGAATATCGTCGTGCTCGGAAATTCGCTCGCGCTCTACAATCCTCCGATTCGCGTCGCGGAGGAGATGGCGATGCTCGACGTGATTTCGGGCGGGCGGCTGGTCGCGGGCTTTCCGGTCGGCACCTCAATGGACACGAATTTCTGCTACGGGCAGGTTCCGGCGACGCTGCGCGAGAAGTATTACGAGGCGCACGATCTGATTATCAAGGCGTGGAAGGCGAAGGACGTTTTTGCCTTCAACGGGAAATTCACCCAGTTGCGCTACGTGAACGTCTGGCCGCGGCCGATTCAGGACCCGCATCCTCCCGTCTGGATTCCCGGCGGCGGCTCGGTCGAGACTTACGACTTCTGCGCCGACCACGATTACCAGTACAGCTTCCTGTCGTACTTCGGATATATCGCGGGCAAGAAGGTCGCCGATGGCTATTGGGACGTGATGGCCAAGCGGAACAAGCCGCTCAATCCGTACAGCATGGGCTTCATCCAGACCGTTGCGGTTTCAGAAACTGACGAGCAGGCCGAAAAGGAATACGGCCCGCACATGGATTACTTCTACAACCGATGCCTTCACGTCTATAACGGGTTTGCCGACGCCCCCGGCTATCGGACGGTCAAGACGATCAAGGCGGGCCTCCTCGGCCAAGTCGGCGACATCGCGGATCTGCTGCGCCAGGGGCTCAAGTGGAAGGACTTTATCGAGAAGGGGTACATCATCGCCGGCTCACCCAAGACGGTGCGCGAGCAATTGCGCCATGCGATTAAGGAGTTGAATTGCGGCCACCTGATGCTGCTCTTGCAAATGGGCTCGATGCCGCCGTGGCTAGTGAAGAAGAACACGGAACTATTCGCCAAGGAGGTCATGCCCTACCTGCGCGATCTGTGGCCGGAATGGGAGGACAAATGGTCGCCCAAGCGATTGCCGCCGGATGAAATCACGCTCCCCGCGCCGGTAAATTTCTCCCGGCCCGCGACCAATGGGCCAACTCATCGCGGGTCGAACCCGGCATCGGAGGCACGGAGCGCAAAATGAAGACGCAAGTAAAAGTTCTGGACGGAAAGTTCTCGATCGAGATGCTGACGTGCGGGAGCGGCGAGCCGCTGCTCTACCTGCACAATTCCTTCGGCCATTTGCCGGCCGAGCCGTTCCTCGACGAATTGGGCAAGGACTTCAAGGTCTATGCGCCCCACTTCCCCGGCTACGGCGATTCGACCGGCGGCGAGCACATCTACGACGTCTTCGACGCGGCGCTCTTTTACCATCAATTGATGGACGAGCTGGGACTCGCATCGGCGAATATCCTCGGCCACGCGATGGGCGGGATGCTCGCGGCCGAAATTGCCGCGCTCGACCCGCATCGCGCCAAGAAGCTCGTACTGGCCGCGCCACAGGGCTTCTGGATCGATTCGGCGCCGCAGCCCGATCTGTTCGCGGCGATGCCGGCCGATCTGGCGCGGATGCTCTTTTTCGACACCGAATTTCCGATGGCGAAGATGATGTCCACGCTGCCCCCCGACAACAACGTCCTCCAGACAATCTATGTCGAGCGCGCCAAGCGCTTCGCGATGGCGGGCAAGCTGCTCTGGCCGTTGCCGGATCGCGGGCTAAAAAAGCGCGCCTACCGGATTTCCGCGCCGACGCTGCTCATTTGGGGCGAAGGCGATCGGATGGTGCCGCCGGTCTATGCGAAGGAATTCACCAGCCGAATCAAGAACGCGAAGGTCGAAATCATCAAGCAGGCCGGCCATATGCTGATGTACGAGCAACAGGAGGCATTCGTCGGCGCAGTCAAGAAATTCCTGAAAAGCTGACGGAGAAGAGAGCGGAATTAACCGCAGATTACGCGGATTTTACAGATCGAATTTTAAAATCTGTCCGGCAATCTGCGTAATCTGCGGTTTCATTTTCTTTTCCGTTTGACCACAACATCGCGCCGCATTAAGTTGCGATCATTATGAAACTCTACGAATCCACGATGGCCCCGAATCCGCGCCGCGTCCGCATCTTCCTGGCGGAAAAGGGAATCACTGTACCAATGGAACAGGTCAACCTCATGTCCGCCGATAATCGCAAGCCGGACTTCCTGAAGAAGAATCCGATGGGCGGCGTCCCCGTACTGGAACTGGACGACGGCGCCTTCATCGCCGAATCGGTCGCGATCTGCCGCTACTTCGAGGAGACCAACCCCAATCCGCCCCTGATGGGAATCGACGCCCAAGACAAGGCGGCCGTCGAGATGTGGAACCGCCGGATGGAATTCGAGGTCGCGCTGATGGCGATGCAATCGTTCCGCAACACCAACGCCTTCTTCAAGGGCCGCATCCCGCAGGTCGCGGAGTACGGCGAAATTTGCAAAAGCGCGGCATTGAAACGGCTCGAATGGCTAAACGAGGAGTTGGCCAATCGCGAGTTCATCGCCGGCCCGCGCTACACGATCGCCGACATCACCGCGCTGGTTGGAATCGACTTTGGCCGCGTCACCGACATCAGGATCAAGGACGAGCAGAAGAACCTCGCCCGCTGGTATGCCGCCGTGTCGAGCCGCCCCAGCGCGAAAGCTTAACCGCGCCGCATCGTGACGCCGATCGGCAAGGGCATCCGCAACGGCGGATGCCCTGTGTTTTAGCGCATAACCACGGTTCTCGCGGCAGCAGTGGCCACCGGATAAATCGGCGGGTAGATGCGGTAGAGCATGAAATAAATCACGACGCCCGTCACCGATACATACATCCACAGCGGCCAGGTCCATCGCGCGATTCGGCGATGGCGTTTGAAGCGGCCCCGCAACGCGAAGTAAACCGTCGCAATCGCGAGCGGAACGATCGTGCTTGCCAGAATGATGTGCGGAATCAGAATCGCGAAGTACACCGGCCGAATCCATCCGTGGCCGCCGAAGTGCACGTCGCCGACGTGGTAATGATAAGTCAAGTACGAGGTCAGGAACGCGGTCGAAAAGACCAGCGCCGCGATCATGCAGGCGCGATGCGCCCGCACCATCTTTTGCTTGATGAATACGAAGCCCGCCAGCAATAGCAGCGTCGCGCATCCATTCAGGATCGCATTCAGCGGAGCGAGCGAATGGTAAGAACTCAATTGCGGCGGCCTCGAACCGCGCCGATTTTACCGCGCCGTCCCGCCGCGCGATACTCCGGCTTCCCCGGCAGCGGGCGGATGGTCACTTCCACTCGAAGAAATCTTTCGCGTAAACGAAGCGGCCGACGCCCGCGGCGTCCGCCGCGGCGCGATCGATCTCCTGATCGCCGACCATCGTCGAGGCCTTCAAATCGACGCCATACAACTCCGCCAGTTCGGCGATCATCCCGCCCTTCGGCTTGCGGCATTCGCATCGCGCGGCGTTGTCGTGCGGGCAGAATCGCCATCCCGTCAGGATGCCGCCGAGGCGATCGTCGAGTTCCGTGAGCGCGGCCTCGACTTTCGTCATCGTGAGGCGGCCGCGCGCGATGCCGGCCTGATTGGTCACGACGAGCATCAGATGATCGCGAATCGGGCGGAGCTTCTCCGCGACGCCGGGAAGCAGTTCGATCTCGATGTCGCCGTACACGTCGAGCGGGAGCTGACGCGACTCGTCCATCTTGACGAGCGTGCCCGCCAGGTCGAGAAACAGCGCCGCGTTGCCGCCGGAAGATTCAGCCATTGGGGTGGAACCCTGATAATGGGGCGAGTCCGAAACGTTCAGCGGAAGAAATAATAACCTCACCCCTAACCCCTCTCCCTTCAGGAGAGGGGAACCAGCCTGCACAGATTGCTTTGCGTTCCCCCTCTCCAAAAGGGAGAGGGGGACAGGGGGTGAGGTTGTCTCGCATTGCTACCCGTTTCGCTACGCCGCACTGCGCCAATCGACGCGGTCGCGCACGTGCGCGAAGACCTCGTCGAGGATGGCCAGCCCGGCTTCCGCCTGCGCCTCGGTAATCACCAGCGGCGGATTGATGCGAATCTTCGGGAAGTAGCCCATTATCACCAGTCCGCGCTTCAGGCATTCGAGGAAAATCGTCTCGGTGACGGTGCGGCCGAGCAATTCCCTGGTCTTGAGATCGCGCACCAGCTCGACGCCGATCATTAGGCCGCGGCCGCGCACGTCGCCGATAAATTCGTACTTTTCCTTCATCGCGTTAAGCCGCGAGAGCATCGTTGCGCCGATCTTCCGGGAATTTTCGACGAGCTTTTCCTTTTGTATCGTCTTGATCGTCTGCGCTACCGCGACCGCCGCGAGCGGATTTCCGCCGTAGCTCGACGACGACGCGCTCGGCTTGGAGAACGGCTCCGCCCGGCTGTGTTCCTCGGTCGTCATCACGCCCGAGACCGGAAAGCCGGAACCCATGCCCTTGCCGATCGTCATGATATCCGGGCGCGCGCCGCTGTGCTCGACGCCCCACATCTTTCCGGTGCGGCCGAATCCGGTGATCATTTCGTCCGCGATTAGCATCGCGCCCAATTCCTTTGCGACCGAGGTGATCGCGGGCAGCCAATCGTCGGGCGGAATCACGTTGCCCGCGGTGCCCTGCATCGGCTCGACGAGAATCGCCGCGAGCGCGCCGCCGGAAGCCGTTTTGATTTGCTTGCGCGCGAAATCGACGCAGTACAGGCCGCATTCGGGATATTTCATCTTGAAGGGGCAGCGGTAACAATCGGCGTAGGGGACGGTGAATTGGCCGCTGGGGAGCGGACCGTAGCCCTGTTTCGATTCGTCGCCAATCATTCCGATTACGCCGCCGGTCTTGCCGTGGAACGCGCCCCAGAAACTCGCGACTTCGTGGCGCTTGGTGATCGAGCGCGCCAGCCGCAGCGCCGCTTCGACCGCCTCCGCGCCGCCGCTGTAAAGGTGCACGCGCGTAAGATCGGCGGGTGCGATTTCGGCGAGCAAGCGAAACGCCTCGGCGCGCTCTTTGTTCGCGAACGTGCCGACGATCAATTTCGACGCCTGATCGGCGAGCGCCTTCGCGAGCGCCGGATGGGCATGGCCGAGCGCCGCCACCGCGACGCCCGCGAAGAAATCGACGTAGCGGTTGCCGTCCGCATCGACCAGCGTGGCGCCTTCGCCGTGGTCGAATGCGACGCCGGCGAGCAGCGAAATTCGCTGGCGGCCGGGCGCGATATAGCGCTGTTCCGCGGCGAAAATCTCTTTCGATTTGGGGCCGGGAATTGCGGTTTTGATGGAGGGCAGTTTGCCGTTCGGGCTGGTGGTCGTCATCGGAGAATGGGGCTTCGGTTCCTTCCTCTAAATTCCTGAGGCGCAGGTCAATTCGGGTCCGCACTACGTTGGCAAAGGCGAGCGGGTTTGTCGAGTACACTTTCGGCGGCGGCGAGCGGGCGGGGTTGAAAATTTGTCCGGTAGGGGCGGCTCGTGAGGGAGCATGTACTTGACGTAAATTCGCGAAACGAAGCGGACAATGCCGATTTAAGCCGTTCCCTTCTTAGGGCGGGTAACGGCGTAATGGTTTGCGGTTAGCGAGATTGGCGAGGTGCGCTTTCTGTGTGTTGTTGAGCTGCTGAAGTTTAGGTTGCGTCTTGGAACCACCAACTCGGCGTAAGAGAAAATGCGCATCGGTGCCCCATTCGGGATCATGCTCATGTTCAAAAACAAGACCTAAATTGCGTATATCATCGGCCTTTAATTCCAAAATGCCGTACTGAGCAAACTTACCGTTGCAAGCGGTATTAACCAGCGATTCTGTTACTACGGCCTGCCGTAGAACGGAAACATCACCGCTGAAAGCCGTTCTTACGATTTCGCGCGGGCTATTTGGAATGTTGGGGTCTGCGCAGTACCACTGCGATGAAATAAGGCGCCAAACGATATCGCCCGTTCCTACCCTTGGATCGTCGGGGAAAGAGCCACCTACCACCCCACCCGCCATAAGCCCACTATAGCGGATGAATCAGCCTCAGGCAGCTAACAACCATTTGGCGAGTGTTTGAGCGTGGGTGGGGTCTTTTAGAGTACCTTCCTCAATTGGCCCTTTCCCTTGAACTTGGAGAAATTCAACCGCCTGAGGGGACACAAAAAAGGAAAGCTCCCTTAGTTTCAAACGCCACCTAATTTCGAGACTTCCATCTGAACCGGCCACGACCAGCGGCAACGGTAGCGCCTCTTGCTTCAGGGAATCCGCGATCTGTTGGGCGACATCCAAGATTTGCTTAGTAGGCCGGCGTGGACTGAAACTGTCCGCCCCCTCCGGCAAACTCCGCTGGAGCTTGTCCAGTTCAGCTTGGAAATACGCCAGCCAAGTTCCCCTGTCCCAACGTCGCAAGGAAGGGAAGCTACTCATGCTTCAATGCTAGCGGTTGTCGCGGGAAGATGGAAGCGTGATTGGCGAGCGCACCCTACCGGTGGGATCGTCCATCGCTACGGCTCGCGACGCCATAAAGAAGGCTGGAAAACCGCTCCACATAGCCGCCCCGCCGCGCGATGGACAGCATCGCCACAGCGATGTATTTATTTCGTTTGAATCAGCGGTAGCGCCGTAGAATCGGCAAAGCCAAGCATGGTGAACATGAACAGGAGACCCTTCGCATGAGACGGACGGCTTTAGCATTGGCGGCAATTTTCATGTTGGCGCTCGCCGGATGTTTCGGATGGAGCGAGGATTCGCAGGGCAACATGAGATCGTTCGACTTGATGGGAGCGCCGGTATGGCAATCCTCGGCGCCCGCGCCGGCGCTCAATCCCACCGAGATGGGAATGACGCCGGAAGAAGCGGCGCGGATGGGCGGTCCGGTTCTGGTAATGCCTCCCGACTCCGGCTACCAAGGCTGGCGCTATCGTTGGTATCCGAAGGGCAACAATCATTGCCAGACGGATGTCCAACAACTGCTCGAAGCGCCGCAATGGGCTGACGCGGCCGGCCAAAAGCCGTATTGCACCGAGCATCCCACCGAGCCGGCAAATCGAAAAGTGGAAAACGCCGTCATTCCGATAATCTTTTGAGGCGGCGGGAGGAAGCGGCCGCAATTGTTCAGGAGGGCGCAACCGGCCCGGCTGCTCGCCGTCGATCGGACGGCGCCATGCACGCGGCTGTTGATTCTTGGCCGCGAAGAAATCGCCATCGGCAGCGCCGAGGGTAATCCGCTACGAATCGAGGAGCCGAGCGTATCGGCACGGCACGCGGTAATCCAATATCGCCGCGGACGCCATTATTTGATCGGTCTCAAAACCGGCGGCGGAACGTTTCTCAATGGCAAACGAATTCGCCGGGCGCGCCGGCTTAAACACGGCGACCACGTCCGTTTCGGTGCGGAGATTCGCTACCGGTACATCGACCCCGACGCTCCGATTCGAATGCGCAATCGCCGGATTATCGGCGCCGCATCGGTCTGCGCGATCATGGCGCTCGGTTCGTTCGCCCACGCCAAAGGATGGGACGGCGGCCTACTGTCGATCGCCACCGTCAGGGAAATTGCGGCAGCGGCGCTGCCGAACAAGGCGGTGTCCGCGCCAGTGCTCCGGAAATCGCGAAGCGGACCCCGCCGCGTCCGGCTCCGGTTGCCGCGCGCGCCGATAACGCCGCTAAAGTCTCGATTCCTCGCCCCGCGCCGGCCGCAACTCCACCCGCATCGCCGCAACCGGCGTGGCTGCAACAAATCAATCATTACCGCGCAATCGCCGGACTGGCGGCAATTCGCGACGATGTGCAGCTAAGTGCGGGCACGGCCGCGCACGCGCGCTATCTGCTCGATAATTTCGCCGCGAAAATTCGCGCGGGCGCGCCGCTGGGCGGCGGCGCCTATAAAGAAGACCCCGCCCTCAAGGGCTATTCCACCATCGGCGCCCGCGTCGCGCCCAACAGCCAGCTCGCATGGGGATGCGGCGATTTCGACGCGGGGCAGGTCATCGATCGATGGGCGGCGGGTCCGTTCCATCGGCTCGCAATGCTCAACCCTCACCTTACGAAGGCCGGATTCGGGACGGCGGCGGAAAGCGGATGCTTTGTGATGGCACTGCGCTTGCCGCCGGAGGGGGAGCTTGAGCCGTATGCCAAGCCGGTGGAATTTCCGCCGGCGGGGACGTTTGCGCCGCTTCAATGGACGGACGAGGAAAACCCCGATCCGCTATCGAGTTGTTCCGGTTATACGGCTCCATCGGGATTGCCGATTACGCTACAACTCGGACGCCTGGCCGATCCGCAAATTTCGGTCGAATCGCTCAGCGAAAACGGCAAGCCGATCGAGCATTGCGCATACACCGCCCGCACCTATCGCAATCCGAACGCTTCCGCGCGGGAGTATGGCCGCTGGATGCTCCGGAACGCGGGTGCGATCGTGCTCGTCCCTCGCCATCCGCTCGACCCCGGCGGGAAGTACGCGGTTTCAGTCACCACGCACGGCCACACCTATGACTGGACGATCCAGATTGCAAAATGATTGCGCCGCCGCGGCATCGAAGCGGTGAGCTATTGACTGTGCGGGGTTCCGGCGCTTACCTTGGTGAGTGCGCCCGGCCGCGTTGATTTATCGGACGGCCGGGCCGATTAGCATCAATGGCTGAGAAAAAAGCAAAGACCGCCGAGAAAGCCGCCGGCGCGGCGCAGTTCAAGCACGTCTGCCCCAACTGCGGCGCGGAAAGCAAAGTCACCAAATTCGCCGGGTTCGGGCGCAAGGGCTTCTACCTGGTCTGCGAAAAGAATTGCGGCTATATCGGCCGCACCCGCTGATTCGCGGACGGGGCAGGGGAGGTATCGATGGCCCGATCGCGGAGCAAAAGCAAAACCTCGCGGCGTGAAAAGTACGCCTCGTTCACCGATCTGGCCGAAGAGACCGAAGAAGACGCGGACCTACCCAAGGACGAAGCCGGCCGCCGCAAGATCAAGCGGCAGTACGGCGAACTTCTGGGAATCCGCATCGAAAAGCTGCGGGGCCATGTCCTGAATCGCGAGCGCATCAACAAGACCATCGAGGGCATCTATTTCATTTGCGCCGTCTGCCTCAAGGTGTGCCATTCGCTCGACGACGGCATCGCCGAAGACGCCGCGAACCAGAACAATCTCTGCGGCTCGTGCGCCAAGACTCGCGCCCGGGCGGAGGCGGCGGCCGGCAAGGAAGCGCAGCGTCCGGCTCGTCCGCCGCGCCGGAGCGCGGCCGCTCCGCGCCGCAAGCGCGCGGCCGCCGGCTAGCGGGATGTTGAAAATGGCATTTTCAACATTCCGCACCCTCTCTCTTTCTCCCCCAAAGGGGGAGAAGATGGCGGAAGGAAGCCACCTTCCCGATAGTGGGCTTGTGCATCCCGCGCCAAAACGCTAAACAGGGCCGATGTCTTTGCAACTGATCCGGCCCGACGTCAATATCGATTTCGTCGGGAAGCGGTACTTTTGGGTTGTCGTTTCGAGCGCGATTAACATCGCGGCGCTAATCCTGCTGTTCAGCGTGGGGCTTAACTGGGGCGTCGATTTCGCCGGCGGCAGCGTCGCGCAAGTACAGTTCAAGCATCCCACCAATGCCGAAGCGATCCGGCGCGCGCTCTCCCCGCTCAAGCTCGGCGACGTTACCGTCCAGAATTTCGGCAAGGCGAGCGTGTCGTTCCTGGTGCGCTTCGCGTCCGACAAAGGAATCGGCGCGATCGGGCCCAAGCTCGAATCGGTACTCGAAAAATCCTACGGCAAGGGCGATGGCAGCGTGCTGCGGGTGGAAAGCGTCGGCGCGAAGGTCGGCTCGGATCTGGTGCGAAAGGGCTTTTTGGCGGTCATCTTCGCGACGATCTTCATGGGCGTCTATATCGCAGTTCAATTTCGCCACGTGAGCTGGAGTTTCGGCGCGGGCGCGGTGATCGCGCTCGTCCACGACGTGCTGGTCGTGATATTCGCGCTGGTGGTGAGCCAGCTCCAGTTCGATTTGACGACGCTCGCCGCGGTGCTGACGATTATCGGCTATTCCGTGCACGACACGATAATCGTCTCCGATCGCATCCGCGAGAATTCGGCAAAGCGCCGCCGCGAACCGATCGACAAAATCATGAACCGCTCAATCAATGAGACTCTGTCGCGGACGATCCTGACCTCCGGCACCGTCGCGGCGGTGCTGATCGCTTTGCTCGCTTTCGGCGGCCCGATTCTCCGGCCGTCGGCCTTCACGCTGCTGGTCGGTGTTATTACCGGCACCTATTCGTCGATCTATATCGCCGGCCCGGTGGTGCTCTTCTGGGAGGGTCGGACCCATCCGCCGCGCCCGGTTTCGCGCGCGGCGTAGCCCGCTCGCCCGTGCCGATTAAAATCGCAACCGGCCGCGGAATTTACTCGATTGAGGCTGCGGCGCCGGCCTTGCGCGAGGCGGGCGCGATCGTGCTGACGCTCATCCTCAAACGCGCCGACGGGATCGAAACCGTCGCGCTCCGCTGCCGCATCGCGGAGGAGATCGCCGGATCGCCTGCCAACCCCGATGACCTCCTCGCGCGGCTTGCGCCGTGGATCGAACACGAGTTCGAGATGACGCGCGAGCTGGCGCTCAAGACGATTCGCTCCGGGCATCGGATGATGGAACTATTTTTTGACGCTGCGAACCGCGGCCCGTTCTAGCGCGATTGCATCAGCGGCGCTTTTGCGGCAATCGGAATCGAGCAAGAAATCCTAATGGCGCGCTGAGCCTCTGACCGTTCGGTAAGGCACCCACCCTTTGCTTGACATCGGTGGAACCAGTAATTATTAATATACCTAGCAGGTCCACAATTACGGGCTGCTGTGGATTCCGCAATTGAGGACCGGAAGCGACGATGCTTAAGACGCCGATTTACATGGATAATCATGCGACCACCAAGGTCGATCCGCGCGTGATGGACGCGATGCTCCCGTATTTCACCGAGAAGTACGGCAATGCCGCGAGCCGCAACCATAGCTTCGGCTGGGAAGCCGAGGAGGGCGTCGATCGGGGGCGCAATCAGGTGGCGGCTCTGATCGGCGCCAAGGCCAAAGAAATCATCTTCACCAGCGGCGCGACCGAGTCCGACAACCTCGCGATTAAGGGCGTGATCGAGTTTTACAAGGAAAAGGGCGACCACATAATCACCTGCGTCACCGAGCACAAGGCCGTCCTCGATAGTTGCCGCGCCCTCGAACGGGCCGGCAAGGCATCGGTCACCTATCTGCAGGTGGACAAGTACGGCCAGGTCGATCCGGACGACATTCGTAAGGCGATCACCGATAAGACCGTGCTGATCACGATCATGTGGGCGAACAACGAGATCGGCACGATTCACAAGATTTTCGAGATTGGGAAGCTCGCCAAGGAAAAGGGCATCGTCTTCCATTGCGACGCGGTACAGGCGATCGGCAAGGTGCCGGTCGATGTGGAAAAGGCGGGCGTCGATATTGCGTCGATCAGCGGGCACAAGCTGTACGGCCCCAAGGGGATCGGCGCGATTTACATTCGCTCCAAGGGGCCGCGCGTTCGCCTCACTCCGATTATCGACGGTGGCGGCCATGAGCGCGGGATGCGCTCCGGGACGCTCAACGTTACGGGGATCGTGGGATTGGGCGCGGCGTGCGAGATCGCGGGCGCCGAGATGGCGGAGGAATCGGAACGCTTGCTGGGCCTGCGCAGCAAGCTGCACGCCGGATTGTCGGAGCGGCTGGACGAGATTTACTTAAACGGCCATCCGACCGAGCGATTGCCCGGAAATCTCAATATCAGCTTCGCCTACGTCGAGGGCGAATCGCTGCTGATGGGAATCAACGACATCGCGGTAAGTTCCGGCTCGGCCTGCACGTCGGCGACGCTGGAGCCGTCGTATGTGATTCGCGCGCTCGGAGTCGGCGACGAATTGGCCCACAGTTCGCTGCGGTTCGGATTGGGGCGCTTCAACACGGAAGAGGAAGTCGATTTTGTGACCGGGCGCGTCGAGCGCGAGGTCAAGCGGCTGCGCGACATGTCGCCGCTGTACGAGATGGCGAAAGAAGGGATCGATCTTAAGTCGGTCAGTTGGAAGACGTAACGGGGAAAAATCGAGGCGATTTAATCATGGCTTATTCGGACAAGGTCATCGACCATTACAGCAATCCGCGCAACGTCGGCAGCTTCGCCAAAGGCGAGGCCAACGTCGGCACCGGGGTGGTAGGCGCGCCGGAATGCGGCGACGTGATGAAGCTGCAACTGAAGATCGGCGACGACGGCGTGATCGAGGACGCCCGCTTCAAGACCTTCGGCTGCGGCAGCGCGATCGCCAGTTCCAGCTACGTGACGGAATTGGTCAAGGGCAAGCGAATTGACGAGGCGCTCGAGATCAAGAACACCTCGATCGTGAAAGAACTCAATCTGCCGCCGGTGAAGATTCACTGTTCGGTGCTCGCCGAGGATGCCATCAAGGCCGCGATCGCCGACTGGAAGAAGCACAAGGGCGGCGGCGTCGAAGCGGAGCCGGTCAAGGCCAAGGAAGCTTAATGGACCTAACCCCCTGTCCCCCTTCCCCTTTAGGGAAGGGGGAACGCGATTCGAGGAATTTTCTTCCTCGTTCCCCTCTCCTGAAGGGAGAGGGGTTAGGGGTGAGGTTATTGGGATAAGAAACTATGATTTCCCTATCTGAAAATGCCGCGCAGAAAATCAAGACGCTGGTCGCCGACAAGGGTGACGGCGCTGGCCTGCGCGTGAAGGTCGTCGGGGGCGGATGCTCCGGCTTGCAGTACCGGATGGAAATCGGCGCGGCCGGCGATCGCGACAAGATTTTCGAGCATGACGGCGCGAAGCTAATCGTGGACAAGAAGAGCTTCCTGTACTTGAACGGCTCCGAACTTGACTACGGCGAAGAGCTGATGTCCGCCGGCTTCAAGTTGGTCAATCCCAACACCAAGCGCACCTGCGGATGCGGCGAATCGTTCGTGGTATGACGGGGTTCCCGCTATCGGTAGAAAAAACCGATGGGAAGAAAATTGCCAAACGAACCCAATTTACCCAGCAATTATGGGTACTTTTTTGGAAACCATTGCTGAAGCGAGTCAAAGATGGAGCGGGACCGGAAACGAAACGGGTGGCGGTGGGTGAGGGTGCCTGACAATGGTCCAATGTCCATCATGCGGGCGGCGCGTCGAGCCGCGACTGGTATGTATTGAATGCGGCGGGCCGATTGCGGCCGCGCCCGACGATTTCACCGCGCTGGGAATTCCGAAAAAACTCTTAATCGATACCGGCGCGCTCGAACGCGCCTATCACGATCTCAGCCGCAAGCTTCATCCCGATCGCTTCGCGAACAAACCGCCCGCGATTCGCACGGCAAGCCTCAATGCCACCGCGGTTCTGACCCGCAGCTACCGGACGCTCCGCGATCCGGTCGAGCGGGGGCTTTATTGGCTCGAATTGAACGGCGACACGCTCGGCGCCGGCAATAATCGCGTTCCGCCGGAGCTTGCCGCGATGGTCTTCGACGTTCAGGAGCAGCTTGTGGAACTGCGAACGGGAGGATCGATCGCTGCCGAAATCATCGAGCGCCGCGGCGAGATTCAAGAGCAAATGGATACCGCGTTAAAGGCGCTTGACGCTAATTTTGCCCAGTGGGACGAGGGCGAGCCGGATAGCCACGCGATGCTTACATTGGAATTGAAGGCGATTCTGTCGCGAATCGCCTATTTGCGGACCTTGCTCCGCGACATCGACCGCGCGCTGGAAAGCGCCAAGGCCGCGTGACGATGGCGCGAATCTTTGGAATAGACCTCGGCACCACCAATAGCCTGATCGCCGTAACCGACGGCGGCAACCCGCGCGTGATTGCCGATCCCGATACGGGCGACGCACTGCTGCCTTCCGTCGTTGCGATTGCACCCGGCGGCGAGATTACGGTCGGGCCGCGCGCGATCGAGATGGAACCGCATCTGACCGTCGAGCAGGACGGCCATGTGAACACGGTTGGATTTCCCGGCGGCGAGGCCGGCGCGGTGGTCCGCTCGGTCAAGCGCTACATGGGATTGGGCGGCAATGAGGTCGCACCCGAAGATCGCGCGCGCTACACATTCGCCGATTTGACCGGGCCTGTCGTTCGTTTCCAAATTGGGCCGCGCACGTACACCCCGCCGCAAGTCTCCGCCGAAATTCTCCGCACGTTGAAGAATCGCGCCGAGCGTGTGCTGAATGAGCCGGTCGCCCGCGCTGTTATAACCGTGCCGGCCTACTTCAACGACGGCCAGCGCCAGGCAACCAAAGATGCCGGACGGATCGCCGGCCTCGAAGTGATGCGGCTGGTCAATGAGCCGACGGCCGCGTCGCTCGCGTATGGACTGAACAAATCCACCGAGGGAAATGTCGCTGTCTATGATTTCGGCGGCGGTACATTTGATATTTCAATCTTGAGCATCAAGGGCGGCATCTTCGAGGTGCTCGCCACCAACGGCGATACCCATCTCGGCGGCGACGATATCGACCGCGCAGTAGTCGATTGGCTGCTCGCCGATTTACCCGATTCCGTGAAGCGAGACCGCCACGTATGGAACAGCGCCCGCCATGCCGCCGAGGAGGCCAAGAAGCGCCTCACCGATTCGACGGAAGCGAATATCAATCTCGAACTTCCCGGCCATCGAATCGAGAAGCGGCTCACTCGCGGCGAGCTTGAATCGCTCGCGGAGCCGTTCGTCGCGCGGACGCTCAAGCGATGCGAAATGGCGATTGCCGACGCGAAGCTGAAACCCGATCGCATCGACGCCGTAGTATTGGTCGGCGGATCGACCCGGATGCCGATGGTGCGGGAGCGGGTCGCCGCAATGTTCGGGCGCGAGCCGCTTTGCTCGCTCGATCCGGAAGAGGTCGTGGCACTGGGCGCCGCCGTGCAGGCTTCCGTCCTGATGGGCACGCAGGGCGATGTGCTGCTGCTGGATGTTGCGCCGCTTTCGCTGGGAATCGAAACGATGGGCGGAGTGATGGAACGGCTGATTTATCGCAACACTACCATCCCAACCAGCGTGACCGAGGGCTTCACGACGGCTGTGGATAACCAGACCCACGTCGATATTCATGTTTTGCAAGGCGAGCGGGAACTTGCTAAGGATTGTCGTAGTTTGGCGCGCTTCAAGCTGGGGCCGATTGCGCCCCAGCCGGCGGGACTGCCCCGGATTAACGTCACTTTTTTGATTGACGCAAACGGGATACTGAACGTGAGCGCGCGCGATGAGCGCACCGGACGCGAGCATTCGGTCGATGTCAAGCCCAGTTACGGGCTGAATGACGAAGAGATCGAACGGATGCTCGAAGAGGCGATCGATTTGGGCGAGCAGGACTTGGAAGAGCGTCTGCTGATTTCGGCCCGCAACGACGCCGAACAAATTCTGGGCGCGCTTCGCAAGCAGCTCGGCGAGTACGGCCATCTGGTGGCTGGACCCGAGCGGGCGGGGATTGAGGAGATGGCTGGGCGGCTGGAGGAGGCCCGAACGGGAACCGATCGCGCGAAAATCGCGGCATTGGTTGAAGAGTTGAACGATCTGACTACTCCGTTCGCGGAGCGGATCATGGACGCCGCGATTAAAGCGGCGCTGGAGAAAAGATCGGTCGAGGAGATTTTGTGACTAGAAGCAGTCTCATAAACCTCACCCCTAACCCCTCTCCCTTTAGGAGAGGGGAACGATCGCGAGAGGTGGCGTTGCGTTCCCCCCTCTCCAGAAGGGAGAGGGGGACAGGGGGTGAGGTTGAGCTTTTCCAACGCCCTCGGACTAAAGCGAATTATGAAACAGCTCCTAGGCCGCGCGAGGATTGAATTATGGGACTCAAATGGGATCAAGCCGAGGAGATCGCCGAAGTGCTGGCCGAGAACCATCCGGGGTTAAATCCCCTCGACGCGCGCTTTACCGACCTGCGCCAGTGGGTAATCGATCTGGACGAATTCGGCGACGATCGCGACGGTTCCAGCGAGGGCAAGCTGGAGGCGATCCAGATGGCCTGGCTCGAAATATACAAGGAACAGAACGAGAACGAGGACGAGGGCTGAATAGAGTGGCGGCGGATTGCGTCAACTTACAATGAGGAGGCGGGGTGGCGGACGTGCGTAAGAATATGAAGGCGGCAGAGAACGACAAGATGCAGGAAAAGGAAACTTTGGATGAAAGATTGCCGGGTTTGTTCGAACCGGACACGCTTTTGCCCATTCAATATTTCGAGGCGATGCGCAAGAAGCATCTCCTCGAAGGCGAAAAGCGGCTCATCCTGAGCGTGCTGGAGGACGCCGTCGAGTGCTTCATGAAGGGCCTCGAAGCGACCACCAACAAGGGCCTGCGCCTGTTCCGCGACGCCGAGGAATGGATCAATCTCGAGGATAAGCGCTGGGTATTCTCGTTCGATAACGTGTGCGAGATGCTCGACATCAATCCGGAATACATGCGGATGGGTCTGCGGCGATGGAAAGAGCGCCGAATCGAACTGATCGCCTCGCGCAAGGCGCAACTTGCCGCGGAGGCCGAGCGCGCCGCGCTTGAGGCCGCCGCCGCTCCCGCGCCGCAACCGGCCGCGGCGCCCGCGCCGGTCCAAGCCAGGATCGTCGTGGCGGAACGCAAGCGGCCCAAGGCGGCGGCATCCAAGCCGTCGCGCGAGCGGCGCCGGCGCGAGCGCGTGCGGATCGCCAAGCGCGGCCGCACCTCCAAATTGCGCAAAGCCCGCGCCTGATTCGGGCCGCCGATTAAACCGCGATTTGCTCCAGCGCCCGCACGATGCGGGCGCGGCGCTCCTCGTGGCTTGGCGCGAGGCAGAAGAATTGCAATGCGGTCGCGGTGACGCCCGCGCGGGCGTAATCTTCGAGCCGCCGGCGGCATTGCGCCGCCGTTCCGATCACGAAGATGTTATCGACCATCTCTTCGCTGATGCACGCGACCGCGCCCTTGCGATCGCCCGCGTCCCAGGCGCCGATGGCGCCTTCCGCTTCGGCGGCGTATCCAATTTCCTTAAAGTAGGCATTGTACTGCGGCACCGTGACGTAGGCAGTCAGCGCACGGCGCATCAGGCTTCGCACCTTCGCTTCGTCCTCATCGACGGCGATCATTATTCTGCACACCGCGTCGAGCGATGCGGGGTTCTTGCCCGCCGCGCGCATTCCGTCGCGCGCATGATCGAGCATTTTGGGGAGCGTCTCGGGCGTGACGAAATTGACGATCAGCCCGTCGGCGATTTCGCCGCCGAGCCGCAGCATCCTCGATCCCTGCGCGCCAATGTAGATCGGCGGCGGCGAATCGATCGGCAAATCGAGCCGGAAGCCGCCGATCTTGACGAGTTGGCCCTCGAAGTTTACCTTCTCGCCGCGGAAGATTGCGCGCAGCGCCGCGACCGTCTCCCGCATCATTGTGATGGGCTTGCGATAGGGCACGCCCATCCATTGCTCGACGATCGTGGGCGTCGAAACGCCAAGGCCGAGGATGAAGCGTCCGCCGGAAAGCTGATTGAGCGTCACGGCGGACATCGCGATAAGCGGGGCAGGGCGCGTGTACACCGGCACGATCGCCGTGCCGATTCGCATCCGCTCCGATGCGATCGCTGCCGCGGATGCCGGAACGAATCCATCGGCACCGAACGATTCATACGTCCAAGCATCGGTGTAACCCAATCGCTCGGCGGCACGGATCAGTTCCGCGAAATGGGAGTTCTGGAACGGCTCCATCGGAACGGTGATTCCACGGCGCATGGGCCGCAGTATCGCAGAATCCGCGCCGGAAATCAGCCTCGATTGGATTATTAGATGTCCTTCAGCCCCGCCTTCGGTGTGCCGACGAGTGCGACCATCTTGCCCTCCGGCGCGCGATTCTCATGCATCATCTGATGCGTGAGGCCGATCTCCTCGAACTTGAACGTCTGTGCGAGGCACGGATCGATCTTGCGGTCGAGCACCAGTCGATTGAACGCGTACGCCTGCTCGTCGTTGGCGAAGTGCGATCCCTGGAACCGCTTCTGGCGCATCCAGAGGTAGCGCAAATCGACGACGGCGTTGAAGCCCGTCGTACCGGCGCAAATCGCGACCATCCCGCCCGTGTCGCAGACGAAGATTGAGGTCGGCACGGTGTCCTCGCCCGGATGCTCGAAGACCAGCCGCGGGCTTTTGCGCTCGCCTACGATGTCCCAGATCGCCTTGCCGAACGCGCGGCATTGAGACGCCCATGCGTTGTACTTTTCGGTGTCCTTCCAATGCGGCATCATCCCCCAATGCGAGAATTTCTTGCGGTTGATGCATCCCTTGGCGCCGAGCTTCATGCAGAAGTCAATCTTGCGATCGTCCCCGATCACGCCAACCGGAATTCCTCCTTGCGCCTTTACGATTTGGATCGCCATGCATCCAAGTCCGCCCGACGCGCCCCAAATGAGCACGACGTCGCCCTTGCGGACGGTATGCGGCGGCCATCCCATCAGCATCCGGAACGCGGTCGCGCCCACCAGCGTCGGGGCCGCCGCTTCCTCCCAGGTGAGATGCGCGGCCTTGGGCATGCACTGATGGGATTGCACGCGGGTGAATTGCGCGAAGCTCCCGTAATTGGTCTCGTAGCCCCAGATTTTGAACGACGAGTCGTACATCGGATCGTCGCCGGCGCGCACTGCGGGGCAATCGGGGTCCCAGGTGCCGCAATGGATTACCACGCGGTCGCCGATCTTTACATTCTTCACGTCGGGTGCTGCGGCATAGACGATTCCCGAAGCGTCGCTGCCCCCGATATGGAAATCGGCATCATCGTATTTCGCTTTGTTGCGCGCGGCGATCACGTTGACGGGAGAACCGAGCGCGGCCCATACGTTGTTGAAGTTGATCCCGGCCGCCATCACATAGACGAGCACTTCGCCGGGCCGAAGCGGAGGCACCGCGATGCGCTCGGTCTTGAACGCCTTTATCGGCTCGCCGAATCGTTCCGCGCGAATCGCATTCGCGTACATCAGCTTGGGCACGGTGCCGATCGGAGGAACTTCGCCAATCTCGTAGATTTCCTTCGCGCTCATAACGATTCCCTCCTTGTTAGAACAGGAATCACTATCGCGTTGAGGCGCCTTTGACAAGCCGGTGGGCCAGCGGTGGAATCAAAACGCCTGCCGGATACGCGCTCGCGATGGTAAAGTGACAGGCGTGACGCCGGACTTCCATCTGAAGACGTGCTTCGTCCTCGACGAACGTGACCGCATCATATCAACCCGCGAACCGGAACCGCTCTCCGGTCCCATCTTCACGCTGATTCGCAGTGCGTCGAGTTGTGTTTGGGCTGTGCGAGCCGATGTTCCTGAATTCCTTGCCGCTGAACTCGGCCGGTTCGCCGCCGAGGAGCCGCCGCTTCAAAATCCTCAAGATTCCCCCGTGTATGCGGATAAATATCAGGCGTTGGCAGGAGGACAGATCGAGTCAGGGCCGGCATTTACATTCCCCGACGAAATTACCCGCCCTACCGATGTCACTCTCGTCGATAACTTGAACTTGCGGCTGCTTGAGCGCAACTTTCGCGGATGGACCGCTTTCGAGATTCCTGGACGTTCGCCAATTCTTGCCATAATCGACGGCGGTTATCCGGTCAGCGTTTGTTTCTGTACCAGAATCACTGAAGAAGCGGCAGAGGCAGGAGTTGAAACGGCTCCGGCCTTCCGCGGCCGCGGATTTGCCATGCGCGTCACGGAAGCTTGGGCAGCGGCCATTCGAGCGTCCGGACGGATTCCGCTTTACAGCACCTCTTGGAGCAATGCGGCATCGCGCGCTGTTGCTCGCAAGTTGGGCCTCGTGCAATACGCCAGCAACTGGAGTCTCGTTGGGAACTTCGGAACATGATCGTCGGAGCCGCGCAATTGGATCACGCGGCGCGGCCGCGCAGATAGTCGATGCTGCCGGGGAGATCGTGGTCATCGTCGTGTTTGAATCGCCCCCGGTATATGAAGCCCGTGGAATGCTGCCCGCAGCCGGAGCACATCGACCGGCCCCGGCGGACGGATTCGTAAAGGGGCGCGCTGTCAAGTTCGTTTGTTCTCATTTGAAGGGTTCCTCCTCGATAACCTCGTTCCAATCCAGTTTTCGATGGGATTCTGTCCGATCTGTTTCTATCTCCTTCGGTAAGGAACCAAACTTGAGTTCGTACGCTCGCGGTACCAGCCGTAGCAACTTTTCAAGGTTTTCGTCGTTCTCAACCACAATGCGGCTGTAGCCTCCGCGGCCAAGTCCGAACGAGCTTGGCTTGCCGGTGAAGTCATCCGGCTTGCCGTAGAGGCTCACTCTGATCCCGGCTTTCCGCTGCAGCAGCGCCTCGATCATCAGAAAGTTTGGCTTGAAACTGATGCCGACCGTTTGCCCAGCTTTGTTTCGGTATTCGCTCGGTATTACACCACGAAATTTGATTGCTTCGTCGACGAGGCGTTGCGCGTACTGAATCGAGCGGTCGGGAAATCCAGCAAACCTTCGCGAAACGTTAAACCCTGTGCGACCCATTCCACCGTGGCCAACCGATCCGATTTGGCAGAGACCGCGCGCGGGATCGACCATAGTAAAATCGATGAAAAAGTGGCCCGTCACCGGTTCATCGGGATCGTCGACAATCGCCTCAAATTCCTTCGGAAGGTAATTGAACGTTGGCGGTTCGGGCTTGCGGCTGATGCGCGAAGGCTTGGGATCTGCGCTAGTCGGGTTCGAATTTGTTGGTTCAACGCTCAAGAGGTGGTCGGAGAGCAAACCCGCATAGAATGCCGAGACATCGATCCCCTGCGCTTGCGCCCGCGCTTGAGCGATTTCGTCGATCTTATCCGGAATCCAAATTTCCCGTTTCTGCATATGTTCTCTCCCGCAATCAGTGGCAGCTTGCCATTTCATTATTTTTCTTGCCCACTGATTGCAACCTAGGAAAGCTATCATGAAAAGTCAAGAGCCTTCCGCGAAAAAAGATTGAGTTGAGGATGGTGGCTTCTCTCGGAGGGAGAAAATGCTGACGATAGGAAACTATGGACGCTTTACGGGTGCAATTCGCTCTCGGCGGATTTGTAATTCCGGCGCGGGTGCGTGCTGACGGCGACCTCCACTTTTTGGCCGAGCCGGTGGAGGATTGTCATCATCCGGTCGATGGTGAAGCGGTCGAGATTGGCCCGCCGGATGCGTGAAAAATCCGCCGCGGCAATGCCCGTAAGCTCATGCGCTTTGCGCACGCTCAAACCCTTGCGGTCGAGCACATTTATGATCCGCGCGGCTAGAATCGCCCTCAGTTGTTCAAGATCGGGATTGGGGAGATTAAGATCGCGGAAGACGTTGCCGCTGCCGCGCACAATTTCGAGGGGTTCGTTCTTCATGGTAAAATCTCCTTGAGCCGTTTCAGCCGTTCGCGAATCAAATCGAGCTCCGGCTTCGGGGTTTTAATTCCACTTTTCGACTTCTTCTGAAAAGCATGGATTACCCAAATTTCGGCCGCTATTTGCAGGGCATACACCACCCTGAAAGCGTCGCCGCGATGGCGGATCGCAAGCTCCATTACGCCGGAGCCAAATCCCTTGAGCGGCCTGGTGATGTCCGGCATACCGCCCTCGGCGATAATCGTGAGGGCGCGGCCGGCTTCAAGCTGGGCGCCCTGCGGGAATTTCTCGAAATCCTTGCGGGCGGCTTTGACCCATGCGATCGGCCTCGTGTCCCTCACGACGCTATGTTGTCAAATTTGACTACAACAATCAACGGCAGCCCGCTGCCGAAGCGGTGACGGCTACGCCGTTCTCAAATATGCCCGTTGTGCCCAGAGCGGTGAAGGCGCAAGCCGGAGAACGCGAGACGCTCGAAGTCCTGGTCGAGCGTGAACAAGTCTGCTTGGTATTCGATCGCCAGAGCGGCGAGCAGTGAATCGACGGTGGAGAGCGTCACGCCATGCGCGCGAGCTTGGCGAAAAATGGCGGCCGCGGCGGCGTAGGTGGCGAAACCGCCCGGCTCGATAAGCGGCCAGCGAGATAAGAGTTGCGTAATTTCCGCGACATCGCGCTTTAACCCTTGCAGAACCTCCGCCACGATTACACCGGCGACGACGAGAGGAGCTCCGGTTCGAATTAACCGCTCGAGTTCGCCGCCCGCGCGGCCGCGATTGGAATTGAGAAAATCGATCCAGACGGAACTGTCCACCAAAATCAAACCCGGTTCCTCCGCATCGCCTTCAAATCGCCGCGCCAGACGCCGCTGCCACGGTAGCGCAGGATGCCCTTGCGCGCCTCGGTCTCGACGAGCAATTCAAGGGCGCGCTGTACGATCTCGCGTTTGGTGCGCAAATTGGTCAGCTTGCGGGCCTGCGCCATAAGCCGGTCGTCAATATCGATATTGGTCCTCATACACCTTTTGTACACTATTGTTGCACAAAGGGAAAGGGTAATCCACCGGCGGCGCTCGGCGAGACCGCGCGAATCTCATCCATCCGCGATCCCGGCGGCAACTTTATCGAATTGTCGCAGCGCGCCGCCGAAGGCGCCCCGCTTCCGAAAGGCTGACGGCTCCACCCTTTATGCGGGCATCGCGCTTGCGGCGCTTTTGCGATTCGGATCGTAGCCGGCGCCGCGTTCTGGTATATGTGGGCCACAGTATTCTGAAAGGCTGCGATCGTATGAATAGAGGAACTGCCGCCGGGTTCTTTACTATCGTTATGTTGCTTCCGCTTTGTGGAAATTGCCGCAGCGGGGGCGCCCGCGCTGCCGAGACTGCAAACCAGCCGCGGCGCCAGGATTTCGGCGGTCTCACGGTACTCGATGTATATGGCTCGTACTATGACATGGGCCGCCAACAAGTGAATCTGCTCGGAGGCGAAGCGCGAAAGCAATTCGAATATCAATTTGCGGCCTACAGGAAAAATACCGCGACCTTTACAGGGCGAACCATCGATCTGATGCTTCCGATCGCAGCATGGGTGGAATCTATGTATGACGATAGCGGGGTGATTGACGAGGCGCGTGGTTTCGCCGCCGGCATGGGCGTGAGCGGCAGTGACGGATTACGGTTCTTGATGGGCTCCCTGCCGGCCGGCTCGACCGTGTTCGCTGCTACGCGATCCGCGACTAAAGATCGCGGTGCAATCGTCGGCCGGAATGTTGACTGGGCCGATGAAAACGGCCGGTTGCGCCCGATCGTTGTGCGCTATCATACGAACAACGGAGACCTTGCCTATATGACCGCTGGGTGGGCCCTCAGCGGCTCCGGCGCAATAGGCATAAACGAAGCGGGGTTCGCCATGTCGTTCAACTGGTTTCCCGGCGCGTATCAGCCAATCTGGGGCGGTATGCCAAAGTGGCCTAACCGCCGCGTCTTGCAGAAGGCCCGGACGGTAGCTGAAGGAATCCGGATTTTTCAAGCGGCGGGATATCGCGGGCTGGCGGGTTTTTTCACCATGGCCGATGCTAACGGCAACATCGCGATGATCGAGTGTACAAACAGCAAGTGCGCGGTGTTCCGGCCCAGCGGTGACTGGTTCTGCGGAACTAACCACGCGCAGACGGCCGAAATGACTATTCTGGACAAAGTAAGGACTCCCGATTCCTTCCAGCGTTTGGCTGCCTGCCGGAAGGCGGCCGGCTTGCGGGCCGGCACGATCGATCCGGAGATTGCGGCTCAAGTCCTCCGCGATCGATCCAACAGCCCGTACATCGACGATTCGGTGGTGGCGAATCCGATGGTGTTCCTTTCCGCAGTCGTTCAGCCGGCGGCGAGGACCCTGTGGATTTCCGGCCGCAGGCAGCCGTTGGCGCCATTCGGACAAATGGTGGCGATCACGTTCGGCTCTGCAACGCTGGAATCGATACCGGCGGCTTCGCAGCCTACAAAGCCAGAGCTGAACCACGAAGCTGAGCTGATTCGCGAACTTCGCGCGGCCGAGCTTCTATTTGAACAGCGAAAGATCGTCAATTCGGAACGTGCGTACGACGCTATAGCGGATTTGAAGGACAAGGCGCTCGATCCGAACCGGCTGATTTGGGCGAGAGCGCGGGCAGAATGGACCCTCGGCAAGTTGGCCGACGCTGATTTGCTGCTTGCTCAGCTTGACCGCAACAGCCCATTCGAAATTCAGGTCTGGGGACTCGCGATGCGCGGGGTGATCGCCGACTGGCAGGGACAACGTGACAAGGCTTTAGCCATGTATCGCAAGGCCGAAGACCTTCTCAAGGGCGCTCCTCAATATCGCCTTCCCGAGGTTGCCGAATTTGTAAGCGAAGGCCCGAAAAAGGCCGCACTTGGTACGGAGGTTCCTGCTACTCCCGATCTGCAGTACGCGTTGGATTATCCCGGTACATTGGGGCCGGTGATGCCTCGGATCGATCGAGGTTACCGGTAACTGAGCAAGGAGTCGCGGCGCTTGCTACGCCTAGCGGAAGTAATGGCGGCTAGCGGGCGCGGAGCGCCTGCTCCGGCGTCCGGCAAGGCACGACCTCGGACCCGCGCGCGACTTGTTCATCGTCGCGGGAGATCAGCGTGGTTGCGTATCGGCGCGCGACCGCAAGATAGACTGCATCGGCGCCCCGCAGCCGATGAGCCGCCGCCAACTCGGCTGCCGCGTCGGCCATCGCCGGCGTGAGGCTAATGAGAGTCGGATGGGGAAGCGCGGCGGTTGCGTTGGCGTATTGCAAGGCGCCGCGGGTGTCGTCGCTGGCACGAGCCGCGGCGGAGGCTATTTCGGCAATAAGGAGCGTCGGCACAATGATTGGTTCGCCCCGTTCCTGAATCGCGCCAAGAATCCGCAAGCTCTCCGCATGGCCTCGTTCGTGAGGATTGAATGCGTTCACGAACCCGCTCGCATCTATGGTGTATCGGAGCGATCCCGGACGAACCGTCCGGCGAGAACTCCGGCGCGCGGCGGCAGCCATTCCTAGCGCCGCGATGCCGAGAGCAATTTAACGCCGCTCACCCCGGGACGGAACCGGCGTTCGAGTCGCCGTCCAGCGCGCATAAACGTCTCCCATGCCGCGGCCGAACGGGAGTCCTCCTCCGCCGCCGGACGGTGGTCAGCCTGCTCGAAGCGTAAAATTTGTCCCACGGCGCGACCCCGGTGCGTCAGGATGTACGAAGCTTGAGAATCCCGCACCGCGCGAACAATGCGCGCGGCGTTCGCCTCTAAGTCGCGAACCCCGACCACGGTTTGGTTTTGCCGTACCCGCCCGGAATCCTTTAAGTGGCCCCTCATGTAGCCACATTATCGCGACCCGTCCCGACGATCAATATTTCTATTGCCGGCAGGTTTGCCTGGTGCTCACGCCCAGCGGGAGCGGGGGCGGTTGTGGGTCGAGCGGCGGCGCCCGCCCGTGGTCCGGAACACCGTCACCGGCCGGGCGGCGGAGATCTCGACCTTCTCGAAGCCCTCGACGTGTTCGCGATCGAGTTGATTTCCGAGCGTGCGCTCCAAGCGTCCGAGCGTCACGCGCTCCTGCGGCGTGACCAGGCTAATTGCCTCGCCCGCCCGGCCCATCCTGGCCGTGCGGCCGATGCGATGGATGTAGCCGTCGCTTTCGTCGGGCAGGTCGAAATTGATGACGTGCGAAACGCCGGGGATGTCCAGGCCGCGCGCCGCGACGTCGGTCGCGACCATCACGCGGAACTTGCCTGCGCGGAAACCCGCGAGCGCCGCGTTGCGCTGTCCTTGGGAGCGGTCGCCGTGGATTTGCACGGCCTTTAAATTGTTGCGCAGGAGCAGCCGCGCGACCCGGTCGGCGCGGCTCTTGGTCCGGGTAAAGACGATCGCGCTTTCGACCTCCGGCCGCTTCAGGATTTCGAGCAGCACCGGCCCTTTGTTTTCCAGCGTGACCGGATAGATCGATTGGCGAATCGAGGACGGCGGTGCGGACTTGCCGCCGATCGTGACGCGCTCCGGATGCGACAGAAATTCGCGCGCGATCGTTTCCGGCCCGCTCGCCATCGTTGCCGAGAACATCATCGTCTGGCGATTCTTCGGCGCCATCCGCATGATCCGGCGCAGTTGCGGCAAAAAGCCCATGTCGAGCAGGCGGTCGGCCTCGTCGATTACGACGACCTCGAGCTTGTCGAGCTTGACGATGCCGCGCTCCAGATAGTCGATAAGCCGTCCGGGGCACGCGACCAGCACCTGCGCGCCCTTGCGGATCGCCTCGATCTGCGGGCGTTCGGATTCGCCGCCGGCGACGGTGGCGCATCGCAGATGCGTATGCCGGGCGACCAAGTCGAATTCGCGCGCGACCTGCGCGGCCAGTTCGCGCGTCGGCGCGATTACCAGCGCGGCCAGATGGCGCGTGGGTTTGCGATGGAGCCGGTCGATTGTGGGGATCAAAAACGCCGCGGTCTTGCCGCTGCCGGTCTCGGCCGTCACGACCAGATCGCGTCCCGCAAGCGCGATTGGGATCGCGCCCGCCTGGACGGGGGTTGGCGTATGATGGCCGCGGTCTTTGATTGCTCGGTAAAGTTCGGGTGAGAGGGGAAATTCGGAAAAAGACAATGTCGATCCTATGTTCAGACCTCCTTGGATTCCAGCCGGCGCATTCGCCGAGCTAACGGGTCTGTGGGTTAAAGGGGTTGGCGTCGCGGAATCCGACGCGCGCATCGGCCACGATTGGCTTGAACGTGACGGTACATGACGCACCGCATCGACGCAATAGGGGATTTCCGGCGAATCCAGCGGCGCAATTTTCAAGAATGAGACCTGCTTGTATTAGCGCGGTTACAAAATGCCGCTGAAGAATGCCATTTACCAATTGGCGTATCCCATGATATATTGCCATTATGAACGCGACGGTAACGCTCGACAAAGCGGGGCGCGTGGTAATCCCCAAGCCAATGCGCGACGAGATGCGGCTTGGGCCCGGCGACGCGCTTGAGCTGGAGGCGGAAGGCGACCGCATGACGCTGCGGCCGGGCCGTTGCGCAAGCCGGCTTAGAAAAGAACGCGGAATTTGGGTGTTCGATAGCGGCGGGCCAACTGCGGCAGACGACGCGGTAAGCGCGATTCGCGAAGCGCGCGAGCGGCGCGACCGCCACATCCTCGGCAGCGAGTGAAAGCCTTCCTCGACACTTCCGTCCTGGTAGCGGCGTTTTACGTGCGCGACGAACGCCACCGGCCAAGTCTCGACCTGCTGCTTCGCCACCGCGAAGGCGAAGCCTGCTGCGCGTTGCACAGTGTTGCCGAAACTTTTTCGGTTCTTACCGGCAGGACGGGCAGATACCGGGCCAGCGGTGACGGGGCGATGCTGTTCATTGGCCAAGTCCGCGAACGTTTGGCGCTGATCTCTCTGACTCAGGACGAGTACTTCGGCGTCCTGGAGTCGGCCGCCGCGATGGGCTTGGCCGGCGGCGTAATTTACGACGCGCTGTTGGGCCGATGCGCGGTCAAGGCCAAAGCGGAAAGCATCTATACTTGGAACGTGAAGGACTTCAATCGTCTGGGCCCGGATATCGCCGCGCGGGTGAAAACCCCGTAAGTTTCGCTACGGCCGGCCGGCTCCATTCGGGAGGCTGCTTCAAAACTTCCCGTGTCTTCCTTCGCCGGAGACGAAGCGCGCGACGCCCTCGCGCGTTTCATGGGTCTTGATCGTTTCGAGCGCATGGCGAAATTCGATCGGAAACGCCACGTCGAGCGGCTTGTCCCAGCATTCGTACGCCGACCTCCGGTCCGAGCGCATGCATCGCTGCGGAAATGCGGCGATCTGTTTTGCCAACTCGCGCGCCGCTTCGAGCGCATGGCCCGGCTCCACGACCCGATTGGCCAGCCCCATTCGGAATGCCTCTTCGCCGCCGACACCGCGCCCGGTCAGAATCAGGTCCATCGCGTGGCTCATCCCGATTAGCCGCGGCAACCGGATCGTGCCGCCGTCCATCAACGGCACCCCGAAGCGCCGGCAATAGACACCGAAGATCGCGTCGCGCGCCGCCACGCGCATATCGCACCACAGCGCCAATTCGAGGCCGCCCGCGACGGCATGCCCCTCGACCGCCGCGATGACCGGCTTTTTGAGCAGCATCCGGGAGCATCCGAGCGGGCCGTCGCCATCTTCGGATACCCGCGTTCCGCGGTCAGTGGATGCGGTCGCCTTCAAATCCATCCCGGCACAGAAGGCGCCATTCACGCCGGTTAGAATCGCAACCGACAGCGAATCGTCGCCGTCGAAGCGGCGGAACGCTTCAGCAAGCCCGACGGCGGTGGGCCGATCGACGGCATTGCGCACTTCGGGCCGGTTGATTGTAACGGTGGCGATTTCGCCGTCAGCCGTGAACTGGACAGTTTCCATCGGGTTTCCTCCGGTTAACCGTAACGTAGCAATATCACGTGGCGGGTCAAGGTGCGGCATGATGCGCAAGGGCACGAGCCTCGCGATTCCGGCTGCGCCCGCAGGAACTTTCCAGCCAACCAGCGCAACTTATGCGCCGAACGGGCATATTTTTTCTCTTGCGGGATCCGTGCCGCAGTGATAGATGATTTACGGGGACGACGACAGACTTGGGAAGGTGAATTGCGGTAGGTTCCCGCGTGAAGGGGTACTTTCACGAGGCGAATTGGAGCGATAACGAAGGATTCCGAATGACAAAAGTTACCTTGGTTCGTCCGCCCGGAACGAAATTCAAGAGCTACCAGCAGATTATCGTTGCGCCGCCGATCGGTATCGCCTATTTGGCCGGCAGCCTGCGGGCTGCGGGCCATCAAGTTTCGGTGATCGACGCTCTTGGCGAGGCGCCCTTCCGCAGAGAGCCGTGCTTCAATGGCCGGTGGGTCGCGACCGGCCTTTCGATCGGCGAGATCGTAGCGCGGATACCCTTGGACACCGAAATGATCGGGGTCAGCTGTATGTTCTCGCAGGACTGGCCCTATACGCGGAAGGTCATTGAGACGATTCGGCGGAGCTTTCCGCGGGCGCTAATCGTCGCCGGTGGCGAGCACATCACGGCCCTGCCGTTATTCATCCTCGATACGTGCCCGGAAATCGACGTATGCGTTTTGGGTGAAGGCGAGGAAACGATTGTTGAGGTTGCAAATTGCGTCGCCAGCGGCGCTGACCTCTCGGCAGGCTTGAACCAATTGAAGGGCACCGCGGTTCGCCGCGGCGGCAAGGCGGTGGTTAATCCGGAGCGTGCTCGGCTCAAAGACGTGGAGGCGATTCCGCGTCCGGCATGGGACCTGATTCCCATCGGCACCTATCTCGACCACAGCCTTGGCTGCGGTGTGAGCCGCGGGCGTCCGATGCCAATTCTTGCCACCAGGGGCTGTCCATACCAGTGCAGCTTCTGCTCAAGTCCATCAATGTGGACGACGCGCTGGGGGGCCCGCGAACCGGCAAAGGTTCTCGACGAAATCCAAGAGTACATCGAGCGCTACAAAGCGACCGATCTTGAATTCTACGATCTAACGGCGCTGATGAAGAAGGAGTGGATTCTTACCTTCGCCCGATTGATCGAGGAGCGCGGGTTAAAGTTTACCTGGCAGTTGCCTCAAGGCACCCGCTCCGAAGCTTTGGATGCGGAAGTCTGCCAAGCCTTGTATCGGACGGGATGCCGCAATCTGACTTACGCGCCGGAAAGCGGCTCGCCCGAAGCGTTGAAACGAATAAAGAAGCGGGTGAGTTTGGACAAGATGCTGGCTTCGATGCGCGCGGCCAGGCGGGAAGGAATCTTTCCCAAGGCCAATATCATAATCGGCTTTCCCGACGAAACCCGGCGTGAGGTGTGGCAGACCGTCGCCTTTCTCGCGCGAATGGGCTGGGCGGGAGTTTACGACGTCTGGGTTTACATTTTCTCTCCGTACCCCGGCTCGGAATTATTCAAACAGTTGAGGGAACGCGGCAAGCTTCCGGAACTCAACGAGGAATACTTCCTGTCACTCGCGTCTTTCGTCGATCTCGGCGTGACCATTTCCCGGTGCGAGAATCTTTCGAGCCGCGAATTGAGCCGGCTGCGGATTGCGGGCTATATGGCATTCTATGGGATGCAGTACGCGCGTCGGCCCGGGCGGTTGCTGAGGACGCTTTACAACGCCGCAAGGAATCGTCAGGAGTCGCGGATGGACAAGACGGTGCATGATTTTTTCCAACGCATCCGTGGGATCGGAAGACAGGGTACGGAAACCGGCATCGCCGAGGCGTCCCAGCAGGCGACTGGCTGATCTAGGGAAAGCACTGCGGGACGTATTTGAGAGCAATCCAATGGCAAATGTTACTTTGGTCCGACCTCCGGCTCTGAGGTCGAAGCGCTCCATCGTGGTGATATCGCCGCCGGTTGGCATTGCCTATCTGGCTGGCAGTCTCCGCGCCGCGGGACATCGAGTGACAGTCGTTGACGGACTGGGCGAAGACCCGGTTCGCCACACGGCCTGCTTTGACGATCAGTGGATTGCAACCGGCCTGCCGATTGACGAGATCGCGGCCCGCATTCCGGAGGATAGCGAGTCGATCGGAATCAGTTGCATGTTTTCGCAGGATTGGCCTTACGTCAAACAAATCGTTGAAGCAATTCGAGCGAGATTTCCAAAGGCGCTGCTGGTGGCTGGCGGCGAGCACATCACCTCAATGCCGCAGTATGTTCTTGAAACCTGCCCGGAACTTGACCTCTGCGTCCTCGGCGAAGGGGAGGAGGCGATCGTAGAAATCGTCAACTGCTTTGAAAGCGGCGGCGACTTCAATGAACTGAAAGGTATCGCAATCCGGCGGGACGGCAAATCAATTTTGACTCAGACGCGCCCGCGGATACAGGACGTCGATGCGATTCCACGGCCTGCATGGGACTTGATTCCAGTCCATAACTATCTCGACAATGGCTTTGGGTTCGGAGTCAACCGCGGGCGTAATATGCCGCTGGTCGCCACGCGGGGTTGTCCTTACCAGTGCACCTTCTGTTCGAACCCCGGGATGTGGACGACGCGCTGGATGGCCCGCGATCCGGCCTTGGTGTTGGACGAGATTCAAGACTATCTCGATCGTTATCGGGCGACCGACATCGATTTTTACGATTTGACCGCGATCGTAAAGAAGCAATGGATAATGGCCTTCTGCGAGTTGATCGAGCGGCGCGGAATGAATTTTGCCTGGCAGATTCCAAGCGGCACCCGTTCGGAGGCGATTGACAGTGAAGTGTGCCGCGCGCTCTACCGTACTGGGTGCCGCAATTTGGACTATTCTCCGGAGAGCGGCTCGCCCGCGGTGCTCCAGCGGATCAAAAAGCGGGTCGACCTCAACAAGGTGTTGGTGTCGATGCGCGCCGCAGTCAGGGAAGGCATTTACGTCAAGGCCAATATCATCATGGGGTTTCCGGACGAGACCCGCCGCGAGGTTTGGCAAACGATCGCATTCATCGCGCGAATGGCGGTGGCCGGCGTTCACCATGTATCGATATGGGCGTTCTCTCCGTATCCGGGTTCGGAGTTGTTTGCCCAGCTTCGACAGCGCGGCAAGTTGCCAGAGTTGAACCAGAAATATTTTTTGTCCCTAGCCGCCTTCAGCGACATCACCATGACCGTCTCCCGATCTGAGAATCTTTCAGACCGCGAATTGCTCGGGTTCCGCATAGCGGGCAATCTTGCATTTTATGGGGCGCAATTTGCGGCGCGGCCATGGCGGCTCGTTCGGACGTTGTACAATCTCATTTCTAATCGTCAGGAATCGCATTCGGATAAGTCGCTGCGCGAGAAAGCGCGGCTGTTAGTGCTTTTGCTGCGGCGCGTGGCGGTCGCCGATCCGCCGGGTGCGAGCCAATAACCGATACGGTTGCGGCTTAGCCGACTTGAAGGCGTTGCCATTTGAGGCGACCCGAGATGGATTGATGGATTTCGTGATTCGCGAAACCGCGTCCTGTTTGCTGCAGCCCCAGACCATCGTTCTCGCGGTGTCTGTGCCCTCATGAAATTTCTTGCGTGTCTCGTGGCACAGTGCTATCTAATCGTAGGGGAGTTTTCAAACCATGAATATTGATAGCCTGGCCAAAGCTTGTGCCGGCCACGGATTCCCGGTCGCGCGATACAGTATGCTGAGGGCTTGGTGATGGCAAAAATTACGCTGGTGCGTCCGCCGGTTTTAGGATCCAACTTCACGATCGTAACGAGTACGCCGCCGATCGCGGTGGCCTATCTGGCGGGCAGTTTGCGCGCCGCCGGCCATCAGCCGGTAATCGTGGATGGCTTGGGCGAAGCTCCGTTTCGCCGCACTTCGTGCTTCGACGGCCGCTGGACGGCCACCGGCCTGCCGATCGACGAGATCGTGGCGCGCATCCCGGCCGACAGCGAGGCGATCGGGGTTAGTTGCATGTTTTCGCAGGACTGGCCCTACGCGCATCGGATCGTCGAGGCGATTCGGCGGAAGTTCCCCCGGATACCGCTAATTGTGGGCGGCGAACATGTCTCCGCAATGCCGCTTTACATCTTGGAAAACTACCCGGCAGTTGACCTCTGCGTGATTGGTGAAGGGGAGGAGGCGATCGTTGAGATCGCCGATTGCGTCGCCAGCGGGCGCGATTTGAGCCAATTGAAGGGCATCGCAATCCGGCGCGATGGAAAGGCGGTCCTGACTCCGGCGCGCGCCCGATTGCGCAATCTTGACGCCATTCCGCGGCCGGCATGGGATTTAACCCCGATTGAAAACTATCTGGACAACGGGCTTGCATTCGGCGTCGATCGCGGTCGCAACATCCCGATGCTCGCGACGCGCGGCTGTCCGTACCAATGCACCTTCTGTTCCAGCCCCACGATGTGGACGACGCGCTGGATGGCTCGCGATCCGGCGCTGGTTGTGGATGAAATCCAAGACTACCTCGACCGCTACCGCGTGACCAATGTGGAATTCTACGACCTGACCGCGGTCATTAAGAAGGAATGGATTCTGACGTTTTGCAGGACGATCGAGCAGCGCGGGATGAAGTTCACGTTTCAAATCCCGCAGGGCACGCGCTCGGAAGCGCTAGACGCGGAGGTGTGCCAGGCGTTGTACCGGGCGGGCTGCCGCAACCTGACCTATTCGCCGGAAAGTGGAGCGCCCTCCGAGCTTAAGCGGATCAAGAAGCGGGTTGACTTGAAGAAGATGCTTTCTTCGATGCGATCGGCAGCGAAGGTGGGAATTCGCGTCAAGGCGCAAATTGTAGTCGGATTTCCGGAGCAGACCCGCCGCGAGATTTGGCAGACTTTCACCTTCATTATGAAAATGGCGCTGGTTGGCGTTCATCACGTATCGATCTATGTGTTTTCCCCCTACCCCGGCTCGGAATTGTTTGAACAGCTCCAACAAAGCGGCAAGTTGCCGGAACTCAATGACGAATATTTCTTATCGCTGGCGTCCTTTTCCGACATGACCATGCCGCTGTCGCGGACCGAGAACCTCTCGAACCGTGAATTGGGCCTTTGGCGAACCACGGCATACCTGGCATTTCTCGCAACTCAATACGCGGTGCGGCCATGGCGCGCAATGCGCACGCTGTACAATTTTGCGGCGAACCGCCAGGAGTCGCACTTCGATAAATCCATCCACGATTTTTTTGAACAACGGCGGGCGCGGCGGCAGGCGGCGCAACTTAGCGGCAATCCGGGCGGGAAAAAACCAGCCACCCTCGCTCCGTCCCGTGCCGCATAAGCTGAGGATCGCCTGATGGCCAAAATCACGCTCGTCCGCCCTCCCGCGCTGGTGGCCAAAAAATCCTTGCAGGGGCCGCTCACCCCCCCCTTGGGGCTGGCGTATCTTGCGGCCAGCCTGCGCGCCGCGGGCCACGAGGCGGTAATCGTCGATTCGGTTGGCGAGGCGCCATTTCAGCAGGTGCTGTGGTTCGGCGATCGCATGATCGCGGTGGGCCTTTCGATCGATGAGACCGTCGCGCGCATCCCGGAAGACAGCGGCGCGATCGGAATCAGTTGCATGTTTTCGCAGGACTGGCCGTATGCGAAGCGGATAATCGAGGCAATCCGGCGGCGCTTCCCGCAAACCTTAATCATCGGGGGGGGCGAGCATACTTCCGCGTTGGCGCTGTTTATCCTCGAGACCTGTCCTGAAATAGACCTCTGCGTCATCGGCGAGGGTGAAGAGGCTGTGGTGGAGATCGCCAACTGCCTCGCTGACGGCGGCGACCTCGCGGCGCTAAAGGGCATCGCGATTCGGCGCAATGGAAAATCGCTGCTGACGCCGCCACGCGCCCGCATCCGGGACGTGGACGCGATTCCGCGCCCGGCCTGGGATTTGACGCCGATCCGCAACTATCTCGACAACGGGTTGGGCTACGGTATCGATCTGGGGCGCAGTATGCCGATGCTTGCGACTCGCGGTTGCCCGTATCAATGCACCTTCTGTTCCAACCCGTCGATGTGGACTACGCGCTGGATGGCCCGCGACCCCGCTGCTGTGCTCGACGAAATTCAGGACTACATCGGCCGCTACGGCGCGGCCAACATCGACTTCTACGACCTGACCGCCATCGTCAAGAAAGAATGGATCGTGGACTTCTGTGACCTGATCGAACGGCGCGGAATGAAATTTACCTGGCAGATACCGAGCGGCACCCGCTCGGAGGCGCTCGACGCCGAGGTCTGCCGCGCACTGCATCGGGCCGGATGCCGCTACGTCAGCTATGCGCCCGAAAGCGGATCGCCGGCGGTGCTCGCACGGATCAAGAAGCGCGTCCATCTCGGTAAAATGATAGTTTCGATGCGCGCCGCGGTTAAAGAGGGCGTGTATGTCAAGGCCAATATGATCCTCGGCTTGCCGGACGAGACTCGGCGCGAGGCGATGGAATCGATCGGGTTCTTTGTGCGGATGGCCTTGGCTGGTGTCCATGACGTCGGAATTTCCACTTTTGCGCCCTATCCCGGATCGGAACTATTCAACCAACTGCGTGAAAGCGGCAAACTCCCGGAACTGGACGAGGAGTATTTTCTTTCGCTGCTGTCCCAGACCGATGTCACCATGAATGTTTCCAGGTGTGAGAACCTATCGGATCGGAACCTGACGCTGCTGCGCTTCGCGGGTTATCTCGCCTTTTACGGAACGCAGTACGCGACCCGGCCGTGGCGGTTCTTCCGCACGATTTTCAACTTCGCTTCCAAACGCCAGCAATCGCGGCTCGACAAGCTGCTACACGAGTTCATGCAGCGCCGCGCCGCCGTAAAGCGGGTTTCGCGCATCGCGCACGCCGCGAATCTGGTTGGCGGCGGCACTGGGACCGCGAACCTCAAACCGCCGCGCCCCGGCGATCAGTCGCCGCTCGGCCGCGCTGGAGCAATGCCATGACCTTTTTGCGTTTGCGCGGAATCGCGCTGCTCGAATTGGAGATTTTGCCATGAAGAAGGTCACTCTCGTCAGGCCCCCGGCCTTGGTGTCGAAAGGCTCCTTTCAATGGCAGGTCGGACCGCCCTTGGGCGTCGCCTATCTGGCCGCGAGCCTCCGCGCCGCCGGCCATCGGCCCGCAATCGTGGACGCATTGGGCGAAGCGGTCTTTCGCCGCGAGCCATGCTTCGACGGACGGATGGTGGTGACCGGCCTGCCGATGGACGAGGCCGTTGCACGCATCCCTGAAGATAGCGAAGTAATCGGATTCAGTTGCATGTTCTCGCAGGACTGGTCCTATGCAAAGCTGCTCGTCGAGGCGATTCGGCGCAAATTTCCGCAGGCGCTAATCGTCGCGGGCGGCGAGCACATCACCGCGGTGCCTTCGTTCACCTTGGAGACTTGCCCGGCGATCGACCTCTGTGTGCTTGGCGAAGGCGAAGAGGCGATCGTCGAAATCGTCAATTGCTTCGCCGCCGGCGGCGATTTCAGCCAACTCAAGGGCATCGCATTCCGGCGCAATGGCAAGCCGGTCCTAACCCCCGCGCGCGCCCGGCTGCGCGACTTGGAGGCGATTCCCCGCCCCGCTTGGGACTTGGCGCCTATCGCTGCCTACCTCGACAACGGCCTTGGCTTCGGAGTCGGCCGGGGCCGCACGATGCCGATTCTGGCGACGCGTGGCTGCCCCTATCAGTGCACTTTCTGCTCCAGTCCGACGATGTGGACGACGCGATGGCAAGCGCGCGAGGCGGCGGCGGTCGTGGACGAAATTCAGGATTACCTCGAGCGCTATAGGGCGGACAATATCGACTTTTACGATTTGACCGCAACGATGAAGAAAGAATGGGTGCTCACTTTCTGTGACCTCGTCGAGAAGCGCGGACTGAAATTCACGTTTCAAATCCCGCAGGGCACGCGATCGGAAATCCTCGACAGCGAGACTTGCCGCGCGCTCCGGCGGGCGGGATGCAGCAATCTGACCTATGCGCCCGAAAGCGGTTCGCCTTCCACCCTCAAACGAATCAAGAAGCGCGTCCATCTCGACAAGATGCGGGTCTCGATTCGCGCCGCGGTAAAGGCCGGAATGATCGTCAAAACCAACATCATAATGGGGTTTCCCGACGAGACCCCCGGCGAGGCGTGGCAGACCGTCCGGTTTGTGACGCGAATGGCGTTGCTTGGACTGCACGATATGTCGGTCGGTTTGTTCTCTCCCTATCCCGGCTCGGAATTGTTCGATGATTTGCGCAAACGCGGCAAAATCCCGGAACTGAGCGAAGAATATTTTCTCTCGCTGGCTTCCTCCTACACCGATCTCAGCGTGACCACGTCGTGGAGCGAGACGATGCCGGCCAAACAGCTGGCCAGAATTCGTTTGGCCGCCCTCGCCGCATTCTACGGAACGCAGTACGCCGTCCGCCCCTGGCGCGTACTCCGAATTTTGTACAACCTTGCCGCCGACCGGCAGGAATCGCGGATGGACAAAACCATCCACGAATTTCTCCAGCGCCGCCGCATGGCCACCCAAGTTTCGACCGCCGCCACCGTCAATGCCTAGCGCCACGAGGCCGTTTGCCGCGCGGGGCGGAATTCGCGGATAATCGCCCCGTGAACTACGACCTCATCGTCCACAACGGCACGGTAATCGACGGTTCGGGCGCGCCGCGCGTTCGCGCGGACGTTGCCGTCAAAGATCGCAAAATCGCCGTGGTTGCAGCGCCGGACGAGTCTGCCGCGGCACTTTCCGCGCCGCGCGAGATCGATGCGGCGGGCCTGATCGTCGCGCCCGGCTTTATCGACTTGCACTCGCATTCCGATTGGGTGCTCCCGCTTCCCGATCATGGCGAAATCCTGCGGCCGTTTCTGATGCAGGGCGTGACCACGATCGTCACCGGCAATTGCGGCTTTTCCGTTGCCCCGATTCGCCGCGAACGGACCCGGATGCTCGACGAATCGGGGCGCCTGTGCGCCGAACGCCCGTTCGATTGGCAATGGGACGATGTGGCCGGCTTTGCGAATTGTCTTCGCAGTGCCGGCCTTGCGATGAACATGGCGCATCTGGCCGGCCACGGATCGATTCGCCTGAGCGTGATGGGTGGGAATCCGAACGCGCCGGATGCCGAACAACTGCAAACGATGCAGGCGATGGTCGAGCGGGCGATGGCGGATGGCGCTGTCGGGCTATCGACTGGGCTGGGCTATTTTCCCGGCATGATCGCGAAGCCCCCGGAACTGACCGCCTTGGCGCGCGTCGCGGCGGCGGCGGGCGGTGTGTTGACTTCGCATCTGCGCGCCTATGGAACCCGCTCGCTCTTCTTCGAGAGCCAGGAACCGCACAATCTGCTGGCGATTCGGGAGATGGCGGAGGTTGCACGCGCGGCCGGCGTTCCGCTTCAGGTATCGCACCTAATCTTCGTGGGACGGCGCACTTGGCGGACCGTCGAGCAGGCGCTCGCCGAAATCGAACGCCATCGCAACGCCGGCGTCGATATCGCTTTCGATACGTTCCCTTATACCTGCGGCAACACGACGATCCGAATCATCTTCCCTTCCGCGGCGCAGACCGGCCTCGAAAAGACGCTCGATTCCGCCGATGGATGGGCGAAGCTCAAGGCCGGCTTCGCGCCGCTTAGCGGATTTATCGCCGAAGCGATCCAATTGATGTGGGCGGTCAAGCCCGAACTGCGCCATCTGGAGGGAAAGTTCTTCGGGCAAATCGCCGCCGAGCTTGGCCTCGATCCGATTGACGCCTACCTGACAATTGCGCGCGAAAGCGGCACGCGCGCCCGCGTCCTGATTCATCTCTACAGCGGCGACGCTTCCGACGAGCACGCGCTGCAGGCGGCGATGAAACATCCGCTCAACCTGTTCGAGATGGATACGATTCTCACCTCGCACGGCCATCAGAATCCCGCGAGCTTTGGCACCTACCCGCGCATCATGGGCCATTATGTCCGCGAGTTGGGGTTGCTCACGCTGGAGGATGCCGTTCACAAGGCGACCGGGATGGCGGCGGAGCGAATGCGGCTGCCCGGGCGCGGGTTGATTCGCCCCGGCTATGGCGCGGACTTCGTCGTCTTCAACCCCGAAACGATCGCCTCCGGCGCCGACGCCGAGACGCCGTCGGTCGAACCGGCGGGCATCGAGCACGTCCTCGTCAATGGCACGGCGATGGTCGCGGACGGAAAATGGTGTGGCAGCGGAATCGCGCCCGGAGAATGGGTCTCGCGCCGTTAATTGATTAGCGCGACTTGCCGCATCAGCCGGATCACCGCCTCGCGGGCGCCGTCGGCGGCCGGATGCTCCGGTGCTTGCGAGAGAAAGCTCTGGTAGTCGTCGAGGGCGGCCTTGAAGCATTCCAATCGCTCGTAAATCGCGCCCCGTTCCCCGAGTTCGTCGCTCGCGCGCGGATCGAGCAGGAGAATCCGGTCGAGCGCGGCGAGCGCGCGGATCCAATCGGAGGCGCCGATGTAAATGCCCTTCAGATTCCGCAGCATCCGCACCAGGATGTGCCGGCCGCCAACCGCCTTGAGCATCGCGGGATGAATATCGACCGGCTGCCCGTACACCTGCATCAGGCGGGTGCGAATCTCGTCGATTGCGAGTATCTTGCCGCCCGAGAACGGATCGATAATCAACTCGCCGCGCTCATCCACCGCCTTGACCAGAAAATGGGCCGGGAACGAAACGCCGTAGAGATTGATCCCGAGGCGGCGCCCCACTTCCAAATAGATCACCGACAGGGTGATCGGGATTCCCAGCCGGCGGTTGATTACGTCGTTCAGAAACGAATTGCGCGGGTCGGAGAAATGCTCGGCGTTGCCCTCGAAGCCCTTCAACTCGAACAGAAAATGGGACAGCAACTGGATGCGCTCGATGGTGTCGTTTCCGGCGCGGACAATCGGCTCCGCCTCGCGCGCCAGCGCGGCCAACTTGTCGAGGTAGGCGCCAAGGTCGAGGTCCGGGTATTCCTCCTTGGCGATCAGGAGCGCGCCGCGTGCGAGCGGAACCGGCTCGCGCACCGCGATTTCCGTAAATTCCCGCCGCGTGTCATTCATCGGATAGAGGCCATCCCAGTCCAGTCTTGCGCCGGCGCTCTCGTTTGACAAGCGCGGGTACTCGTTCAGCACCTGGGTGACACATTTGGGATGGCCGGACGGCGGAGGTCTCCGCCGGCGTGCCTCCACGCCGGAATTACGAAAGCGCCGGGAGCGCGATAAACCTATAAAGCGTCCATCCCTTGCCGGTGTGGCCGTGACCGAAGCATTGCGGGGCCTGGAACGCGATGTGGCCGAGGTCGCCGGGATGCTGTCCCGCTGGCCGCTTATCGAGCCGGGAGGATTTCCGGCGTATGTGACTGCGGCTGCCATCTTTCGCAAGGCTCGCGAGCGCGGCATTACGTTATCCACGGTGGACGCGATCCTCGCCGCTCTCGCAATCGAGTACCAGGCGGCATTGTTCACTCTCGACAAGGACTTTGAGCGCCTCGCCTTCTCCGGTTTGCGGTTGCACTATTCAGGCTACAACGGCCAAGCTTGAGGCTGTTCGCCGTCACCCCTTCGGGAGCGGGGCACCTTCGGCGGCGCGCTGCGAAATTTCGATAAAGTTGCCGTCGGGATCGCGGATGAACGAGATTCGCGCGATCTCGCCGAGCGTCGTCGGCGCGGATCCTTCCCACGCGCCCTTCGAAAGCATCGATTGATGGGCGGCATCGCAATCGCGCACCTGAATTGTGATGTAGCCGAGACCGACGGCGCGCATCGTGGCCATCGCCTCCATCGTGGACATCGGCCCGGTTTTATCGATTCGCACTACGGCGGAATCTTTCACGAAGCTGACGATCGATTCACCGATTTTGCAGCGGTTCGTCCCGATTCGCTCCGCGCCGAGCACTTCGCCATAAAATTGGGCGAAGGCGGACTCGTCGGTCACACCTAGCTGAACCTCTATCTGATCGATTCCGCGCTGGCCCGACGGCACGAGGCCAACTTGATTGCCGTCGGGATCGGCGAACACAAACGGCGCAATCACGCGGCGGTCCGAAATCGTGAGCCGCAGGTAGCCGCCCGCGCGGCGGGGTGGAAGCGGATCGCGCGCGTGATTTATCTTGAGCACCGAGCCAAGCATCCCGTACCGATACTGGCGCATCCCGCCTCCCAGCGGGAGCATCGATTCGTACGGTAGCTTGATTTGCTCGCCGTAGAACGCGCGCATTTCGTCCAGACGATTGGTAAACAGCCCCACGTCAATGCATTGCTTTGCGAGTTCCATCGCGCTCTCCTGCCAGTCTGCGATGGCATATCGTCGCCGATGCGCGGGTACCGAGGCAAACCCGCCGGGTGGCGCGATCGGATGCACCGCCGCGATCGGGCGCGCCGATTGAGAAAGGAACCGCGAGGCGTTACGCGCGGGCGGCCGCGGCGGCGGCAACCGGAGCCGCGAGCTGCTGGCGGTTCAATTCCGGATAGACCGCCGACAACTTGCGCCACATCCGCTCGAATCCGCAGGTGTCGAACGGTTCGACCACGCAGTCCAGCGCCCCCTCGCGCAAGAACAGCCGCTGGATTTCCGGCGAGCGCGAGGCGCTGACGATGACCACAGAAGCGGAGGGCGATTCATTGCGAATCGCGCGAAACAGCTTAAGCGGATCGAGTCCATCGGAGCTTCTTAGCCCCGGGTCGAGCATCACCACATCGGGCCGCGTGGTCCGAAACAGATTAAGCGCCTGCTCGGCTGTCTTGGTTTCGGCCACGATCTCGCACCCGCCGCATTCCAAATGATCCCGGATAATGTCGCGTGTGACTCCGGAACTATCCGCTATCAATACCCGCACTGCCATCGTGAACTCCTCATCGCCGCCCCCCCCCCCCACCATCGGGCGGAGTCCGGCGCCTGTTCGTAATTATGCTCAATGTGCGAACATTGACGAAAAGGAGCAAATCCCGCGCCACTCTTCGCCAACGCTCAACGCCGCCGCACCTCTCAACATCGAAATCGGCGTTCGTATGATTGTTTCAATAAGCAATTTCCATGCTCAAGGTGAAACGCGAGGCATGAGCATAAGATTTCTCTCGGTGTGCAATCGGTTTTCTAATGAGTCGGCCTGACTCCGGCTTGCCACGAATTCCCAGCCTCGGCCCTGTACCCGCCTGAATCCACAGCCTATTTCAATCTTTGCCGGTCATTTTCGCCGTCCGAGCGGAAAATCACCGATCCATCGGCTCATTAAGGCCGCCACAATGGCCCGATGGGCGCGGATGGACGCATAGGACAGCACTCTCGTCGATTGTCGCATTGACACTCACAAATGCGGCCGGATCGCTTCCAAGGGTGGCATTGGGTGGGCGGATCTTCAGCATCGGACTTCCAAGATCGGTTGCACGGCAGCCGATCTGTTGCATCGCCGTGACATAACATTTGACGAATTGACGCCTCAAAAATGCACAAACGAATTACCGCAATTGAACTTGCGGACACAAAAAGGCGGCGGAATGCCGGAGCGTGCCTCTTTCCGCCCCTCGCCCCGCGGAGCCTGCCCTGAGCGCCGTCGAAGGGTCGCGCGGAGCGCCTTCCACGCTTCCCTCTCCCGCCAGCCTTGAACGGGATCCCATAAAAAATACCTTTCATTTGTTGGCGAAATTGGGTTCGTTCGGCATTTTTTTTTCGTGTTCCCAAAACAAACTAATTACGCTCTGCATTGACCCGGTTTCATCTCGATCGCATTTGGAATCGTGAATCAGGCACCCTGAGACCCTCCCAATTATACCCCGCAATCCGGCCGCATCGCAGGCTGAACCGGTTCATCCCTGAACCGCGCGCTGGGAACGCCGCCGCCATTTTCTTATATTG
>JBOHWK010000011.1:0-6783 GCA_050736715.1 Binataceae bacterium (SeqCode) | reverse complement strand
CGTTCCCCCTTTCCTTTAGGAAAGGGGGTAAGGGGGATAGGGCGGCGCGAGGCCCCTTCCGATTCCCCCTTCCCCGCACAGCGGGGAAGGGGCGCAGGGGGTTAGGGTGTTCCCGCCAACGGGTCTGTTCCGAATTGTTCCGCTCGCGAAACGCGAGCGGCAGCATGAAGGACGAATACCGGCGGGTTCTCGGCTGGAAGTCTCCCCCTAACCCCTATCCCCTTCCCCGCGAAGCGGGGAAGGGGAAGTTCGATAAATGGCTGCTCGCGTCCTATCCCCCTAACCCCCTTTCCAGAAGGAAAGGGGGAACGGACCCCGGCAAGCCCGCACTCCGTCTGCGCGCGAAGCATCCCTTGGCGTAGGGGGCCGCGCCACCGCTTTCTCTCCGTGTCATGCCCGCGCGTGGCTGCCGCGCGAGGCATCCCGAATCTTTTTCTGAGAATTCACGATGGGTCGCTTTACCGATTACGTCTATATCATGACCAGCCTTTCGCGGGTGCTTTACACGGGCGTCACGAATGATATCGATCGCCGCGTTGCGGAACATAAGGAGGGCCAGCCGGGATCGTTTACCGCCCGGTACAACGTGAAACGGCTCGCCTATCTCGAAGAGTTCGGCGAGATTACCGAAGCGATTGCGAGAGAGAAGAAGATCAAACGAATGTCGCGGGCCGGGAAGATCAGGCTGATCGAGCCAATGAATCCCAAATGGGACGACCTGAGCGCGGACTGGGACTGATCGGCATTCAGGACGGATTAGGGATGCCTCGCGCGGCAGCCACGCGCGGGCATGACACTTCGGCAGAAGCGAGGCAGCTACGCGATTCAGCACCCACGCCCCGGGAACGCCAATCTCCCGATTGGCGGATTGCCCGGGCGCCATTCGGGAGAAATGTCACCCTGAAAGGGATGGCGTTCCCGGGCCATTGCCTCCAAAAGTTCAGGGCTGAACCGGTTCATCCATAATGCGGGGATGGGAGGCGGTGTAGAATTGGCCCCATGATGACGGCAACGCTATCCGCCGGTTGCGCCGCGCCCAAGAAATGCCGACACCCTGAAAAGATCGGGCGGTTTGTATCGGCGAAAAAGAATAAAAATTGCCAAACGAACCCAATTTTCGATCGAAATTCGCCGGTATTTTCAAGACATTTTCCAAAACCGGGCTGAAATTCGAACCACGAAAATGAGCAAACGAACCCACCGCGGCCAGCCGGGACCCAGCCAAGCCCTGCGCCGCTTGCGGCCATCACGCGCCGCGCTACTCGATGCCGTAGGTCAGATAGACGGTGGCGCTGACGGTGATTTGTCCGCCTTCGACCGGCGTCGTTGGCGCGGCCATCATCGCGGCCTCGGGCGCGAACTGCCGGCCCATCGCGATCGGATGCACTCCCGGCGAAACGGTACTCGCTTGGAGGATTTTGCCGAGCCGCACTCCGAGCGCGTCGGCGATTGCGGCCGCCTGCGCATGGGCCTCGCGGGTGGCGGCGGCGATCGCTTCGCTGCGCGCCTTGGTGTCGTCCTTGAGCGTCAGATTCAAGTAATTGACGCGGTTCGCGCCGGCGGCGATCGCGGAATCGATCAGCTTGCCGACTTTGTCGAGCGCGCTCGTCTCGGCGGTGATCGAGTTCTGCGCGCGGTAGCCGGTGATTCGCGGCGCTTCGCGGCCGGGATGGTTCTCGTATTCGGGGAACAGCGAATAGCCGCCGGTCCGGATTGTACCGCGCGCGCCAAGCTCCGGTTTAAGAGCGGCGATTACCTTTTCAGCGAGCGCGGCATTCTTGCGCGCCGCCGCTTCGGCCGTTGTGCCGTGGGTTTCGATCGCGAGGTTGATCGTGGCCCAATCGGGCTTGGCGCGCGCCGCGCCGTGGCCGGTCACTTCGATCGTGCGCGCGGCGCTGCCGCCAACCTCGATCGTGCGCGCGGAGTATTTGCTTTGCGCCGCGGCGGTTTGTGCGCAAAGTCCAATCATGAGGACGATGGCGGCGGCATAAAAGCGTGCGAATTTCATTGCGATTCTCCTTTGCGGCGGCGCGCGGCGATTGATTCGGATCAATTTTATCCGCAGACTGTGGCAATTGCGAAGGCCGCATCGCGCGGCCATAGCCGCGGTGCCCGTCAATCGCTATGATGACTGGCGTATCCTGCGGTGCCGAGGTTCGCTTTGGATAGTGGCATAACTTTATGCGTACCATTCACAAGAAAATCGTTGTCGATGAGGCCGCGCGGCCCGTCGCGGTGCAGATCGATTACCGGGAATGGCTCAAGATTGAACAAACGCTTAATCCATCCCGGCGCCGTGCGCAGCCGGCAGACCTCTCCCGTCATGCCGGTTCGATTCGGCTCACCAAAGACCCTCTCGCCTATCAGAACCGCCTCCGCGGCGAATGGTCTTGAAGCGCCTCCTCGACACCAACGCCGTACTGTATCTGCTCGGAGGACGTTTGGCCGATCCCTTGCCGAAAGACGAGTATTTGGTTTCAGTGATCACCAAGATGGAGTTGCTTTGCTATCCTTCGCTCGATCGAAACGCCGAAGCGAAAATTCGCTCCTTTCTGGCCGATGTGGAAGTTGTGGGTCTGACCGAGCCGGTGGCGGAAGCGGCGGTCGAAATCCGCCGCAAACACGGCCCAAAGCTGCCGGACGCGATCGTCGCGGCAGCCGCATTGACCACTGGCGCTGAACTGCTTACTAACGATGAAAAATTGTCCCGAATCACCGGAATTGTTTGTCGAAGGCTCAAGCTGAGGCGGTCATAGCCCGTTACTCCGATGCCTGGCAAACCAGACGAGAAGAAAGTTACTCCCCGCAGCGAGGATTTCGCCGCTTGGTACAACGATATCGTCCAACGCGCCGAACTGGCCGATTATTCGCCGGTGCGCGGATGTATCGTGATCCGGCCCGACGGCTTCGCGATTTGGGAGGCGCTCCAGCGCGAGCTGGACGCGCGCATCAAGCGCACCGGCGCGCGCAACGCCTACTTCCCGCTCTTCATCCCGATGAGCTTCCTTAAGAAAGAGGCCCAGCACGTCGAGGGCTTCGCGCCCGAGGTCGCCGTCGTCACGCACGGGGGCGGCAAGGAACTCGAAGAACCGCTCGCGGTGCGGCCGACCTCCGAGATGATTATCAATCACATGTTCGCGCAGTGGATTAAGTCGCATCGCGATTTGCCGATGATGGTGAACCAGTGGTGCAACGTCGTGCGCTGGGAGATGAGCACGCGCCTGTTCCTGCGCACGGCGGAATTTCTGTGGCAGGAGGGCCACACGGCGCACGCCACGCGCGAAGAGGCAGAGCGCGAAACGCTCACGATGCTCGAAGTGTATCGCGGCTTCGTCGAGGATTATCTCGCGATCCCGCTCGTCGTCGGACGCAAGAGCGCGGCCGAGCGCTTTCCCGGCGCGCTGGAGACCTACGCGATCGAGGGGTTGATGGGCGACGGCCGCGCGCTCCAATGCGGCACGTCGCATTTCCTCGGACAGACGTTCGCGAAAGCATTCGAGACCCGCTACCTCGACGATCAAAACCAGCTTCAATACGTCTGGCAATCGAGCTGGGGCGTTTCGACGCGACTCCTCGGCGCGATCGTGATGGTTCACGGCGACGACCAGGGGCTGCGATTGCCGCCTGCGGTCGCCTCGACGCAGGCGGTAGTCGTTCCGATCTGGCGCAAGGCCGGCGAGGGGGAGCCGGTGATGGCCGCGGCGCGCGCCGCATTCGACGCGCTCACGAACGCAGGCATCCGCGCACACTTGGACGAACGCGAGGGCGTCACGCCCGGATTCAAGTTCAACGATTGGGAGATGCGCGGCGTGCCGGTGAGAATCGAGATCGGCCCGCGCGACGTCGCATCGGGATCGGCAGTGCTCGCGCGGCGCGACAAATCGGGGCCGGAAGCCAAGAGCAAGGCGCCGCTTGCCTCGATTGCGGATGCGGTCAAAGCGTTGCTGGACGAAATCCAGAAAAATCTCTTTGCACAGGCAAAGGCCGCCCGCGATGCGAACACTCGCAGCTTCGACGATTACGCCGCATTCAAGAAACAGATGGAGGGCGAAGGCGGGGGCGGCTTTGCGCAGGTGTGGTGGTGCGGGAATCCGGCGTGCGAGACGAAAATCCGCGAGGAGACCAAGGCGACCTGCCGCGCGATCCCGCTGAACCAATCCGGCCCCGCCGGCAAATGCCTCGTCTGCGGCGAACCGGCATCGGAGCGCGCCTTCTTCGCCAAGGCGTACTGACACCGGCATGCGCATGGCCAAACCGGAACCAGTCATTCCGCTCGAACGCATCGCGAGCCGAATTTACCTGATTCGCGGCGAAAAGGTGATGCTGGACAGCGATCTCGCTGAGCTCTATGGCGTTGAAACCAAGAATCTCATCAAGGCCGTGAAGCGAAATTTGGGCCGCTTCCCCGAAGATTTCATGTTCCAGCTTCAGGGCGAGGAGGCTGCCGCTTTGAGGTTCCAAATTGGAACCTCAAAGAAAGGCCGCGGAGGGCGCCGCACTTCACCCTATGCCTTCACCGAGCAGGGCGTCGCGATGCTTTCGAGCGTCCTGCGCAGCGCCCGCGCCGCCGAGGTCAACATCGCCATCATCCGAGCGTTCGTCAAACTTCGGCAAATACTTGCCTCGAACCGTGAACTCGCTCGCAAGGTCCAGGAGCACGATCGCCAAATCATGGTGATCTTCGAGACGGTCAAAAAGCTACTCGCACCACCGGAACCGCCAAAGAAAAATCCCATCGGCTACATCCGTCATGGGGACTGAACCGCTGACAGCCGCACGATGCCGCGAACCGGCCGCCGAACGCGCCTTCCTCACCAAGGCGAACTACCCGTTCAGCAGCGCCTGTTCGGGGGATTTGTACACGATATTGCCGAGCAGGCCGCGATAGACGCCGTAGCCGACTAGCTCCCTAAGCCGCGGCTCGAAGCCCGCGACGATCTCGCGTGGGATGCCGAGCTGCTGGTTTTCCTGCTGGCGGATGTAGCCGGCGCAGTAGTTCATCGCGATCCCGATTCTCACGTCCTTGCTGACATTCGCGCCGCCGCCGTGCCACAGGCTGCCGTGCCAGATCAGCACCGAGCCTTTTTTCATCACCGCCGGAACCGAGGGGTAATGCTTCATGAATTCGGGATTGTGTTTCTCCAGATGGCTCTTGGGGACGATCCGGGTCGCGCCATTCTCTTCGGTGAAATCGGTCAGCGCCCACATCGTGTTGCAGATGAGCGCCTGATGCGGCTTCTTGAGCGGAATCAGTTGATCGTCGGTGTGAATCGGCTGGGCGAGTTCACCCGGGCCGATCGCGACCGAGGTGAGTGTCGAGACGAGCAGCCCGCCGTCAAGGACCGTTTCCACGATCGGCAGGATATTTGGATGGACGGGAATCGCCTCGAAGGTCTTGCCGTGCGCCAGGAGATTCAGCACGCGGGTGGTCTTGTTGCCCTCGAAGACATTCATCCGCGGCTTGATGCCGAGTTCACGTTCCAGCCGCGTGAGGTCGTTCGCGATCTGATCGATGAAATCGAGTTCGATCGCGTTCTCGACGATCGTGTAGCCGTCGTTCTGGATGCGATCGGCGTGGGCCTGAACCTGTTCCTTATCCATCGCCATTGAAGCGTCCTCCCATCCAAGCTTGAATCGCCACTGGCACTACCTCAGGCGCGGCCGAACAGCAGCGATTGCGCTTCCGGATCGCCCAGAATCGCGTGCGCCGGCGATTGATTTCCGATGCTGCCGATAAGCCCGTGATAAACGCCGTACCCGACCAACTCTTTGAGGCGCGGCGAGAATTGCTTGACGATCTCGATCGGGATGCCGAGTTGCTGGTTCTCCTGCTGGCGGATGTAACCCGCGCAATAGTTCATCGCGATTCCGATTCGGACTTGATCCACCGTGCGATTCGCGCCGCCTCCATGCCACAGGCTCCCGTGCCACACGAGCACCGAGCCGCGTTTCATCGCGGCCGGAATCGAATCGTAATGTTTGCCGTATTGCGGGCTGTGATCGAGCTTGTGGGTGCCGGGAACGATCCGCGTCGCGCCGTTCTCCTCGGTGAAGCCGGCAATCGCCCACATCGTGTTGCAAATGATCGCGCGATGCGGCTTTTCCAGCGGAATCAGGATGTCATCGGAGTGAATCCCCTGCGCGGCTTCGCCGGGACCGATTGAAATCGACGAAAGCGAAGAAACGAGCGGCCCGTCGCCCAGCACCCCCTCAACGATCGGAAGAATGTTGGAATGGACGGGAATCGCCTCGAACGCCTTACCGTGAACCAGCAAATTGCCGACGCGGACGGTCTTGAATCCGCCAAAAGCGTTTTGGCTGAGGACCGCATTGGATTCGCGCTGGACGCGGGATATTTCACTCTCAATCCAGTCGAGCAGTTCCGGCTCGATCGCGTTCTCGACGATCATGTAGCCGTCGCGCTCGACGCGATCGATGTGCGCCTGGATTTGGTCCTTATCGAACCGCATTGTGGCGTTCTCCAATTGGACCCGACCCCCTGTTTACCCCAGCCTGAGCGTTGAGCCTAACAATCGTTAGGACGTTCCGCAAGAGACCGGAGGTCAGTTGTCATAAACATTGGAGATGTCCGGGGCATAAACATTTAAAGATGTCCGGTGGGGGTGGTAAGGCCGGGCGATGGAGAACCTCGAACAGCGGATATGGCGGGAGGCGCGGGCGATGACGCGGCGGGAAGTGATGACCAAGGCGATCGCCGGGCAGTTGAGTTGGATCCAGGCAAGCGAGGTGTTGGGGATTAGTGCCCGGCAGATGCGGCGCCTC
>JBOHWK010000010.1:0-4436 GCA_050736715.1 Binataceae bacterium (SeqCode) | reverse complement strand
CCGCCGCGTCATCGCCCGCGCCTCCCGCCATATCCGCTGTTCGAGGTTCTCCATCGCCCGGCCTTACCACCCCCACCGGACATCTTTAAATGTTTATGCCCCGGACATCTCCAATGTTTATGACAATCGCCAGCCGCGGCCGCATTGCCAAGCGCTGGTCATCGCGCTACAGCCTTGGCGATGAATAACGACGATGTCCTAATCATAAGCCCCGCCATCGGAATTGCCGCCCGCATTCTGTTCACGCTGATCTTCTTTCTGTCCGGGGTCACTCACTTCACTATGATGCGCAGCTATGTCGGCCTGATGCCGGCCGCGATTCCGTGGCGCGCTTTTTGGGTGGGCATCTCGGCGGTGGTCGAACTGGCGGGCGCCACGATGATTCTTTTCAACTATCGGCCGCGCCTGGGCGGATGGCTCATCGTGCTGTTTCTGGTTCCGGTTACGATCGTCGTGCATGGCACCGGCATGATCATGCTGCCCAATCCGGTGATGCGCGAAGTGAACGCCTCGATGTTCCTGAAGGGACTGGCGATGATCGGCTGCGCGTTGTTTATCACGCAATCCGGAGTGGAAGGCCATCGGTGAGCGATTTCCGATTGCCAAGCCGTGCCGATTCCGTTTGACGCGAGGCCAAAATAATTGTCTGCTATTGGCCGTTTGCGGCGGGTTTCCGAATTTACGCCGCCAAAGCCGGAGGGGAAAATGTCTCGACTAAATTTCGCAATCGCGGCGCTGGCGCTCGCGGGCGCCGTTACGGCCTGCAACTCACAATCGTTTCAACGCACGCGGACTTTACCGGCGCCGCCGCAGCCCGCTTATTATCAGCCACCCCGGCCTCCCGCCAATCCGGCGCGCCGGCTCGAAGGAACCTGGTCGGCAACCTATCCGGGCGGCCCGCTCAGGGTGGTAATCGGACTGGACCCGCGGATTTTGGGCCGCAATTACGTCGCGACGCTCGTCACCGGAAACCAGTCCCTCCCGGCCGGACAAGTCACTTGGCGTGGCGTCCCCGATCCGCACATTCCCGGACTCGTGCTGGCAACCCAAGTCTGCGCAAGCCAGGGGTTTTTGCAGGAGAAATGGATAAAGGCGCGAATCGTCGTCAAGGATCGCAGCCATTTCACCGAGCAACTGGTCCGCCCACAGGATTGCACGGGCTTCCCGGTGCGATGGACGCGCATCGGCCCGCCCAGCCGCGCACACGTTCACGGGGATTGAGTTCTACCGCTAAGAAGCAGCGCGGCGATGCGATTTGACAGCCGTTGGTGCACGCTATCGATCCTTGCGTTTGCGATCGCTTTGGCGACGCTACCGCCATCTTTGGGATTTTCGCAGAGCCGGCCCAAAGTCACGGCGAACCGCTATGAGCTTGCGGAAGAAGTTACGAATGAACAATTTAAGCGGCTCGACGCCGAACTTTCCTCTTACGAACAACAAGCGGAGAAATCCCCTCGGGCCGAGATGAACGTGATCGTGGCATTTGCCACATTTGACGTTCCGTTGAATCTTCTGCAAACGATAAATATCGGGAAATGGGCCGCCGCCGCACCCGGCTCCTATTCGGCGTCTCTGGCAAGGGCCATCAATGTGCTTGCTGCTGCGGAGAGTGGGAAGGAAAGAAGGTACGTACAAACCGACTCGGACCGCTGGGAAGTGTTGCGTGATCGGCATTATGAGCGGGATGCTCGAAATTCACCTCCGCAAACCGACTCGGATCGTTTGAAAGCGTTGCTACGAATTGCCAACGGTGCGCTGGCTCGCGCGCTCGAGCTCAATCCGAACTTCGGCCTTGCGTATGCGGAGCAAATCAGGTTGGAAAGCCTCCTCGGCGATCGGAAAGCATTGCAGGCTGTCGAAGCGGAGGCGTTATCAAGAGTGCCAGCCAGTTTTGCGGTGCGCGAACAGATTATGTTCGCCCTGGACCGGTCACTTGGCAATTCGCGCGAGGCGATCCGTCAACTGGCGGATTCTTCGCAGCAATACGCCGCGGTAAATCCGTCCATGAGCTTTCTCAAGGGATGGCCGGCGATCGAGATCGGTGACGAATTCAAAACAGAAAATAAATTGCAAGCTGCGGCCGCTTACTACACGGAGGCGCTCAAATTGGGAGGTGACTACTGGCTTGCGTATTGCCGGCGAGCCCAGGCGTACTACGCGATGCAGCGGTGGAACGACGCGCTGCGGGACGCGACGCGCGCCAATGAACTATTCCCGAACAACCTCGAATCTATCAAACTCATCGCAACCGCCAGTGCCCGGCTCAATCGGCCGGCGCAATCAATCTTGGCAATTGCGGATTGGGTCTTATTCGAACCCATGGATTCGGAGGCATTCGCGTTGAACGACGCCGAAGCTGCGGCATTCAAGGCCAGCGGCGGCAAAGATACGCCAGCGGATATCGCTGCCATTCGAACGTGGCAGGCGGAGCACAATCTGCCATCGCTCGTTAACAATTCGGCTGGTAACCAGGGTGGCGCCGAGAGCGCAGCCGGTTCCGGCGGGAAAATGCCGGCAAATATCGGCGAACCCAAGTCCGCCGTTCCGGGTGGGCCGTACCACGACTTATGCCGCGCCGCGCTCGCCGCCTACGACGCCGGTAATTTTGAACTGGCCCTGAGTTACGCCAGTCAACTATTGAATGAAGGCGCCGAACATACGGATGATTTATATTACGGGGACACCATATTTTATGGGTATCTCGTCAACGGCTTGGTCCCGCTCAAGCGCAACGGAGATGTTGGACTGGCGGAAAACTTCCTGCTTGCGGCCGGCCGCACCCCGGGGTCGCCGGCACTGGACCGTTTTGGGCCAAACATGAAACTTGCCAAAGAGCTTTTGGCTCGCAACGAGAAATTCAAGGTCTTGAAATTTATAGAACTTTGCGGCCGCTTCTGGAGGACGGGCCATGCCACGCTGAACAATTGGGTGAGCACGATTAAGACCGGGGGCACGCCCGACTTCGGCCCGAACTTGAATTACAACTGATCGCTATCCGTTGCTGCCGCGTCATTTCGCGGCGGGACGCGCCTGTACGGTCAGCACGGCGCGGCGCGATTCGCGGACCACGCGTTCCGCTACGCTGCCGAGCAGTATGCGATCGACTCCCTTGCGGCCGTGCGCGGCCGTCATGATCGGATTGGCGCGCGATTCCTACGCGGTAGGCGCCGATGCGGCCCGCGCCGGCGTCCCCAACGCCTCGTAATGAACGCTGGTGAGTTGTTCCGACAATTCCCACAATTTCTTCGCGGCTTCCGGATCGCGCGCCGCCGCCGTGCATCCGACCTTGGTGGGATGTCCCCACATTTCGCCCAATCCTTCCGGCCCGAGGTAATCGGCCCCCTCCACGTCCGGCGCCGTCGCGGCGTACAGCGTCGGCAGCGCGCCCATCGCGGCGCTCTGCGCAAGCAAATTGTTTCCCACCCCGGCGATCGCTTCAAACAGAAACTTTAGCGATCCCGCCGATTTCGCGCTTGCGTTCTGCAGGTTCGTCGCGGCGTAGCCCGGATGGCAGGCGGCGACGATTAGGTCCTTACCGGCGGCGTCGAGTCTCCGCTGCAATTCGAACGTGAACAGCAGATTCGCGAGCTTGCTCTGCCCGTATGCCGCCCATCGCCGGTAGCCGTGTTCCCAATTCAGATCGTCGAAGCGGATTTTACCCATCCGATGCGCTCCGCTGCTGATGTTGACGACCCGCGCGCCCGGCGTGGCAAGCAGCAGATCGAGGAGGAGGCCGGTCAACGCGAAATGGCCCAGATGATTCGTCCCGATCTGCATCTCGAAACCGTCGGCGGTCAGGGTGTACGGCAGCGCCATCACGCCCGCGTTGTTGCACAGGACATCCAGCTTCTTGTGCGTGCGATGGAACTCCTCAGCGAACGTGCGAATCGCGGCGAGGCTCGCCAAATCGAGCGCCATCACTTCGACCTTGGCGTTCGGCGCCGCCACTTTAATCGTATCGGCCGCTGCGCGCGCCTTGTCCAAGCTCCGGCATGCAAGGATCACATCGGCGCCCTTGCGCGCCATTTCAAGCGCGGCTTGATAACCGATTCCGCTGTTGCCGCCGGTGACGATAATCGTCTTGCCGGAGAGACCGGGGATGTCCGCCGCCGTCCATGGCTTTCCGCTCGAATTAGGCATGCCTCTCCATAGCACGGAACGGCTTCGTCCGCACGCCCCGCGCATCCCGTGTCATAAACATTGGGAATGTCAGGGGCATAAACATTTAAAGATGTCCGGTGGGGGTGGTAGGGCCGGGGGATGGAGAACCTCGAACGGCGGGTATGGCGGGAGGCGCGGGCGATGACGCGGCGGGAAAATCCTCCGAATCGGTGCGGCAATTGCTGCGTCCATAGCCGTGGCGGCTCTCGCCGCAGACTCGCCGCCTCGTGCGGATACATCGTTTTCCCGATCGCGAAACGCTCGTGTGGCCGTCA
>JBOHWK010000009.1:0-3609 GCA_050736715.1 Binataceae bacterium (SeqCode) | reverse complement strand
AGGTTTCCGGGAAGAGTTATCGTAAAGTTGGACGAACGACTGGAGTCCTCCGAGAAAGTTTCGCCGCACTGGTGTCGCGGCTGCCCTGGATTCTCGTCGAGCGTGATCGTGCAATCGTCCGGCGCCGCTCAGAACAGGACCGGCGGTGTTGGTTCGGGCTGAACTGGTTCATCCATAATGCTGGGATGGGAAGCGGTGTAGAATTGGCCCCATGATGACGGCAACGCCATCCGCCGGCCGCGCCGCGCCCAAGAAATGCCGGCGCCCTAAAAGCGTCGAGCGGTTTGAAACGGCGAAAAAGAATAGAAATTTGCCGAACGAACCCAATTTGTGATCGAAATTCTCCGGCATTTTCAAGGCTTTTTCTAAAAAAGAGGCTGAAATTTGAAACACGAAAATGAGAAAACGAACCCATTGCGGCACCCCCGGTTACCCCGTGTCACTGGCCGCGGTGCAAAGCTTGATGCCGCGCGCCCATCGTTCGCCAATTTAGGGCCACTGTGCTAACCAATTCCGGCATGGGTGGAATGACTTTTCCCAAGGGCTTTTTGTGGGGCAATGCGAGCGCCGCGTATCAAATCGAAGGTGCCTGGAACGCGGACGGCAAGGGCGAATCGATCTGGGACCGCTTCTCGCACACCCCAAACAAAATTTTTAACGGCGATACCGGCGACGTCGCGTGCGATTTCTACCATCGCTACGCCGATGACATCGCGCTAATGGCTAAGCTTGGCTTCAATGCCGCGCGCTTTTCGCTCTCCTGGCCCCGCATCGTTCCCAACGGCAAAGGCGCCGTCAACCAACGTGGGATCGATTTCTACAACCGCGTCATTGACACGATGCTCGCGCACAATGTCCAGCCGTGGGTTACGCTTTACCATTGGGATCTGCCGCAGGCGCTCGAAGATCAAGGCGGATGGCCGAATCGCGATCTGGCCGAGCATTTCCGCGACTACGCGATGGTCTGCGCGGATGCATTCGGCGATCGCGTGAAGCATTGGATGCTATTCAACGAGCCGTGGGGCTTCGTCGTCCTCGGCTACCTGTTCGGAATTCACGCGCCCGGACGTTCCGAGCCGGCCGCGGCGTTCAAGGCGATGCACACGGTCAACCTCGCTCAGGGGCTGTCGCTCCGCGCGATGCGCGCGGGAAAGAACCGGCCCGCGGCGATCGGAATCGCCAACGCGATGTCGCCGACGCATCCCAAGGCCGATTCACCCGAAGATAAAGCTGCGGCCGAACGATGGCATCGCTTTTACAATCTCTGGTTTCTCGATCCCGTGATGCGCGGCAAATATCCGGATGCTTTGGTTCAGGGCACGCCGGAGGAACGGATGGGCGTCCGTCCGGGCGACATGGAAACCATTCACGCGCCGTTCGATTTCATCGGGATCAATCTCTACCTTCGCACGGTGGTGATGGCCAATCCGGGCGAGCCGAACATCGGAGCGATAATGGCGCCGCCGGAAAGCGACGAAAAGACCGACCTCGGATGGGAGATTTATCCAAAGGCGCTGTCCGAAACGATGCTGCGGCTCGCCAAGGACTTTCCCGGCGTTCCCCAATACGTGACGGAGAACGGCTGCGCCTTCGCCGACGGCCCGGGACCGGACGGCAAAATCGACGACCAGCGGCGAATCAAGTTCCTGCGCCGGTATATCGCGGAGATGGGCCGCGCAATCAAAGCGGGTGCGGACGTGCGCGGCTATTTCCATTGGACGTTCACCGACAACTTCGAATGGGCCGAAGGCTACAAGCAGCGCCTGGGAATTGTCTATTCCAATCCCGATAAGCAGGAACGAATCGTCAAGGAAAGCGGCCGCTGGTATTCGCAACTCGCCCGCACGGGCGCCCTCGACTTCGACCCCGCAGAGTGAGGCAGTTCCCCCGGCGGCGGCGCTTAATACGTCACGATGGCCGGCGGAACGTAAGTGTCGTTCGCAACGCTGCCCTCGGGACCATAGACCCGGAGCATTATGTTGAACGGCCCATCGGCGACGGGAAGCCAATTCGCCTCGGAGACGCCGTTGGGAAGGTCCGTTGACATATAAATCGAGATTGAACCGTCCGAGTTGGTTACCAGGCCGGGCGTATAGCTCGCGACCAGGTACTTGTCCGCGGAGTTGTCGATAAGTTCTATCGACTGCGGGGTATATGCGGTGACGGACCAGAAGCGCGATGCTTGGGGAATATCTCCCGCCGGAAATGTCAATACGTAACTCGAGACACTCCCGTCGAGCGCGGCGCCGGCGCCATCCTTGAACGTGTGATAGTACGCCGCCGTGCTCGGACCGTTGCCAAACTGGATAAACTCGGAAATCGCCGAGCGATCCAAATAATTGGAGCCCCATTGGCCGATATTGGTGAAGTGTATCCAGTTGGCCGCATCCGTATTACTAAGATAGTCGTTCAAGATCGCATTGTAGCCGGCCTGCGCGCCGGCATAGAACGCGGCTTCTTTTCCGCTGGATTGCGAGTTGAAGGTTCCGTCGCCGAATAGGCGGTTGAAGTTCGCCGATACCGCCAGTTGGTCCGCCGTCATGGGCGGGGTGTTGGAGGACTCCACCGCGGCTTGGAGTTGCTGCAGGAAGACGATCGGGTCGATGGTCAGCAAGGTATCGGCGGCCGTCTTGAACGGCACCGCGGTTATGGCTTCGGGCACGATTAACGTGGCGCCTCCGGCAGGGTCATTCAGATAATCGGAGAGAGTTTGAAGCAGAAGCGACTCGCGGAACGTTTCCGCTTCCGAGGTCTCGTCCATCCCTGACGAAGAGTACTTATCCGCCCGGAAGATCAAGGTGGTGAAGTTGAGCGGCATCGTGATCGGAGTTATGCCATCGGGCAGCGTGCCGGTGTAGTCAGGTCCGGTAAGGCCATAGACTCCCGGAGTCTGCGCCGGTATCCCCGAGTCGAAAATGTTGCCGTAGGGATCCAGCGTCAGGATGGAATAGGTCACCGCCGCCGCCGGGATCGTTAGGATTACCGGCTGGGCCGACACGTCGAGAAAGGTGCTGGCATAGAGCGTGTCATCGTTAATCGCGACAACAATCTGGTAAAGGGGAGAAATCCGGTTCGGGCCTACCAGTTTGTTGATTGTCGCATATTGCGACTGATAGTACGTGAACCACAGCGGATAAAATTGCTCGACATATTGCTCCGCAGTTGTGCGAATCTGCCGGTTCTGGGATTGCCCCGAGCTTGAGGACGAACTCGAACCGCCGCACGCGCTCATCAGGAGCGCGATACTGAAGTAACAGAGCAGGCTAAACAGACGATTAGTTACGGACCTGCGCCGGCATTTTCTCTCCTCGATCGGCATTTTCTCTCCTCTGGGACGAGCCGCCCAATACGGGCGCCCGTTGCATTGCGGCCCGCCGGCTAAACACGGCACCGCATCGGCCGGGAACCCGAATCCCACTTGGCTTTCCAAGCACGCCATAAGTAACGCGCGCCGAATCATGCGTCAAGCCGCGGCGAGGCGCGTGTCATAAACATTGGAGATGTCCGGGGCATAAACATTTAAAGATGTCCGGTGGGGGTGGTAAGGCCGGGCGATGGAGAACCTCGAACAGCGGATATGGCGGGAGGCGCGGGCGATGACGCGGCGGG
>JBOHWK010000008.1:0-8704 GCA_050736715.1 Binataceae bacterium (SeqCode) | reverse complement strand
CCCGCCGCGTCATCGCCCGCGCCTCCCGCCATATCCGCTGTTCGAGGTTCTCCATCGCCCGGCCTTACCACCCCCACCGGACATCTTTAAATGTTTATGCCCCGGACATCTCCAATGTTTATGACAGGCGGACGCATCGGCTTTGACACCGGCCTGCCGGCCGGTTAACCTGTGATTATGCAAAAGCGCATTGTAATTCGGGGATCTGCTGCCACGCCCGAAGACGTTGCAGATCTGTTCAGGATTCCGAAACGCCGGGTCAAAGAATTGCAGAAGATGGTTGACGAAATTCTGGCGGGGCACCAACGCAGCCGCAAATTCGCATCTATCGCCCGATGGCAGGGCGCAGCCAAGCCGCGGAAAAAAAGAAAAACTTCGGCACGCCGGGCCGCCTAACTTCGCTCGCCTTAACGCGAATCGCGCCTTCCCGCGATAAACGCCGATGCCCAGCAGGGGAACCAAGCGAGCGGCCCGGAACCGAGGAAACGGGCATCCCCGGGCCCGTCGCGGCTCAATCCGGCAGTCCGAGTCCGTCTTTCTCAACATTCCCTACGACAAAGGGTATGAGAAGTTATATGTTGCGCTGATCGCCGGAGTATGCGGCTTCCGCCTGGTTCCCCGCGCCACGATCGAGATTCCGACGAGCGACCGCCGCTTGGACCGAATAATCAAGCTCATCGGTAGCTGCCGGTTTTCGTTCCACGATCTTTCACGCGTTGAGCTTGACGGATCGCGGCCTCGAACGCCGCGCTTTAATATGCCCTTCGAACTTGGCCTCACCGCCGGTTTGGCGAAAAGCCGTGACAAATCCCATCGCTGGTTCGTCTTGGAAGAAGTTCCCCACCGTCTGACCAAATCGCTCAGCGACCTTAACGGCACCGATCCTCAAATCCATCGCGGCACGCCGGCGGGGATATTGACAGCGTTGACGAATGTACTCACGCGCAACCGCCGAAGCCCTTCCGCAAAGAACCTAAAGAGGCTTTACAATGCGTTGATTTCCGCGGCGGACAAAATCAAAAAGGAGAGAGGCGGCTTGTTCGGTGCCAGAGCGTTCAAGGAATTGATCTGGGCCGCACAATCCTTTGCCGCAGAACGCGACCGCGCGGCAAGCCGATGATCGCGCCGCTTTAACCGGGGCGCGGGTTGCGGTATCTATTGCATCGAACTTTTTCTGAAGGATTACGCATGAGCCTTAAAGAAAACCTCGAACGGCTTCATCGCCTCTCGCGCGAGGCCGAAGCCGGCGGCGGCGCCGAGCGGATGAAAAAGCAGCGCACCGGCGGCAGGATGTCCGCCCGCGAACGCGTCGAATATCTCCTCGATCCGGGCTCGTTCGTCGAGCTCGACAAGTTCAAGACCCATCGCATCGCCGACTTCGACATGGCGAACCGGAAGGTTCCCGGCGACGGCGTCGTGACCGGCTACGGCGCGATCGCGGGCCGCCAAGTCTGCGTATTCTCGCACGATTTCACGGTCTTCGGCGGCAGCTTGTCGGGCGCGTTCGCGGAAAAAGTCTGCAAGGTGATGGACCTCGCGATGAAAACCGGATGCCCGTTCGTCGGCCTCAACGACGGCAGCGGCGCGCGAATCCAGGAGGGCGTCGTCTCGCTCGCCGGCTATGCCGACATCTTCCTGCGCAACGTCCAGTCCTCCGGCGTGATTCCGCAAATCTCGGCGATCATGGGGCCGTGCGCGGGCGGCGCGGTCTATTCGCCCGCGATGACCGATTTTATCGTGATGGTCCGCGACACCTCGTATATGTTCATCACCGGCCCCGACGTGATTCGAGCGACCACGCACGAGGAAGTCACGATGGAGGCGCTCGGGGGCGCCGACACCCATTCGCAGAAATCCGGGGTTTGCCACCTGGAAGCCGACGACGATCGCGGCGCGCTCGACATGATCCGCGAACTGCTCTCCTACCTGCCGTCGAACAATGCCGAAGACCCGCCGTTTGTCCCCACGACCGACGATCCCGCCCGCGCCGACGCCGCGCTCGACTCGATCGTGCCGGAGAATCCCAACAAACCCTACGATATGGGCGATATCATCCGGCGCGTAGTCGATGACGGCCGTTTCATGGAAATCCAGAAGGACTACGCGCACAACATGCTGGTCGGATTCGCGCGGCTAGCCGGCCGCGCGGTGGGAATCGTCGCGAACCAGCCAGCATTCCTCGCTGGATGCCTCGATATCGACGCTTCGGTGAAAGCCGCCCGCTTCGTCCGCGTATGCGACGCCTTCAACATTCCGATCGTGACCTTCGTGGATGTTCCCGGCTTCCTGCCCGGCACCGCGCAGGAATTCGGCGGAATCATTCGCCACGGCGCGAAGCTGCTCTATGCGTTCTGCGAGGCAACCGTGCCCAAAGTGACTGTCATCACGCGCAAAGCCTACGGGGGTGCCTACGACGTGATGTCCTCCAAGCACATCCGCGGCGATTTCAACTTCGCCTATCCGAGCGCCGAAATTGCGGTGATGGGCCCGGAGCAGGCGATCAATATCGTCTTCCGCAACGAATTGGCCGCCGCCAAGGATGCCGCCAAGGAGCGGGTGCGCCTCGCCGAGGAATACCGCAAGACCTTCGCGAATCCGTTCAAGGCGGCGGAACTCGGCTACATCGACGAGGTGATCATGCCCCGCGACACGCGCCCGAAGCTGATCGCATCGCTCAAGGCGCTCGAAAACAAATGCGACCGCAACCCGCCCCGCAAACACGGCAACATCCCATTGTGAGGTAAGATTCACGGGATTGGCGCCGCTGTATCGTGCGGCCCGAATTCAGTAAAATCGGCGGGTTGATGCGCCGGTCCCAACGATGCCGGGCGCGGAAAGTATCGAATGTTCAAGCGAATTTTAATTGCCAACCGCGGCGAAATCGCGGTGCGGATAATCCGGGCCTGCCGCGAACTCGGAATCGAATCGGTCGCCGTCTATTCCGAGGCCGACCGCGCCGCGCTCCATGTGCGCGAAGCCGACCATGCCTACCCGGTTGGACCCGCGCCCGCCGCGCAAAGCTACCTCAATACCGAGAAAATCCTTGCAGCCGCGAAAGCGGCCGGCGCCGACGCGGTCCATCCCGGTTACGGCTTTTTCTCCGAAAACGCCGCGTTTGCGCGCGCGGTCGAAAAGGCCGGCCTTACCTGGATCGGTCCTCCCCCGGACGCAATCCATCGCATGGGTGACAAGGTCGAGGCGCGCAAGCTGATGGCGGCCGCCGGAGTGCCGGTCGTCCCCGGCTCGCCCGGAACGCTCGAGACCGAGGCCGAGGTTCGCGCGATAGCCAAAAAAATCGGCTTCCCGATCATGGTCAAGGCAGCGGCCGGCGGCGGCGGCAAGGGAATGCGCTACGTCGAAAACGACAAGGACCTGGCGTCGATTGTGCGCACCGTCGCGAGCGAGGCGAAATCGTCGTTTGGCGACGGCCGTTTCTATGTCGAAAAATTCCTGACCAAGCCGCGCCATATCGAAGTGCAGGTACTCGCCGACCAGCATGGCAATACGGTTCATCTGTTCGAGCGCGAATGCTCGATTCAGCGGCGCAATCAGAAGGTAGTCGAGGAGTCGCCCTCGCCGTTCATCACGGAGAAGATGCGCGGCGAAATGGGCGCGGTCGCCGTGCGCGCGGCCAAGGCGGTAGATTACGTGAGCGCCGGCACGATCGAGTTTCTGGCCGACGCGGACCGCAATTTTTACTTCCTCGAAATGAACACCCGCATTCAGGTCGAGCATCCGGTTACGGAACTGGTGACGGGCATCGATCTGGTGCGCGCGCAAATCGAAATCGCGGCGGGCGCGAAGCTGCCCTTCAAGCAGAAGGACTTGGCGCAGCGCGGATGGGCAATAGAATGCCGGATTTACGCCGAGGACCCCGACGCCGGCTTCGCGCCCGCGCCGGGAAAAATCGAAACGCTGCGCTTTCCCGACGGCCCCGGAGTCCGCAACGACGCTGGAGTCTATCCGGGCGCGGAAGTTCCGGTCTTTTACGATCCGATGATCTCGAAGCTGGCCGTCTGGGGCGCCAACCGGAATCAGGCGATCGATCGGATGCGCCGCGCGCTCGGCGAGTTTGTAATCTCCGGCGACCTCCGCACCAATTTGGGATTCCATCGCTGGATCGTGACGCATCCCAAGTTTATCAAAGGCGATTTCGACACCGGCTTCATCGCCCATGAATTCAAGCCCAATGCGAACGGCAAAGTTACCGATCGGGAGGAACTGGCCGCTATTCTAATCGCCGCGATCGCCGCACAGAACGGCAAAGCTCCATCCGGCGCCGCCGCCACGCAGGCCGCTCCGCTTCAATCGTCGGCGTGGCGGATGCTCGGCCGCCTCGACGTGCTCCGCAGGTAGCCAGGCACTATTCCGATGCGTTACGTCGCCACACTGGAAGGCCAAGACCACGAAATCGAGGTCGAGGAGATCGACGGCGGCTCCTTCTCGATTCGCTTGGCGGGCGATAACTTCGAGGCGAGCCTCCAGCGCGTCGGCCCGGCCTCGTTTTCCGTAATCGTCAATCATCGCTCGTTCGACTTCGACGTCGTCCGTGACGGCGAGGAGACCGTCGTTGCCTCGCGAAACCGTTCGACGCGCCTATCCGTTACCGATGCCGCCCGCCGCACCGTTCGTGGCGGCGCCGCAAAACGCCATCTGACCGGTCGCGTCGAGATCAAGGCCGCGATGCCGGGGCGGGTGATCAACGTGATGGTCTCTCCGGGTGACGAAGTTAAGGCCAACCAGGGCATCGTCGTCGTCGAGGCGATGAAGATGGAGAACGAGGTCAAAGCGCCCAAAGCCGGCAAGGTAGTCGAGGTCAAAGTTGTCGCCGGCCAGACGGTCGAAAAGGGCGAGCTAATGGTGGTAATTGAGTAACTGGGACCGCTGACGATGCCAGAAAAAGATCGCACCATCGCCGAGGCGCGCAAAGCGTGGGAAGAGCGCAAGCTTGCTCCCGCCCTAAAGCGCGGCCCGGAGCGCAAACCCGAATTCGCCACCAGCTCGGGAATCGACATCAAGCGGACCTACGATCCTGCCGATCTCGGCGGCTTCGACTTCCTAAACGATCTCGGATTTCCCGGCGAATACCCCTTCACGCGCGGCGTGCAGCCGACGATGTATCGCGGGCGGCTGTGGACGATGCGCCAGTACGCGGGATTCGGCGACGCCGAGGAATCGAATCGCCGCTACCGCTATCTGTTCGCGCAGGGCCAGACCGGCCTTTCGGTCGCGTTCGATCTGCCGACCCAGATGGGCCGCGACCCGGACCATCAACTGGCCCAGGGCGAGGTCGGCCGCGTCGGGGTTTCAATTTCCTCGCTCGCCGATATGGAAACGATGCTCGCCGAGTTGCCGCTCGACAAAATCACCACCTCGATGACGATCAATGCGACCGCATCGATTTTGCTCGCACTTTATCTCGTCGTCGCGGAGCGGCGCGGTGTCGCGTGGGACGACGTCGGCGGCACGATCCAAAACGACATCCTGAAGGAATACGTCGCGCGCGGAACGTACATCTATCCGCCGCGCGGCTCGATGCGGATAATCACCGACATTTTCAGTTTCGCCTCGAAGGAAGTTCCCAACTGGAACACGATCTCGATTTCCGGCTACCACATCCGCGAGGCCGGCTCGACCGCCGCGCAGGAACTCGCGTTCACAATCGCCGACGGAATCGCCTACGTCGAAGCGGCACTCAAGGCGGGCCTCAAGATCGATGCGTTCGCGAGCCGGCTCTCGTTCTTCTTCAACGTCCACAATAATTTCTTCGAGGAGATCGCCAAGTTCCGCGCCGCGCGCCGCCTGTGGGCGAAAATCATGAAGGATCGCTTCGGCGCGAGCGACGAACGCTCGATGACGATGCGGTTCCATGCGCAGACCGCCGGCTCAACGCTTACCGCGCAGCAGATCGACAACAACGTCGTCCGCGTAACGTTGCAGGCGCTGGCCGCCGTCCTTGGCGGCGCGCAATCGCTCCATACCAATTCCAAGGACGAGGCGCTCGCGCTGCCCACCGAAACGTCGGCGCTGCTCGCGCTCCGCACGCAGCAACTGATCGCGCACGAATCGGACGTGGCAGACACGATCGATCCGATCGGCGGTTCGTACTATGTTGAGACACTGACTACTGAATTGGAAAAGAAGGCATCCGAGTACCTATCGAAGATCGGTGATTTGGGTGGCGCGGTTTCGGCGATCGAGCGCGGATACATGCAGCGCGAGATTCAAAATGCCGCGTTTCTTTACCAGCGCGAGATCGAGACCAAACGGCGGATCATCGTCGGCGTCAATCAATTCACCGGCGGCGGCGAGCCGCCCGGCGAAATCCTCCGCGTCAAGCCCGAGATCGAGGAAAAGCAAAAGCGCGCCGTCGCCAAGGTCCGCGCCGAACGCAATGCCGCCGCGGCCACGTCTGCTCTCGCGAAGGTCGAGTCAGCCGCCCGTGGCGAAAACAATCTGATGCCGCCGATTATCGACGCGGTGCGCGCATGGTGTACGCTCGGCGAAATCTCCGACGCGATGCGCAAAGTATTCGGCGAATACCAGCCGGTCAACACGCTGTAGGCTTGCGCAATCCCCGCAAGGTCCCAGCGCTAATTGCCTGCTGGTACCATTTGCGCAGAGGTGGATTATTTGCCACTATGCTGGTGCAAGGTTTGATTTGACGGTGGCCGGCTAAGTCGCTTTCTACAGCTTCGGGAGGAGGAGACCGATGCGACAGGGTGGGGGGATTTTCCGAATCGACGCGGCAATCGCCGCGAGCGTCGTGCTTGCCGCAATCGTCGCGGCCGTGGCTTTGCCCGCGCGGCATTCGACCGCATCAGTTCGATCGCCGCGCAAACACGCAGCGACGCTCCCGCCGTCCTCCGCGGGAAAACTTGAGGTCGCGGAGCTGTTCGGCAAGTTGCCGATGACGTTCGAGGCGAATCGCGGCCAGACCGACAAGCGGGTGAAATTCCTCGCGCGCGGCGATGGGTACACCTTGTTCCTGGCGAACGATGGCGCAACGCTCGCATTGCGCAGTTCCGCTTCCGCATCTGAAAGCCCCTCTCCCGTTCCTTTACGGGAGAGGGGGCCCACCTTAAAAGCGGAGCGTCGTAAAATAGACGGCGGTGAGGGTGCCGGAGCGCTCGCTACCGCAGCTTCAATGGAGTTAGGGCTGAACCGGATCAGCCTTAGCGAAACCGCGCGCAGGGGATATAATTGGGTCGGCCGTTCCCTAGATAAGAGTCAAACGGCCGCCGCTCGTGCCGTTAAAAAGAAAGAAAAATTGCTGAACGAAGCCAATTTCTTCAATGATTATGGGCGCTTTTCCTCGAAGAAATTGGCTTCGTTTTCGCGCGGGGGAGCCATCCGTTCACGGCCAACTACGGCAAAAGGCTGGTCCCGAGCCGAAGCCCTGAGCCTGTCGAAGGGGAAGCCGAGGGAAACCGAGGGAACGCGCGCAGGGCAGAACCCTCACCTGCGCGTCACGCCGCTTGCAAAAAGGACGCAAGCGCCGCGCCGCGCTTTTCTCTCCCGTAAAGGAACGGGCGAGGGGCAAGAACAACTCCTCCGCATGACGCTCGTCGGCGCGAACCCGCACGCGCGAATCGAGGGCGTCGATCCGCTCCGCGCGAAGGCCAACTATTTCATCGGCAACAATCCCAAGAATTGGCATACGGACGTCCCGAGGTACGCGAAGGTCCGCTACCGCAACATCTATCCGGGGATCGATCTGGTGTTTTATGGGGGAAGTTCCGCTGCGCAGCCCTTTCCTCTCCCGGATCGGGAGAGGTCCCGCGGCGCGGCGCTTGCTTCTTTTAGCAAGCGGCGTGACGCGGGGGTGAGGGACATTGGAAAGAAAATTATATCAATTGCGGTCCCTCACCTGCCCGTCATGGCTCTTGCTGGAAAAGATAGCAAGAGCCACGCCGGGCTTCCTCTCCCGATCCGGGAGAGGAGCAGCAAAGCGGCGGGTGAGGGTTCCGGATCGTTCGCTACCGTAGCTTCAACGCGGGCAGGGCTGAACCGGATCAGCCTTAGCGAAACCGCGCGCAGGGGATATAATTGGGCCGGCCGTTCTCTGGGGAAGAGTCAAACGGCCGCCCCTCGCGCCGCTAAAAAGAAAGAAAAAATGCCGAACGAAGCCAATTTCTTCAATGATTATGGGCATTTTTCCTCGAAGAAATTGGCTTCGTTTTTGCGCGCGGGTGCCATCCGTTCACGGCCAACCCCGGCAAAAGGCTGGTCCCGAGCCGAAGCTCTGAGCCTGTCGAAGGGAGCACCGAGGGAAGCCGAGGGAACGCCGGCAGGGCAGAACCCTCACCTGCGCGTCACGCCGCTTGCAAAAAAAACGCAAGCGGCGCGCCGCGCTGTTCCTTCGGCAGGCTCAGGACAGGCTCTCTCCCGTAAAAGAACGGGCGAGGGGCAAGAACAAGTCCTCCGCATGAAGCTCGTCGGCGCCAATGCGCACGCGCGAATCGAGGGCGTTGATCGATTGCCCGGCAAATCGAACTATTTCATTGGCAACAATCCCAAGAATTGGCACACGGACGTTCCGATGTACGCGAAGGTCCGCTATCGCAACATCTATCCGGGAATCGATTTGGTGTTTTATGGGGGAAGTTCCGCTGCGCAGCCCCTTCCTCTCCCGGATCGGGAGAGGTCCCGCGGCGCGGCGCTTGCTTCTTTTAGCAAGCGGCGTGACGCGGGGGTGAGGGAC
>JBOHWK010000007.1:0-28333 GCA_050736715.1 Binataceae bacterium (SeqCode) | reverse complement strand
AACTCGCGCTGCGCCATCGCCAACTGCCGCCGCCCCGCACCACCCATCAGTCCGCTTCCTCCGCCGACCATTTGATCAGCCGGCCCGCCTCAACTCAAGCCGTAGATGCCAAAAATCGACAGCCTCTAAAGCCTGTGCCACCTCGGTATTTTTTCTTCTGGGATTCCCGTTCTTCCCATCGCACCAGTCCCCCTTTCAGTGTCATATATGGACCCCCGCCCGCTTATATACGGCCTCGCAATAGGCCAAGAATGTAACTGTTGCCGCCGATGTAAAAATGACCCGGGGTCGCCGATTGAAAACTGACCCAGGCCGGCGTGGGGTACTCCTCAGCGGATGGCGTCATGCTGATAGCGGCGCGAGCGGTGGAGATACGGGTATTGAGCCGGCAGGGAAAGAGCATCCGCGAGATCGCGCGGGATGGTGGGAGTGTCGCGCAACACGGTACGGCGCTGAGAAGCGCGGGACTCAAAGTGCTGCGTATCCCGAATGATAGCGAGGTCGGCAACCTCGAACTGGTGGCAGGATGGATCGGGGAGCAAGCGCGAGAGCGGATAAAAAATCAGAAGGCGACCTAACCCCTTCCCGCACGGGAAGGGGACCCAGTCCAAGAGGATTCATCCCGTAATCGCTTGGCAAGGCTCACGACCTTGGAGACGTACCCAAAATTGGCTGCTTCTTCCGTCTCATCTCGTCCATCCGAAGGCGGAGCGCCTTCATACAATCGCGGCAATATCCGTATCCAAGTGTGACGGGAAGCGTATCGAGCACACGACTCTTGCCGCAGTCGTGACAGCGACCGCGCTTCTGCTTCTGTGGGGCCATTGCAGGCTTCATTTATCTCCCTCCGAGGCGAGGGTCGTCGCTTGCGATACGGTGATAACCGCGCGACGTATACGCATCTCCCCCTTACTGCGTGCTGGTGAAGTGCTCCTTGTATTGCTCGCGCAGTTTGGCTTGCGCGTCCCGCGCCTCTGTTTCGGTTTGGTACGGTCCGACCTGCACGCGGTACCACGTCTCCCCGCCCAGTTGCGTCGTCACCGGATGGGCGTGGTAGCCGAGCGATTTCAGCCGCGCGACCATCGCCTTCGCCCCGGTCTTGTCCATCACGGCTTCGATCTGAATGTTGTACGGGCGCGGCGTGGGGGGAGCGGCGGCGGCCGCCGCGTTAGGCGGGCGGCTTGCCTCGGTTGGAGGCGCCGATTCAGCCTCAGGTTCCGGCGGTGGAGGAAGCGATGGAGGCGATGCGGCGGCGGGAGACCCTTCGGCGGAGTTTACCCTGAGCGAAGCCGAAGGGATCAGGGCAGGCTTCGGCGGGGCAACCGCGGCTGCAATCCGTGCGGCAGGGGATACGTGTACAACGGGCTTGGCGGCGGCGACTGCTGCCGGCGACGCCTTCGCGATTGGCGCGGCCGCCGATGGCGCAATCGCCTCGGCGTGCGAGGGCGCTACCGCCTTTTCCGCACCCGGCGCGCTCGGCAGCGGATAGGCCGTCGAGACCTCGTTCAACTCCGCCTGATTCTGCTTGGCCATCTCATAGCCCGCGACCAGGCCCAGCGCGAACACGCCGCCCGAGAGGCCAAGCAGCCCCGCCACCACCACAATCATCCCGCCCTTGCCGATTTCGAATTTCATCTCTGACCCCTCACATCCGCTCCGGAGCGCCGACGCCGAGCAGTTCCAAACCGCCCACGATAGCCGCCCGTATTATCCCCGCCAAGAACAGCCGCGCAACGCTTAGCGCGTGATCGGGTCCGATTATACGATTCTCCGGCTGGTTGTAATAGCGATGGAACTCGCCGGCAAGGTCAAGCAGATGGAACGGCACGCGATGCGGTTCGATTGCTTCGGCGGCCGCGGTCATCACGTCCGGCAAAGCCAACGCGCGCTTGCCGAGTTCGATTTCATCGCCCGTGAGGCGCGTCAGATCGATTGTGGATAAATCTTCGGGGAGCGCCAGCCCCTGGTTCGCCGCCTCGCGAAAGACGCTGCACAAGCGCGCATGGGCGTACTGGACGTAGAAGACCGGATTCTCCGGCGCCTGCTTGCGGGCGAGGTCGAGGTCGAAATCGAGATGGCTGTCATGCTTGCGGAATAGAAAGAAGAAGCGCACCACATCCGCGCCGACCTCATCGATCAATTCGTCGAGCGTGACGTAGGTGGCCTTGCGGGTGGACATTTTGACCTTCTCTCCCGCGCGCGTCAGCGTCACGAACTGGTAGATGATCGCGCGAATCGCGGCAGTGTCGTGGCCAAGCGCCTTCACCGCGGCGACGACCTGCCGATGCTCGTCGATATGGTCGGCGCCAAACACGTCCACGATTAAATCGAAGCCGCGCTTTAACTTTTCGATATGGTAGGCGATGTCGGGCGTCCGATAGGTCGGCTCAGCGCCGGGTCCGGAACGCACCAGGACGGCATCCTTGGGCAGTCCGAGCGGCTCGGCGCGGAGCCAAATCGCGCCCTCTTTTTCGACGGTGAGGCCGCGCGCTTTGAGCTCGGCGAGCACCTGGTCGACCAGGCCCGCTTTCATCAGGTCGAGTTCGTTAGTGAAAACATTAAAGTTAATCTTTAATTTTCCACAACTCTCCTTGATGCCGGCGAAAATCGCCTCGACCGCCGCCGCGCGGAAGATTTCGATGCCGGCGGAATTGACGAGTGCGGCGCCGTGTTTCTCCACGAGCGCGTGCGCGATGTCGCGGATGTACTCGCCGCGGTAGCCGTCCTCGGGCAGTTCCGCCTCGATTCCCAACTCGTTCAGATAGCGGACGCGCACCGATTCGCCCAGCAGCTTCATCTGGCGGCCGCCGTCGTTGAAGTAATACTCGCGCGTCACGTCGAAGCCGGCCGCCTCGTAAAGCCGCGCGATCGTGTCGCCGAGGACGGCATTGCGACCGTGGCCGACGGTGAGCGGGCCGGTGGGATTGGCAGATAGAAATTCGACCTGCACCTTCTTGCCGCCCTTGTCGTTCAGCGCCCATCCGCGCGGACGCCAGAACGACGCCCCCGCGCGCGCGGCGCGGAGAAATTCGGAATGCCAGTATGTGGGCGCCATCCGGAAGTTGATGAAGCCGGGACCCGCGATCGTGACTTCGTAAACTTCGGGCGGATGTTCGATATTCGCGAAGATAATTTCCGCAATCTTCCGCGGCGGCTTACCCTCGGCGCGTGCGATCGAGAGCGCGATATTGCTCGCGGCGTCGCCGTGCGCGGGATCGTGCGGTGCTTCGATCCGGATTGCCGGGCTTTCGGATTTGAGGTCGCCCTTCTCGCGCGCCTTTCGGATCGCGTCACCAAGAATTGAAATGAGGATGTCCTTCATCGATTAGCCGCCCCGCAATCGTGCCAGATGCGCCGGGCGGTGTTAAGCCGAGTCTTTACTGGGTAGCCGGTCATTCCAAAATTCAACCTCCCCCCGACCCCTGCCCGCACTTAGGCAAGGGGAACCGGTCAATGAGGATTGCCGTACGGGAAGCGGCATAAGCGGCAAGACGCGCAAGCTTACTTCAGGCGCGGGGCGAATTCGGCGCGGATGCGCGCGCCGTCGGCGTCGAACTCCGGCGCGCGCCGGTAAACAGGAGTCTCCGCAAGCGTGCTCATCTTGACCGGATTCCCGGCCATCCGAATCGTTCCGTCGCTCACGATCATGTTGCGCGCCGCCAGTTGCGGGAGTTCGATCGTTTCTTCAACCGTATTGACCGGGCTGCACGGGACTTTCGCCTCGTGGAACGCCCCGATCCACTGCGCGGTGGTCCGCGTTTTCAATATCGGCGCCAGTTCGCGCGTGAGCGCGTCCTGATTCTCGTGGCGATGCGCGAGCGAATCGAAACGCGGATCGGCCGCTAAATTCTCCCCGCCAATCGTTGCGCACAACGACCGCCATTGCTCCTCGGTGGTGGCGCAGAAATAAATCTCGCGATCGGCGGTGGGAAAAGTATCGCCCGGCGTGATCACCGGATGGCGGCTGCCGATTCGTCCGATATGCGATCCTCCGTTCAGCGCATGCACGAGCGCCGCCTCCAGCACGGACACCTGCGCGTCGAGCATCGCGATATCGACCATCGCGCCGCGCCCGGTGCGCTCGCGCTGGTACAGCGCGGCGGCGAGCCCGGCCGTGCAAAAGGCCCCGCTAAAGTAGTCCATTATCGAGGTGCCGACCTTCGTCGGCGGGCCGCCGGGCTGCCCGTTAATGCTCATCATCCCGCCCATCGCCTCCGCGATCGGATCGTAGGCGCCCCGGTTGCGAAGCGGACCGGTGCCGCCGAAGCCGGAGATCGTGCCGTAGATAATGCGCGGGTTGAGGCGCTGGAGGGCAGCGTAATCCAGGCCCAGATGCTCGAGCGTTTCGAAGCGGAGATTTTCGACCAGAATGTCGCCGCGCCGGATCATCTCATTCAGGATTTCGCGGTCGGCCGGATCGTTGAATTCGAGCGCGATCGATTCTTTGCCGCGATTCACCGACGCGAAGTAGATCGACATCCCATCGACGTAGGGCGGAAAATGGCGCGTGTCGTCGCCGCCGCGCCCGCGATGCTCGACCTTGATGACGCGCGCGCCCAGATCGGCCAGGATCATCGTGCAGAACGGCCCCGACAGGACGTGGGTAAGATCGATAACGGTGACTCCGGAAAACGGTCCCTCAGCCATATCGCCCTCCCAAATGCGAACATCATCATACGACAGCGGAATTCATGGCGCACGGGATCGCGGCGGCGTGCCTTCCGAGATGCAAACGGCGACACACGATTCGATGCCATCGCCGGTGGAATTGAAGATGCCGCCGATTGCGAAGGCCCACAAGGCGATGGGGGGCGATCGGCGACGGAGGCACGCCACGATGACGAACCGCGGCTCGCCTTATTGGCAGGCGCCGGACACCGAGGCGGTGTAATACTGCACGATAAAGAAATCGCGCATCTGAAGCTGCGTCGTTACGCCCGAGACTTTGCCGGTGGCGCATTGTGCGAGCAGATTCGTTTGCGCGGACTTGGTCAATCCTTCCGGCGCGGACAGGCGCAGTATCCCGTAATCGCTCGCGCTCGCGCTAATCGGCGCGCCCGAACCCGTCCGCGCGCTCACCGCGCTCGATTCGATCGCAACGCATCCGGGCGCCGCGAGGCACGCCACGGCGAGAATTGCGAACCTCAGCCCTTTACTCCGATTCATCATTTCCTCCGGCAGATTCGCGCGCCCGAATCGGCCGCGCGTGCCGGATCGTAAGCCGCGTGCGCGCGCGAATCAATCGCTTCTCAGTCCACGTGCAATCTTTCCGCCAAGCGCGAGAAGCGGCGGCGCTCGTCCTGATTACGGACCGCCTGAGCGAGCGCGCCCTTGGTCCCCACCAGAACGCATACGGATTCGGCGCGCGGATGCCGTAAACTTTGGATTAGGACACCACGCCACAGTTGTGGTATTCATCTTCCTGTGATGATTCGACCGGCCGAAAAATCTCAACTGAGAGCAAGGAGCGCCCGCCGATGGCGATCGACCTTCTGATAGTGGACGACTCGGCGCTCTTTCGCAACGTACTAAAGCGCGAACTCGAACCGATGGGGTTCCGAGTCGTGGGCGAGGCGGGCAATGCGATCGAGGGGCTGAGGCTTTTCCGTTCCGCCCATCCGCACCTGGTTACGCTCGACATCATGATGCCGCTTATCGAGCGGATTGACGCCAAATACCTGTTTCGGACGATTCGCCAGGAATCGCCCAATACGGCAGTCGTTTTGATGAGCACCCGGCTCAAGGAAGAGGAAAGAACCGGCTATCTGCGCGAAGGCGCCCTGGATTACGTGCAAAAACCTTTCATCGATTTTCCGGCCCTCGGAGCGGTCTTAAAACGCGCCTTTCCTGAAATCCGCGAGTAAGGCCGATGGCCGGAAACGCCCAACCGGCGCGGAATGCCGGAGCCACCCTTCCGGCCGCTGAAACAGTTCCACGATCGGTTCCGGTCTCCAGCATTGCCGTGAGAGATTGGGATGCCGCGGCGATGATCTGCCGTGTGGGAGGACTGGTATTCCTCCTGATGCAGGTGGTCAATATTTTCAGCGACCGCTTTATCTTGACCCAAGGCCAGAGGCAGGGGCTCCTCGCCGAAAAGCTATTCACCGGCGCGGTTTCGGCGGCCTTCATTGCCATAACTTGGACCCCATGGTTCCGCCGCCATTGGAGGCCGATAGTGTGGTTTGCCACTGCCACCATCTTTTTGGTCGGCTGTTGGTTTATTCCGTTGATGGCAGGAAGCCCAGCGGCGACAATATCCACCATACGCATTTTGACCATCCAGCTGTGGATGTTCTTTCTATTAGTAGTCGGAAGCTTTATCCCGTGGGCACGCTGGCTGCAAATAAGCATCGAGGCGCTTGCGATGCTCTGCGCTATGTATGTGTTCTGGGGGGCCCCCGGGCTGCCCCGGCCGCTTTTCAATGAATGGTCGACCAGTCTGGCAATGATTTGCGCCGTGCAAATTTTCTATGAAAACGCCGGCCGCAACCGCGCCAGGATCGCCAACATCATGGGGAAGCTGGCGGCGGCCCGGGAGGAGGCAACGGCGGCGGCGCGCGCCAAGTCGGAGTTCCTTGCCAGCATGTCGCATGAAATCCGCACGCCGATGAATGCGGTGATCGGGATGACGGAGTTGCTCTCGCGGGGGAGCCTGAGCACGGAGCACCGCCGTTACGTGGAGATCATGAAGGCCAACGGCGACGCCTTGCTCGATTTAATCAACGACATTCTCGACTTGGCGAAAATCGAAAGCGGACGCCTGAACCTCGAGCGCGTCAATTTCGATCTCGAGGACTTGATTGACAAGGCCGGCGAGACGATGGGAATCCGGGCGCATGAAAAGGGCCTGGAGCTTGCGATGCGAATCGCGCCGGACGTGCCGGTCAATCTCGTGGGCGATCCGCTGCGCCTAAGGCAAATTCTGGTCAATCTCTTTGGCAACGCGGTAAAGTTCACCGAGCGCGGCGTGATCGATCTAACGGTTGAGCGCGTGGGTGCCGCCATACCCAATAACGCGGCCAACGGCGCAGAAGAGCTGGTGCTCAATTTCTCCGTCCGCGACACCGGAATCGGCATCCCCAAGGACAAGCTCGGCGACATCTTCTCGAGCTTCACCCAGGCTGATGCATCGACTACCCGCCACTACGGCGGTTCCGGGCTTGGACTATCGATCGTCAAGCGTTTGGTGGAGCTTTACGGCGGCAAAATCGGCGTGGAGAGCGTACCAGGCCTCGGCAGCCGCTTTACTTTCACCGCAAAGTTCGGCGTCCAAGCTCCCCAAGCCGCTGCCGCGCCAAGCTTCGATTTGAGCGGCGTCAACGTGCTGGTGGCCGATTCTTCGCCGATCAATCGCGCGATCGTGACTGAGATTTTGGCGGGCGTGGGCGTTAAGGTAGCCCAAGCCGGCGGCGCGGCCTGCGCCCTCGATGAATTCAACCGCGCCGCCAAGGCTGACACGCCATTCCGGATCGCGCTGGTCGCCTGCGGGATGCCCTTGACCGATGGAGTTGACTTAGTTTCGCAACTGCGCAATTCAAACCGCGCAGGCGGCGGGCTGGAAATAATCGCGATGCTTGCCACAAATCAATTGACCACGATGCCGCCGAAGCTTCGCGAGCTTGGAATTCGCGCGCACGTGGTCAAGCCGATTCGGCGCAGGGAACTGCTTGCCGCCGTTCACGCGGCGATAACCGGCGCCGCGCCCGAAAAGGGCGCACTCGATGAGGCGGTCCCGCAATTGTCTCCCCTCAAGATGCTGCTGGCGGACGACTCCCAAGTGAATCGCTTCGTCGTGCAATCGTATCTGGAAGGGAGCCAGTCCGAAGTGGCCGAAGCAGCGAATGGAAGCGAGGCGATCGAGGCTTTCAAGAAGGGCCGCTTCGATGTCGTTTTAATGGACATGCGAATGCCGGTAGTTGACGGCTACGCCGCAACCCGCGCGATTCGCGCTTGGGAACTGGAACGCGGCCTTCCGCGCACGCCGATTATCGCGCTGACCGCTTCGGCGCTCGACGAACAAGTAAAGGAATGCCTCGCGGCCGGATGCGACCTGCACGTGAGCAAGCCGGTGCGGCAGTTGGAATTGGTTGAAGCGATCGCGCAAGTCACCAAAGTTAAGCCAGTTCGGAGCCAAAGAGAGCCGCAACCGCAAGCGGGCGAGGAGATAAATCCCAAATTTCGCGACCTGGTGCCGGATTTTTTGAAGGACAAGCGGGCTGGAATGCCCGCGATTCTGGCCGCGGTAGAAAACGGCGATTACGAATCGGTGGCCGGCTTTGCTCATCAATTTATCGGCGACAGCGGGATTTTGGGTTTCCGCACGATGAGCGACCTCGGACGCGCGCTAGAAAAGGCGGCCAACAGCGCCGATCGCGACGTGACGATGCGGCTCGCCCGCGAGCTTTCGCATCGGTTGGAACAGGCTGGCGCCAAATACGGCTGAGCCAAGCCGCTTCAGTCCACGTGCAAGCGTTCCGCCAAGCGCGAGAAGCGGCGGCGCTCGTCCTGATTACGGACCGCCTGCGCGAGCGCGCTTTTCGTCCCTACCAGCACGCAGACGCGCTCGGCGCGTGTAATCGCGGTGTAGAGAAGATTCCGCCGGAGCATCACGTAATGGCCCGGATGCACCGGCATCACCACGGCGGGGTACTGGCTGCCCTGGCTCTTATGTACCGAAATCGCGTAGGCAAGCGCGATCTCGCCAAGTTCGCCCGGCTCGTACACGGTGTACGTCTCCTCGAACGCGGCGTGAAGCCGCTTGTTGTCCGGCGCGATCGAAACAATTTTGCCGATCGAACCGTTGAACACGCCCTTCTCATAATTATTGCGCAGTTGGATTATGCGATCGCCCTCGCGCAGGACGCGGTCGCCCGAAACTATCTCGCGCCCCGCCGGATTCAAGAGCGCCTGCAATTCGCGGTTGAGCGCATGGGTGCCGAGCGGACCGCGATTCATCGGCGTCAGCACCTGAATGTCACCCGGACCGCGAATTCCGAAGCGCCCGGCGAGCCGTCCGTTCACGAGTTGTTTGATTGTCGCGACGACATCGTCGGCGGCGTTGCGCTCGAAGAAGAAGAAGTCGCCTTCGGAGGCATTGGTTAGGTCCGGCATATCGCCGCGATTGATTCGATGCGCGTTGGCGACAATCAGGCTCGCGCGCGCCTGCCGGTAAACTTCGCGCAATTGCACGACCGGCACGAAGCCCGACGCGATCACGTCCTTGAGCACGCTGCCCGGACCGACCGAGGGAAGCTGGTCCTGATCGCCGACCAGCAAAAGCGAGCATTCGTTGGTGAGCGCCGAGAGCAGGCTCGACGCCAGCTCGATGTCCATCATCGAGGCCTCATCGACAATCAGGTAATTCGTGCGCAGCGGAAACTCCTTCCCGCGCACGAATCCTCCCGTCTCCGGCGAGTATTCGAGCAGCCGGTGGATCGTCTTCGCGTCGCGTCCGGCGGCGTCCTGGAGGCGGCGCGCCGCCCGTCCGGTGGGGGCGGCCAGGGCGGGCTTCACGCCGGCATCGGTGAGAGCGGCCAGTATCGAGCGCAGGAGAGTCGTCTTGCCGGTGCCGGGCCCGCCCGTGATTACCGTGACGCGGCTCTTGAGCGCGCACGCGAGCGCATTTTTTTGTTCAGCGGATAACTGGAGCGCGGATAATTTGACCGCGGCCGCAACCGCGCGATCGGCAATGGCGGAGGCCATTGCCCGTCCCGCGCACAATTCCTTGATTCGGCGCGCGACGTTGACCTCCGCCTCGTTAAGCCGCTTCAGATAGACGGCGGTATGCTCGCCGTTCGGCTCGGCCACGACGTCCCCCGATTCGGCCAGTTCATCGATCGCGCGGCGCGCCAGTCCGGAATCCATTTCGAGTGCCATGGTGAATTGGTTCTCCACGTATTCCAGCGGCGCATAGACGTGGCCGTCGTCGGCCATCCGTTCGAGCAGGTAAATCGCGGCGGCGCGGGCGCGCTGGATTGAGTTGTGCGGGATGCCGAGCTTTTCGGCGACGGCGTCGGCCGTGCGGAAGCCGATTCCGGGAATCGTCCGCGCGAGAACATACGGATCGCTGCGCACGATATCGAGCGAGTTGCGGCCATACTCTTTGTGAATCCGCCGCGCGTGGGCGCCCGCGATTCCATGCCCGCGCAGGAAGACGGCGAGTTCGCGCAAGCCGGACGAATCGCGCCATGCGGCCGCGATCCGGCTCGCGGCGGCCGGGCCGATTCCGGCGACTTCGCGCATCCGCTCCGGCGCGTTGTCGAGCACCTCGCCCAGGGAATCGCCGAAATGCTCCGCGATTCGCCGCGCGCTCACCGGGCCGACCCCTTTAATCTCCGAGGCGAGATAGCGTTCGATCGCGGCCGCTCCCGCCGGACGGACAGTCTCGAAATCGATCACCTTGAACTGTTCGCCGAAGCGCGGATGCTTCTCGTAGGTTCCCTGCGCGCGAATCGTCGAGCCGACTTCGAGGCCAGCGAGGTTTCCAACCACCGTCACGCGGCGCGCCACGCCGTTCTCGCGCGGCTCGGTGACGACCGCGACCGAAAACCCGCTCTCGTCGTTCACGAACAGGACTTGGTCGAGGGTGCCCTCGAGCGTCGCGATTTCCGCCGGTGGATTCGCCACGCCCAGAGAATTACGCGCGGCGCGCGCCGCGTAAAGCCGCGAGCGGCCCGCTTTCATCCGCGGTTTCCTCCCGGTTTCATCTAATGACCGCCTGTGGGAGACTAATTGCGATTCGCCGCCGGCTTCGGGGAAACGCGGCGGGCATTGCGAAGATGGCCGAAAATCCAAGGCTTCCGAACTTTATCGCGGCCGGCCCACAAAGGACCGGGACGACGTGGCTTCACAAGGCGCTCCAAGGCCATGCCGCGCTTCCGCGCGGAACCAAGGAAACGGACTTCTTTCTCAAGAATTACTCGCGCGGAATCGGCTGGTACCTGGAATTCTTTCGCGGCTATCCGCCCGAGCTTCCGGTTGGCGAGATCGATCCGAACTATTTCGGTTCCGACGATGCGCTCAAGCGAATCGCGGAGCATGTGCCGCGCGCGAAAATCATTTGCTCGTTCCGCGATCCGGTCGAGCGCGCGTACTCGTCGTACCGGACGATGCGCCGGGATGCGTGGACGCGCATCGGCTTCGAGGAAACGATCGCGAAGAACCGGATGGTCAAAGAATCGTCCCGCTACGCGCATTATCTGCGCAAATGGCAGGAACGGTTCGGCGCGGACCGCGTGCTGGTCTGCCTGTACGACGATCTGGCAGCTTCGCCGCAGGCGTACCTCGATCGCGTTTGCGATTTTATCGGAGTGCCGCGAATCGCGATCGCCGGCCGCCCGCTTGCAACCGAGCGGGTCAACACCGTCACGCACGCGCCGCGCAGCCGCCGGCTCGCGCAGAACGCCCGCAACGCGCGCGATTGGATGCTGCTCAACCGATGGCGCCGCACCAACGATTTGCTCGAACGGACGGGCGTGTGGCGATTCTGTTTCGGGCGCGGCGAAGAGTTTCCTCCGCTCGATCCCGAAACGGACGCGCGGTTGCGGCGACAGTACCTTCCCGAAGTCGAGGCGCTGGAAAAACTCATCGGACGCGATCTGTCGGCATGGAAGCCGCCCGCTCCGGCGCGCGAGCGAATCGCGGGATAAGAACCGGCGGTGCCGATGGCAAAAGTCTCGGTGATAATTCCGGTCTTCAATGCGGAAAAGACCGTCGAGCGCGCAATCGACAGCGTCCTTGCGCAAAGGTTTTCCGATTTCGAGGTGGTCGCGGTGGACGACGGATCGCGCGACCGCAGCCGGGACCTTCTCGCGCGATTTGCCGGGCGGGTGACCGTGCTCGAACAGCAAAACCGCGGGCCGTCGGCGGCGCGGAACCTCGCGATTGCCCATTCCAGCGGCGAGTACCTGGGCTTTCTCGACGCGGACGATTGGTGGACGCCGGGGATGCTCGCGCGGCTCGTGCCTGCGCTCGACGCGGATTCGGAATCGGTCATGGCCTACTGCGATCTGGAAATCGTCGATGCCACCGGAAGCCCGCTCAACGCCTCGATGTTTGGCGCGCGCCCGGACCAAATCCCTACGCTCGAGGAGATGCTGAATGCGCTCTGGCCGATCATGCCGAGCGGCGCCGTGATTCGCCGCTCCGCGCTTGCGGCGGCGGGCGGATGGCCCGAGCAATTGACCGCGTTCGAGGACGTGTACCTGTGGCTTCTGCTGCGCGAGCGGGGGCCGTTCATCTACATTCCGGAACGGCTCGCGGCGTGGCGCTTCGCGCATTATCCGGTGGCGCTCAAGCCGCCCGGAGGACAGGAGCGCGCGGGGCGAGTCTTCCGCCGGATGGTCCGCGAGCGTTACGGCGTCGATCCGATTCGCCACGTCAGGGGCCGCAGGCGCGCACCCAGAAGCATCCTCGGTTACATCGGACTTAGCGCGATGGCAGCGGGCGATCGCGTTCAGGCGCGGCGCGCCCTGCTATGCGCGCTCCGGCTCGATCCGTTCCGGGTCAAGAATTATCTCCGGCTCGGAAAGACCTTTCTCCCCGATTCGATGGCGCGGCGGCTTAGCGGGCGGGCCGGAAACTCGCAAGCGGGACATCCGTGAGGAAAGCAGACCATCAGGCTAGCCAGCGTTGCAGGCGGCCGGCGCGGGACGGTTTTTCCTTGAGATTGTGCAGCGTCTGTGGGAGAGTATTCCGGTCTTAGCTCTGCCCAGGGAGGAATTGCCGATGCGACAGCGCGGAAAAGCAATGTGGTTGGCCGCAAGTGCAATTGCGTTAGCGGCGGTATCGGCAGGCGCAACGGTCGTCGCCGGACGAATGACTCGCGCGCGCGCGGCGCTTAAGGCGCCGCCCGTGTACACCGCCGCCGTGCTGAATCATCGCCTGCTCGCGTCGTACGCCACAGTGCCAGTGGGTTTCGAGCCGAATCTCGGCCAGACCAGCCGACAGGTCAAATTCCTCTCTCACAGAGCGGGCTATACCCTGTTCCTCACGCCGGCCGAGGCGGTGATCGCGATGCGCGAGCCGGGAATCGGGGCGATGCAAGGTCCGTCAATTTCGCCGAAACCACGGCGGCCCGCGGTGTTCCGAATTTCGCTCAAGGGCGCGGCACAAGCGCCGCAATTCATTGGAATCGATCGATTGCCGGGGAAATCGAATTACTTCATCGGCAACGATCCCAAAAAATGGGTTACCGGCGTTCCCGCCTTCGCGGCGGTCGAATTGAAACAGGTCTATCCGGGAATCGCGCTAATCTATCACAGCAGTTCCGGCGGCCATCTGGAGTACGACTTTCGCCTTGCGCCAGGCGCCGATCCGAACGCGATCCGGCTGAGCTTCGGCGGCGCGGCCAAGCTGACGGTGGACCGGCATGGCAGCCTGACCGTAAGGGTCGCGGACCGCAAGCTTGCGGAACTGGCGCCAAAAATCTTTCAGGAGACCGCGAACGGCGAAAAGATTGTCGCCGGCGGATGGAAATTGCGCGGCCCGCATGAAGCCGGCTTTCGAGTGGCGAGCTACGATCGATCCCGCCCGCTCGTGATCGACCCGACGCTGGTCTATTCGACCTATCTCGGCGGCGCCGCCTCCGACACGGGCTATGGAATCGCGGTCGATTCCGCAGGCTTCGTGTATGTCGCCGGCGCGGCGAGTTCGCTTGACTTTCCCACGACCGCAAGCGCCCTGAAAAGCTCTTTGACCGGCACCGGCAATGCCTTCGTGGCAAAACTGAATCCCGCTTTGTCGGGCGCGAGTTCGCTGCTCTACTCCACCTATCTCGGCGGCAACGGGGGCGACACCGGCTACGGAATCGCGGTGGATTCCTCCGGAAATGTGTATGTCACGGGGCAAGCGACCTCGACCGATTTCCCGGTGATGAATGCATTCCAAAGCTCATGCCCGTCAGCCTCCAGCCCGACCGGCTGCGCGGCCGCCTTCATGTCAAAGCTCAATCCGTCGTTGTCCGGAGCGGCCTCGCTGGTCTATTCCACCTACCTTGGCGGCTCGGTCCTCGGCCAAGGCAACGGCATCGCGATCGATTCATCCGGCGATGCCTATGTCACCGGCATGACGCAATCGACCGACTTTCCCGCGAAGAACGCCTTCCAGAGCACTTGTCCGTCGCTGGCCGGCGGCTGCATTTCCGCATTCGTAACCGAACTGAATCCGGCGACATCGGGAACGTCCTCGCTGGTCTATTCGACATATTTGGGCGGAAGCGGCGGTGACATCGGCCAGGGCATCGCGATCGGGCTGTCGGGCAACGCCTACGTCACGGGCGTTACGGAATCCACCGACTTTCCCACTAAGAACGCTTACCAAAGCGCCTGTCCGTCCGCGGCGGACGGATGCGACGCGGGCTTCGTAACCAAACTCAATCCTGCGATCTCCGGGACCGGAGCGCTCATCTATTCCACCTACCTCGGCGGCGGCACCGCCGATCTCGGCAAGGGAATCGCGGTCGATTCAGCGGGCGACGCCTATGTCATCGGGACCTCGCAATCTTCGGATTTCCCGACCCTGCACGCTTTCCAAAGCGGGCTGGGCAGTCCCCAGGGAAATGCCTTTGTAGCCAAGCTCAATCCCGCCGCATCGGGCGCGGCGTCGCTCCTCTACTCGACGTACCTCGGCGGCAGCGGAGCCGATACCGGCGGCGGAATCGCGGTCGATTCGGCGGGCGACGCCTACGTCACCGGAACGACCACTTCGCTCGACTTCCCAATCCTTTACGAACTGCAGGCCAGTTGCCCATCCCAGGATTATGGATGCAACGCCGCGTTCATCGCCAAGCTAAATCCGGCCGCATCGGGAGCGGCGTCGCTAATCTATTCAACCTATTTAGGCGGCAGCACCTACGAGCAAGGCGGCGGGATCGCGGTCGATTCGGCAGGCCACGTTTATGTCACCGGGCAGACGCAATCGTTCGACTTCCCCACCACTCCTAACGCCTTTCAAACCGTTCTCGGCGGAGCGAGCGGCAGCGGCAATGCGTTCGTTTCGGAACTGAGTTCGACGCCGGGTGAAACGCCGACCACGACACCGTCCCCCACCGCGACCGTCTCGCCCACTGTCACGGCAACGGCATCGCCAACGCTTACCGCAACCCCCACCGCAACGGTATCGCCGACCGCAACTGCAACCCCGACGAAAACCGCCACCCCCAGCCCGACCGAAACGACGTCACCCACGGCGACATTGACCGCCACCGTGACCGCATCGCCGACCACAACCACATCGCCGACTCAAACAACGACCGCTACCGCGACGACCACGCCAACGCCGGTTCCGGTGATTCTGAAAATTACGCCGAAACGGGTGAATTTCCCCGCCACCACTGTGAGCACGCCCAGCAAGCCGAAGAACGTAACCATTAGCAATCCCAAGGGCAGCAAGAAGAAGCCCGGCATTCAGGTGCTGGTGAACGGCGCATCGGACGGCGCGCAATTCGAGGTCACAAACAATTGTCCCGCAGCGCTTTTGGCCGGAGCCAAATGCACGATCGCGGTAACCTTTATGCCGACTGCGGCGGGATTGCAGACCGGAACCCTGACGATCGAAGACAACGCCTCGGAAAATCCGCAAACGGTGCCGCTAAAGGGAACTGGCAAATAAGGACCGCGCGGTTGCGGCGCTGGCCCGGCCGCTAATTATTCGGGCACACCGCGGCATTGGCGCCGGGGCAGGCCGGCACGTTGCCGGGATCGAATGAACCGGCAGGCGATACGAAATCGCAATGGCGGCCGTGATTGATGTAGCGCTGCCAGGTAAGCGTCGCAATCTGCACGCCCTTCCCTTCCCCATGGTTGCCGGCGGTCAGGTAACCGCAGAAATGCATCACCTTCTGGCTCCATGCCGGACTCGCCGCATTAGGCGCTTGGGGGCCCGGCTTTGGGAATTGGATGAAATTTTGTCCAGTGATGATATCGCTCAGTTGAGCCGGGCTTGACTGGTGGCCGGAATAGCCGGAATTGGTGCCGATAATCCAATTGTCCGCCGTGTCTTCGACCACGTCGGTGGTGAATACTTCCCACACATCCAGCGGCATCGGCAGAACGGTTCCAAACTGATCGTCGAGCCGGTAATGGAGGGTGGACTTATACCCGGAAACCCAGTCGGAGACGTCGGTCGGCGGCGCTGAGACAAAAAGTTCGTAGGGCATTTTTCCCGTCATCATGAACGGGTTCGACTGTACTTGATTGACGGTCACCGTGACCGAAATGTTCTTCATCGACATCGAGGGCTGGCCGTTAAGCTCGATGCTGACCTTGTTGGCAGTTGTCGTCATCGTCGAATTTCCGTTCGAGAACTGGGCGAAGTCCGAGCCGTTCGTGAGGTTCCAGAAGTAGCTCGATTGGCCCGGCGGGTTGGCGGTCAGCGTTACTTGTACGGGATACCCCGGCGGATGCGCGCCGTTGAACCACCAGACATTGTTGAGGCCGGTGATCGTGGGCATGATGCTTAATTGGACAAATTCTGGATAAGATATGTAATAGCCGCAGGTACTGCCATATAAGGTAGGATATAGGTCATAATTTCCAACCTTCGTTGACGATGATGTTTGAACGGAAATCGTAAATGGACCGCCGTCATACGCGGCAGCTACCGGAACTGGGTTGGGATCAAATATAGCGGTGGCTCCTTGCGGTGTCCCCTGCATGTACCCGTATGCGGTGTCCGTATAATAGGGAGGGCCGTCTATTGGACACGTAGCCGCAAAATCCCAGAGCGCCGTCTGACCGTTCGCGATGGGACAGGACGTAGAGTTTTCCGCGTAATTATCGCAGTTCACTATCCCGGAAGCCGCCGGAGTTTGAGCGGCCGCACCGGTCCGACGCGCCAGTCGAAAGGCCCCGCTGCCTCGGTGGCCGGTTTGATTATGTTGCGCTTGGACTTGGGCAACGACCACAAGAGTCACAACCAAGCAAATCAGTATGCTATATGAGATGGTAGTCTGTTTTCGCTCCATTTTCATTGCTATTTCTCCCAGATTGGCGACTATGGCCCGGTTAGCTGATAGACATGGAAACTATATGGGCTCGACGATCCCATCTTTCCCCATCCAACTCCGGCCCCGCCGTTATACGGTGTGTCACAAAGCTGACCCCCGCTGACAGTTAACGTGCGATTTTCCCCGATTACTGTTACAGTGCTACTTTTGGGAGTATAGGCTAGGGGTACGCAGCCGGTGCCGTCCGAGTTCGATGTTGTCGAAATGGCGACAGGGTTTAATTGGCCACCGGAATCCTGGCCCTGTACGCACAGATTTGACCCGTTGGAGCAGCTTTCGTTCGACGTAAAGATATAACGATAGCCATCTGTGCCGTCCCGGCAAAGCGTTGCCACGCTATTGGGCACACCGTCGGTACTGCCCCACGAACCCGATGGTATTTCGCCGACACAGTTATAGTCTACCGTTCCAAGCAGCGCGGCCTCAAGGTAATAGTGAATTACTGCCATTGCAAACGAGACGGAGTCGAACTTCTGGTCCGCGCTTGATACTACCGTCCCGGAGTTAAACGTTCCGGAGCAGCCAGTGCCGCTGTACGCGCTGGCTGGACAGTTGACCGTCAGACTCGTACCGCTCACACCGATAACTCTCACCTGCACATCGCCGCTGGAGTCGCTTCCTCCGCAACCCCCTGATGACGACGCCAGCGTGAGCAGCGTATTGATTCCTATCCCCGACGCATTAGCCACGTTGATCGTTTTCTGCCCGGTGCTCATTGTAGCCTGCTGCGACAGCGTTGTGATGCCGGAGCAAAAGTTGGGATCGATACTTGAGAGCGGAGTGTGCGCGGAATCCGAATAATCACCAAGCTCCCACATATCTATGCCATTGGCTCCATTTGCGAATGCATCAACCTCTTGTGTATAAAGCTGATAGATTGATGGATAGGGATACACGTGCTTCGCCGGGTTCGCGTAGCTGCCAAACGCTTGAATCACCGCCCAAAGCGGACGGTTGAGAGCCTGCTCAGTCTGCAACGAAGCTGCGGATTGCACGCTCGTTTGCAGCGATTGCAGCGATTTGCCCATTAGGAACCACGGATAATCGCAACTGAAATTGCTGCAATTATTCCCGCCTTGGACAAAGTTCCAGCCTGCGGCAGTGCCCGCATAAGCATCGATCGACGCGATATCCATCGAGTAAATCAAGTTTTGTAACCCGCCAGCGATGCCGGCACCCTGTAAGACCCCGACCTGCGGATGATCCGGGTCGGACGAGTCAATATAATAGTACGCTTCCATCTGACGATCATACGCCGACCGCGAATTGCTATTGGGCTCGTCTCCGATATAATCGACCGTAACGCCCAAAAACGATAACGTTGCGCTACTACAGTATGATTTTGATGAACATTGATTTTGATAATTGCTAAAATAGTTAATATTTGTGGATAGGTCGCTTTCATTCAAATCTATGAACATACTGCCGTCAGAGCCGCCGTCGCTCGCAAACGAGGTAGAGGAGGCTGTTCGATCGAGAGTAGCATTGTATTCCGTAATCGCTGTCGATGGCGTGGGGATTACCGTTGCGGTTGGAGTTACCGTCGGCAGCGTAACACTTGGTGCTGGAAAGACTTGAACGTAATGCGGGGTGCCCGTACAAATCACATCGGTGCTGGGTACGTTGTCGATGGCTTGGACAGTCCGGGCAGCGCCTTCATACATGATCGCGTCCCCAACTGATAGGTCAGCCAAATTTGGCACATTCGTGATGCACGGGTTACCCATTGTTGAATCGCCCGTTGTGTTGACAATCTCAGTGGGCGCAGATGTTACAGTGGCCACTAGCGGGCTCCCATAAGGCCCGGCGCCGCTCATCGTCACTAGTACTGCCATCCGTGATTTCCTGTGCCCCCGACGTGTAACTGGCGCATCGCGGCTGAAAAGAACCAGCCTGAATATTGCAACTCACCTGATTCACAATCGAGTCCCATAACCAGGGGCCAAGCGACCAACCGCTCCCGTAGAGTGCCTCTGCGAAAGCCTCCCGATAGGACCCAGGCACGCCCGATGTCGAACCGAACGGATCGAATTGAAAAAGCGTTCCACCGGCTTGGTATCCCGTCACCCCGTCGGCGAGATTCGTCAAAAATGCCTCGCCATGCCAGCCGCAAACTCCCGACTGCGCCATGCCAGAGCCATCATCCTTCAGGCAGTTCTGCGTGTACGTCATTTCGTTACCGTACCCGCCGTCGCCGCCGGAAAAGGTACCGGTCCAAAGGTTATGGCTGCCAACATTAACGTGCGCTCCCCAGGCGGCGGCGGACGAGAACGTGGCTGCGGGTGTAGGCGCGAAAAGCGTCAGCGTTCCTGAACCAACGGACTGAATGACTCCGGTATAGCTTTGAGACGGAATGACAATTGGATCCCCCGGATAATAGTCGGCGGTATAAGAACAGGTTAGGCTGTTGCTTCCGCCCGCATACGAACAAACAGAATCTTGGCAGTACAAATTGTTGTCCGGACCGATGACGCATTGGCGTCCACCAGGAAAGTTACCCGCCTGCACCAAAGGCCACGCCGGTACCACGTCGCTGGACGCTGGATCGCCCGCCGGGGGGCCCTCGTCGCTACCGAGGAGATTGCTATTTGAGTCATATGCGAAGGTTTCGATCCAAGCATTACAGGTTACGGAGTAGTTAATAGAAATGTCCACATCACTGTTTCCTGAGACCGGCGTTTCCGTCGAGGCTAAAACGTTCGAGCAACCCGTACCGGAACAAAGATCAGTTACAAGATGATCTGGGAGAATACCATTGCACGAAGTGGCGTTGCAAGACGGCGTTACGTAAGCATGGAGTTGGATAGTTTGGCTCTCATTGGACCACTGCTTTCCGCGATAATTTGGATAAGTAAGCCAGGTCGAAACTACCGGGGGCTGGAACACCGTAAACTGGGTGTCTGAAACATAGGCATGACCAGATGTTGGAGAAGGTAGATATGGGTCCACAGCGAACGCAATGCCCACATCGGCTGGGTACGCATAACAATCCACGGTAAATTGCCGATAGCTGACCCCGCCTCCGATAACGTGCGCCGCCGAGAGCGGCCCTGCGAAAAGCATACTGTCGTTACAACTCATCGCCAAACCGCCGTTAAACGAGGAGTCGGTCGCCACCCATGCGGTGGCGACGAAGTGAACCAGTCCATTACTCTCCGTAGGTAGGGTGAATCCTTCATTGTTGGTCCAACCCTGCGAAATGTAATTGCCGGGGCAGCCGCCCATCTGGCCAGCGTAAAAATCGGCGTCATAGCCGCCGGAAGTGTGGGGGTTGTATTGATCGACGCTCCAACAACTTCCCACTGATGGAACTACTCTCCAGCCAGTAAAGTCATCGCTCGAAAAGTTCGCGTTGGTAAATAATTCTACCGAACTCGCGGCAGTTTCGGCCGGCGGCGCGGCAACGCGCCCCGTAGCGGACGGCCCAAAACATCCACCCGCCAAGGCCTGGACTGCGGCCGCAAGAATCGCCATCAGGCAAATGGCCGAAACGCGCCCGAATAAATGACAGATGCGTACGGTATTCATCCCACGCCCTCCCAATCGGCAAACCCGCGACACGATCCTCTTACATCGGCTGGATTTTGTCCAGCCCCGCGCTGCGCACGCCATCACACCTGAATTTCGGTCCAGCGGCCGCCGTGGAAAATCCACGCCTTGATTATCGAACGCACGACGTAATCGGCGATTAGCGTCCACCAAATCAGGATGACCGAGCCGTGAACGTACACAATCGCGATCGTGACAAACAGGCGCATCAGGTAGAATCCCGCCACCGATCCGTAGAGCGGCGTGCGGGCGTCGCCGGCGCCGCGCAATCCGCCGCTGACCGTCCAATCGATCGCCATGAGCGGCTGGGCGGCCGCCAGCGCATACATGAATTGCACCGTGTACCAGATGACTTTTGGATCGGCGATGAACAATCTCGCAATCGGATAGGCGAACACGACGAATAGCACTCCCATCGCCGTCATCAGCACGATCGCCATTTTGATCGATACCCATCCGGCCCGGCGCGAAAAGGACGGATCGCCCGCGCCCAGCCCCTGCCCCACCAGCGTCGCGCAGGCCGACGCGAAGCCGAAGCCGGGCAGGAACGAGAGCGACAGGATTCGCACTCCGATAAAATACGCCGCCACTTCCGCGTCGCCGTAATGGGCGATAAAGGCGACGTAGGCCACGAATCCGAGTTGCACGATCAATTGCTCGATCGCGGCCGGATTGCCCACCGCGAGAATTCTCCGGCCCAGCGAAAGATCGGGGCGCAATCCGCGCCAGTGGAAATTCAACACCATTCCCTCAAACGAGAGCACCCAGAAGAACAGCACTCCGCCCGCGGCAATTGCGATCAGCGTCGCGATCGCCGACCCGTCCACACCGAGCGTCGGCGCGCCCCATTTGCCGAAAATCAGCATGTAATTCAGCACGATCGCGAGGATGTCGATGATTCCGCCGATCCACAGCGGCGTGCGCGTGTCCCCCGCGCCGCGCAGCGCGGCCATGCACATCAGGAAAATCCCCTGGAACGGCTCCGCAAGCATCACGATCCGCAGATAGCGCACGCCCATCTCCGCCATCAGCCCCTTCACCCGGAACAACGCCATCATTTGCGGCGCGAACACGATTACCGGAATCGCGATAACGGTCGAAACCAGCACGCCGAAGATTACCGATTGGGCGAGCGTATCTTCGGCTCGATCGCGGTCGCCGCCGCCGATATGGCGCGCGACCAACGCAACGGTCCCGGTCCCGACCGCCGCGACTCCGGCCCGCACGGCGCCCAGAATCTGGGTCGCCAGCCCGACCGCGCCGACCGCCTCCGCACCCAGCCGCCCAACCATCAGCATCGCCGCCAGTCCAAGGATCGAATCGAGCGCGTATGAAATGATTACCGGCCACGCGAGCGCCCACACCTCCGCGCGCATCCGTTCCGGCGGCGGCAGGACGATCGCGGTCCCGCGCTGGACTTCCGGGACCGGCTCCACAAACTCGGACATGATTGTGAGCAGTTTCGACAGGCCGGGGCGTTCCAGTCAAGCCGCCTGCCGAAACGAGCGCGCAAGCGTGAAGCTTGTGCGGGCGAATTTCGGTATAAAATATATGGGAAGAACAGGTGTGATGCGGTCAGATGTGCCAGTTTCCGCCGCGCCGGATGCGCCGGCCGGACTTTCGCGGCGGCAACTGCTGGTTCTGGCGGCCATCCTCATCGCCTCCGCCGCAATTTATTTTTACCGCCTCGGCGCTAATGCGCTCGGTGCCAGCGAAGCGTACAGCGCGCTGTTCGCCGCGATGCCGGGCGCCGCCGCGATCGTGCGCATCCCGCTGGCGCATGGCAACGCCGGGACCGTCCTCTATTACCTCGCCCTGCACTATTTCACGATGATTTTCGGAACCGGCGAGGCCGCTTTGCGCGGATTCTCGGCACTGCTCGCGATGGCGTCGGTAGCGCTGGTTTTCGTAATCGGGTGTTGCCTGTTCGACGCCAAAGCCGCGCTCGCCGCCACCGCGATTTGGGCCTTCAATCCGTTGGCGGTCGTTTTCGCGCGCTCAGGCCGGATGTATTCGATGTTCATCGCGGTTGCGCTGGCGCAATTCTTCGTGCTGTGGCGATTGCGCCGCCGCCCATCCGTTACATTGGCCGCGATGTGCGGAATTCTGGGCGCCGCGATGCTCTACACGCACCTGGCCGGCGTCCTCATTTTGGCCGCCGAGGCCGTTATGCTTGTGCGCGATACGGTCCGCGGCCAACTGAATCCGTTCGCCTGGATCGCGATGGCGCTTGCCGCGCTGCTGTTCGCGCCCTATGCGCCTACGGCGCTGGCGCTCAGCCGCGAACTGGTTGAATCGCACTGGCTGGACTGGATTGGCGCCACCGCACGCTATTCGTTCGGCGTCAAGGCGCTGGCGGTGGCAGCGGTTGCCGCCGCATCGCTGTGGCTGGTGTTGGGGAGCGATTTCGAACCGGCTGGGAGCGGTGAACCGCTTCGATGGCTGCTTGCGTGGACGATCCTGCCGGCGGGCGCGATGCTTGCCGGTTCGGTTGCCGTGCGGCCGATGTTCAACGGACGTTATGTGGCGCCCGCCGCGGCCGCTCTTGCGATCCTGATCGCGCACGTAATCGGCGCCTACAGCCCGAAAATCCGCAATCTCGCCGCGGCGGGTTTCGCAGCGGCCTGCCTCATCCTAATCCGGTTCGACTTCCCCCCGTCCAGCCCTTGGCGCGCGTTCGCCCATCGGGTCGCCGCCGCGGGAACCGCGGCCGAGCCGGTCTTCTTCGAGTCCGGGTTCGTATTCCAGGGCCAGACCGGTTCGCCGAACGGCGGATTTCCGTTCGGCTATTACTCGGTCCCCTTCGATTACTACTTTCACGGCCGAAATCCCCGCATCGCCGTTCCGGGCTACGATCCCGCCGCCGCGAAGCCGATCATCGAATCGCGCGTAGCGACAGCAGGAGGAGGATGGCTGATTAGCTGGAAGAACGCCGCCGCGATCCGGCCCGAACTGCCGGACCCGGCCCGCTTCAAGAGCGATGAAATCCTGCGCCGCCGCGATCTTGCAATTTATCGAATCACGCCGATTGGGCCCGCTGCGAGGCCTGCCGGAACGGGAAAATGAGCACGGCCTCCTCCAACGCGAAGGCGCCAGACGCAGCACCGGGCTCGCTCTCAGCACGGCCGCTCCAACTGCTGGCGATAATCCTTGCCGCCGCCGCACTGATTTACACGCATCGCATCGCAAGCGACGCGCTCAACGTGAGCGAGGCATGCAGTGCTTGGATAGCGTCGCGATCCAGCATTGGCGCAATTGTAAAAGTTCCCCTTGCGTACGGCGCGGCGGGAACCATCCTGTACTACATTGGGCTGCATTGCTTCGTGGCAATGTTTGGACTTGGGGAAGCCGCACTACGCGGATTCTCCGTTATCTTTGCGCTGATCGCCCTGGTGTTAATCTTTGCGATCGGGCGAGAGATGTTCGACGATAAAACCGCGCTTGCGGCTGCGGCAATTTGGGCGATTAATCCCCTCGCAGTTGTATTTGCGCATCTGGCGCGAATGTACTCGATGTTCGTCGCTATCGCGCTCGCACATTTTTACACCTTGTGGCGATTGCGCCGGCAGCCTTCCGCGACGATGGCTACCATGTGCGGTATCCTAGGCGCCGCGATGCTATACACTCACCCGGCCGGCGCGCTTGTTCTGGGCGCCGAAGCCGCGATGCTTACCCGCGACACGGTGCGCGGCCGCGGGAATCCTGCCGCGTGGCTTGCGATAGCAGTGGCCGTCTTACTGTACCTTCCGTATATGCCGGCCGCGCTATCGCTGGGCCGGGCGTTGACGGGTTCGCATTGGCTCGACTGGATAGGTTCCGGTCCCGGCTTTTCGCCGGCGGTCGAAGCGGTTGTGCTTGCGGTGGCGGCCGCCGCGGCGCTGTGGCTGGTTCTTGGCCGTGAGTTTGAACCGGCGGGCGGCGGAGAGCCCCTGCGATGGCTAATTGCATGGGCCGCGCTGCCAGCGGGCATGATGCTGGCCGCATCGATTGCCCTTCGACCGATGTTCAACGGCCGCTATGCGGCGCCGGGCATCGCAGCCACCGCGATTCTTTTCGCGGCCCTGCTCACCCGCTGCGGCGCAAAATCGCGCAACTTGGCCGTCGCGGGATTCGTGCTGTCCTGTCTAATCTTGGTAAAGTTCGATTTCCCGGCCGCCCAGCCTTGGCGAACCCTAGCTCGGATGATTTCGGTGAGCGGTAGAGCATCGGACCCGGTGATCTTCGAGGCTGGGTTTCCCTCGGCAGTATCCGCTGCCGGGGTCGCTAACAATGGGTTTCCTTTCGGCTATCTGTCTTTCCCATTCAATTATTATTTTCACGGGAATAATCCCCGCATCGTCGTACCCGGCTACGATCCGCCCGCCGCCAAAGTGACCATCGAATCGCGAGTTTCGGCTGCGGGGGGTGGATGGCTGGTGAGTTGGAAAAGCGCCGCGGCTATAAAATCCGAGTTGCCCAATCCGGTACAATTCAAGATAACCCGGATTTTCCGGCGCGAGGACCTAGCGATCTATCGAATTACGCCGATCGCTCCCGCCGCACAGCGGCCGGTTCCCGGATCGGCGCCGGAGCTTCAGACCGAGTACGGCGCGCGTTCCAATCCCAACTGATAGCGCGCCGCGTCGATCAGGTTCTGCATCAGCGAAGCCACCGTCATCGGGCCGGTCCCGCCCGGATTGAGCGTTAGCCATCCCGCGATTTCCTTGACCCGCTCGAAATCGACGTCGCCGGTGAATTTCCCCGGCCCGATTCGGCGAAACCCCACATCGATTACGCAGGCTCCGGGCTTTACCATTTTGGCGGTAATTAGATAAGGCCGCCCGGTGTCCGCCCCGGCGCACGAGACGATCAGGTCCGACTCGCGGCAAATCGCGGCGAGATCGCGGGTGTGGCGATGGCACCAAGTGACGGTTGCGTTGCGCAGCCGCCCGCCCAGAATTAGCGCGGCCGGCTTGCCGGCGATGTCGCTGCGCCCGATCACCGCGGCGCGCGCGCCCTCGACGGGAACCTGGTAATAGCCGAGCAGCGTCAGGATTCCGCGCGGAGTGCAGGGCAGGAACCGGCCCCATTGTCCGCGGTAAAATCCGCTGACGCTCGCCGCTCCGACCGCGTCAACGTCCTTGAGCGGCGCGATCGCATCGAATAGGCGGAACCGATCGACGGAATCCGGCAGCGGCAACTGGATCAGAATTCCCGCCGTTTGCGGATCGCCGTTCAGTTCGGCCACCAACTGGAGGAGCCGCGCCGTCGTCGCTTCCGCCACGCCGAGCGCGATTACGCGGCTTTGGCATCCGATTTCCTCCGCCATCCGCCGCTTGCTCTTGACATATTGGCGCGATGCGGGGTCGCCGCCCACGAGGATTGCCGCGAGCGCCGGCACGCATCCGAATCGCTCCTTAAGCTCCCGCACGTGGCGGATAAGTTCAGGCTTAAGCTGCGCGCTCAGCGCGCGCCCGTCCATGATTATCGCCGGCATCGCCTCAGTCGATTACCGCACGCCCGCCCGCAGGGCAAGCCGCGCCGCAGGTTCCCGCGCCGCTCATCCACGCGTCACGATAGGAACGCGCAGCCGGGGAATTCACGCGGCGGCGCGCGGCTGGGCGGCGCGATTCGCGCGCAGTTCGGTCGCGGCGATTCGGTACGCTTCCGGATGATACAGCAGTCCCAGGTGGCCCACGCCGAACAGCGTCACGATCCGCCCGAACGCGCCCGGCCGGACCAATTCCGCGAGGGGCGGCGGCACGAGCGGGTCTTCCGCGGCAAAGATCGCGACTTCATCCGGACTCGACTGATCGTAAGAATACGGCGAGCCGAGCGTAACTAGCGATCGCACTATCCCCGGTCCCGCGCCGGCGGCGAAGCGCCGCGAGATCGTGCCGCCCAGGCTGTGGCCAATCAGATGCACCCCAGCGCCACGATTTTTTTTCAACGCCAGAATGCCCAACAGCCGCGCCGAATCGGCGACCGTTTGCCATTGCGGATACTGGAAAAACGACAGGTTGTCGAAGCCCGCCAGCCGCAGGTACGCTCCCATTGCGAGCAGATTCGAGCGGCTCCCGCTGAAGCCGTGCGCCAGAATCACCGGCTCGCTCGTGGCGGAACACAAATGCCTCTCGCCGCGGCGCACTACCCAATCGGCGGGATAGGAACCAATCAGCAGCCCGGCAGCCGCCATCTCGTTTAGAAACGTCCTCGTCCTCATCCTGATTCCGGCAATTTCTACCGGGCCTCCTTCCCTAATCTCAACTTAATCACGCTATAATGTCACCGCAAGCGGGAGGTTTGCGCTGTTTCCCGCCTCCCGCCACAATGCTGCAAGCCGGCGCGGCGGCTTCAAGCCGTGGCGCCCCGTAACCGGAGTAGGCGCATGAGCGAAACCAGGAGCAGATTCATCTCGCCGACGCTCGGATATTTTCGCGGCAAATCGGCCGTCGTGACCGGCGCGTCGAGCGGGATCGGCTACGATTGCGCGCTGGCGTTCGGGGAGCAGGGCGCCAACGTAACGATATTGGCGCGCCGGCGCCTTAGGCTGGAGGAACTGGCGCAGAAGATCGGCGCGGCGGGCGGCAAGGCGCTCGCCCTCGATTGCGATGTGACCGATCGTGCGCGCGTCTTCTGGGCCATCGAACAGGCGCGCGAGGCGTTCGGCGGCATCGATATCCTCGTCAACTCGGCGGGCGTCGCGATTCCCAATCCGGTCGAAAAAACGACTCCGGAGGAGCTCAAGCGGATGATGGCCGTAAACGTGTACGGCGCGCTCAACGCAATACAGGCGGCGCTGCCCGCGATGCGCACGGCGCGCTCCGGCAGCATCGTCAATATTTCCTCGCTGGCCGGCCGCCGCGGGCTAAGCCCGCTGGGCGGTTACAGCGCGAGCAAGTTCGCGCTAGTGGGGCTGTCCGAGGCGCTGCGGGTCGAATTGTTCCGCACCAACATCAAGGTCTCGCTGATCATGCCGGGCGTCATCGACACGCCGATGACCGCCAAGGCGCGCGAGCATGACTCGCTCAAGGCAATGCCGGGTTCGATGATGGCAATGCCGGTGCGATGGGTGACGTGGGCGATACTGGCGGCAGTGGCCTTTGGGCTGACGGAAGTGGACGTTCCACCCGGAGCGGCGGTACTGGAGAAGCTGGGCGCGCTCTTTCCCGGCGTCACCGACGCGGTGCTGAGCGTCGGCACGCGGATTCTGGAGGGCGCGGGCGCATTAATCGGCGGCGGAAAGAAGAAATAGCCGCCGATTCGCGGCTTTATTCGCCGGGAGTGACCGGATGCGGTGCGCCGCCCTGCATCTGCCGGTGCCGCCGCGGACGCAGGCAGATTAACTTTCCATGGTGCCCTTCCCGGCATGCGCCGTTCATCGTCTTCCCATCGGGAAGAGTAAACGAACATGAATCGCCCACCTTCTTGCTGTCGCAGGCATCCATCCTCGCCTTGAACATCGCACGCCAAGCCGGATGAGCGCCCTGCGGCGGCGGATTTTCCTGCGCCATCGCAGCGGGCGCGAGCATCGCAAACGCAAGCACCGCGGCGGCAATCAACGTCGTCAATTTCATGGCTGGTCTCCCTATCGTATCCGGTTCGCTTCTCGTCAAATGAGATCGTGCCATATTAGACGCGGTGATTCGCAGGCGCAAGCGGGCAGCTAAAAACTGTCATAAACATTGGAGATGTCCGGGGCATAAACATTTAAAGATGTCCGGTGGGGGTGGTAAGGCCGGGCGATGGAGAACCTCGAACAGCGGATATGGCGGGAGGCGCGGGCGATGACGCGGCGGG
>JBOHWK010000006.1:0-16263 GCA_050736715.1 Binataceae bacterium (SeqCode) | reverse complement strand
CTTCACGGCGGCTTCGCGCGTTATATGCAGGTGCCGAGCTTTCAAGGAATCTCGCCCGGCGCGCCGGCCGCCTTCGCCGGAACCACCGGCGAAGCGGGAACCGGCGTCGTTACGCCGGAGACCGAGGACGATTACGAGTGGGACACCGGCGTGGTCCAGCAACTGACGCCGCGCGTCACGATTTCGGAGGATGCCTTTTACGAGTACACGAGGCATTACCTCGACACCGGCCAGTTCGGCGATGTCCCGATCTTTGCCCCCTTCAACTACAAACATGGCTACATTTGGGGCACCGAAACCGCGGTTACTTACCACGCTGAGAATCTCTCGATGTATGCCAGCACCACAATTGGCAGGAACATGCAAAAAGGCGTGGCGACCGGGCAGTTCAACTTCGACCCGGACGAGTTGGGCTACATCAACCGGCACTACATCGTGCTCGATCACCAGCCGCTCTTCGGCGCGTCCGGCGGGGCCGCCTATCGCTGGAATCCGTACGCGTTCAGCGTCAGCGCCCTGTACAGCAGCGGATTGCGCGGCGGCTTCGCCGATTTGGAGTCGCTCCCGCACGTGGTGCAAGTGGATTTGAGCGGGCAGAGAAGCTTCGACGTGCCGCACCTCGGAGAAGTGACCGACCGGATCACGCTGCTGAACATCCTCGATCGCACCAATCTGATCAGGCCCGCCGAGGGCATTGGAATCTTCCAGGCGGCTTACGGGCCGAGGATCACGGTCTATGACACGCTGACCATCCCGATCCCGGCGTTGGACAAATAATGGGCGTGCCCAAACGATGGAGGGATATTTTCGGCATCCGGGGAAGCGCGGCCGGGTTCCGGGGCGGCGCGGCGCAAATAAAGGTGAGGATGCCGGGCGGTTTTAGGTCCGACGGCGCGAAGAATTTCATTACCAATGCGCCGCAAACGCGCGTCGCGATCGGGTTCGCGATGACGCATCCGTAAAAGGAAATAAGGGGATCGGCGCGGTTGGCGGCGGCGCCGCCTACCTGTTGCTGCCGCATCGATCGATGCCGCTCGCATTCTCTCCTTGGCGGCCAATGGCTGCGACCTGCGGTGGCCCGAATTTGCTTGCTCGATTGTCGAAACCGGCGGCATAATGGCGTTCGTCCCGCGCGGTGGGAACCGAAACCGCCGAATCGAAACCCATGAGCGACCGATTGAGGATTTACGCGCTGTTCGGATGCGTCGGCGTGCTGCATCTGATCGGCGCGGGGCTTTTCCTATATTATGCGCCGCGCTTTCCGGCGATGGCCGGGATGGGGGCGCTCGCGTACACCTTGGGCCTGCGCCATGCGTTCGACGCCGACCATATCTCGGCCATCGACGACACCACGCGCTATCTCCTGCAAAAGGGCAAGCGGCCGCTGGCAGTGGGATTTTTTTCTCGTTGGGCCACTCGACGATCGTGCTGCTGATGACCGTCGCGCTGGTCGTTGCCACGAAGTCCGCCGGCGCCGCGATGCCTGAATTACAAAGCTACGGCGGATTGATCGGGTCGAGCGTCTCCGGAGTCTTCCTGTGGCTGATCGGCTCGTTGAATTTGATCGTGCTGCTGGAAATTCTGCAAATCTGGCGGCGGGCAAAGCGCGGCGAATACCAACCTGAACGCCTCGAAGATTTGCTGGCCCAGCGCGGCCTTACCCGGCGAATCCTCGGCGGCCGTCTGCGGAACCTGATCCGGAGCAGTTGGCAGATGTATCCGGTCGGCCTGCTCTTCGGCCTGGGCTTCGACACCGCCTCCGAAATCGGGTTGCTCGCGCTCGCCGCCGGAGTCGCAACGCAAGCCGTGCCTGCTCTAGCGGCGGTCTCGCTGGCGCTTCTGTTCGGCGCCGGAATGTCGCTGATGGACACCGCCGACGGCGTGTTCATGTCGATGGCGTACGGCTGGGCGCTCTCCACTCCGCTCAGGAAAATCTATTACAACCTCACCACCACGGGCCTGTCCGTGGCGGTCGCGCTCCTGGTGGGGACGATCGAAATTCTGCAAGTCATGGCGATCCAACTCAAGCTGCACGGAGAATTTTTCAATTGGCTTGCGACGCTCGATTTCGAATCGCTCGGCTATTGCATCGTGGCGCTGTTCGCCCTTGGGTGGGCCGGTTCGGTCGCGATTTGGAAGTTTCGCCGCCTGGACGAGGAGTGGGAATCGGCGTCTTAGCAATCTGTTGTAAGCGCCGGGCGATGCGCTTATGCTTTCCGCGAAATCGCGGAGCAAAGCGTAATTCTCGCCGGCTCCGAATTTGAACCGAGGTGTTTTATGGCTGAGCAGTTCATAGCGTGCAAACAAATCTTCGAGGCGATGCCGGCGCGGCTCAATCGCGACGCCGCCAAGAACCTGAACGCGGTCTATCAGTTCGATCTGCCGGGGGAAGGCGGCGGCAAATGGAACGTCATGATCGCCGCTGGAGAATGCACCGTCCGGGAGGGGCAGGCCGAGTCGCCTAACGTCACCTTCGCGATGGGCGCGCAGGATTACGTCGCGCTCCTGAGCAGCGACCTTATCAGCCAGGCGGCGTCATTGGGCGGAAAGATGCGGATCGGCGGGGACATGAGCTTGGCGATCCGGATGCTGACGGCGTTCGGCCTCGTTCCCGAAAACACGACGCTTACCTGCAAGCTGGTGTTCGATCTGATGCCGGCGCGCTTCAACCAGGCGGCGGCGGAGGGCGTCAACGCGGTCTTTCAATTCGATCTCGGCGGAGACGGCGGCGGCAAATGGAACGTCACGATCGCCAACGGCGAATGTATCGTCCGCGAAGGGCCGGCCGAGTCGCCCGGCGCGACGATCTCAATGCTCGCGCAGGACTATCTCGACATGGTTGAGGGCCGCCTCAACTCGCAAGCCGCGTTTATGAACGGGAAACTGCGCCTGGCGGGAGACATGGGCCTCGCGATGCGGATGCAGGCGATTTTCCAGGTTTGACCGGGTGATGAGTCCGAATTCCATCGCCTCGTAATCGCGAACCGCGTGCTGGAACGGCGTTGATCTCCAGCCGGTTCCTTCCTACCGCGGCGATACTTCAAAGCCGGCCTGCGTGAAATGACGGTCGGTCGTCAGCGCGCTGACGATGCGGCGTTCCTTCATCACCACGAAACTGGTGCAGTCGGTGAATGAGAAATCCTTGTCGCGCCATCGGAAGAACCAATGGCGCGCCTTTTCCATCCGCTCCTCATCGATTCGCTCCCAGATTATTCGCCGGCTCGGTTCCACCTGCATCCACCATCGCTCCGCCGCATCCAGCCCAAGCCGCATCCGGATCAGCGTCAGGGTTTCATCCGCCACAAAGTCGGTGGAGACAAACAAGCCGCCTTGGCGCAGCCATCCGTCGCGAAACGATCGGGCCCGCGCGTGCGCCGGATCGGCGCCGTCCGCCAGCGCCATCCAGCCGGCGGTGTCGACGAACACCGGCTTCAGCGGCGCACTCCGTAGAGAATCTTATCGTGCTCCGCAGAGCGCAGACCGTCGCGAGACCTTCCCACCGGTCCGGCGGCGAAGAGCGAGTCTTCCTCGGCCGGCGTCCGATCGAGCGCCAGGTATTCCTCGACGGGACCCAATTGAAACGCCGGGCGGCTTCGGTAGAGGACCACGAATCGCTCTCCCCGGCGCGCCCGCTTCACGATCTCCGGCAGTTTTGCGCGCAGTTCCTTCGTATTTATGATTCGGCTCATATTCAACTTAAGATAACCTTCTCGGCACCATGCCGCAATCATCGGCGCAGGCCTCATTGCGCTGTGGCTGGCCGCCGCCGATCGGTTCTATCGACCAAGCGGCGGCGGTAAGCTAAAAGTGAATCGTGGCCGATAAATCAAAATGGCTGGAGGGCGTCTATCGCAAGTCCGGAGAACGGGCCGGGCGCTTCTCGACCATTTCCGATCTTGAAGTCGATCCGCTCTACACGCCCGAGGATGCCGCCGGATCGTATGACGAATCGCTCGGCAATCCCGGCGAATATCCCTACACGCGCGGAGTCTATGGCTCGATGTATCGCGGGAAGCTGTGGACGATGCGCCAGTTCGCGGGCTTCGGGCTTGCGGAGGACACCAACGCGCGGTTCCATTTTCTGCTCAAGCAGGGGCAGAACGGACTTTCGACCGCGTTCGACATGCCGACGCTGATGGGCTACGACGCCGATCACGAGCGCGCGCGCGGCGAGGTCGGGCGCGAGGGCGTGTCGGTTTCGACGGTCCACGACATGGCGGCGCTATTCGACCGAATCCCGCTCGATAAGGTCACCACTTCGATGACGGTGAATTGTTCGGCGTCCGTCCTGCTCGCGATGTATCTGGTCGTCGCGGAGCGCAACGGAATCGCGTGGGAGAAGGTCGGCGGCACGATTCAGAATGACATGCTGAAGGAGTACATCGCGCAGAAGGAATGGATTTGCCCGCCGCGTCCGGCGCTTCGAATCGTCACCGATATGATCGAATTTTGCGCGCGCAAGGTTCCGCGCTGGCACGCCGTGTCGATATCCGGCTACCACATCCGCGAGGCCGGCTCGACCGCCGCGCAGGAGTTGGCATTCACGATCGCCGACGGCATCTGCTACGCGGATGAGGCCGTCAAGCGCGGCCTCAAGATCGACGATTTCGCACCGCGGCTTTCGTTCTTCTTCAATTTGCACAGCGACCTGCTCGAAGAGATCGCCAAGCTGCGCGCCGCGCGGCGGCTGTGGGCAAAAATTATGAAGGAACGCTTCGGCGCGAAGAATCCGCGCTCGATGACGATGCGCACCCACGCGCAGACCTCCGGCGCATCGCTCACCGCGCAGCAGCCGCTCAACAACGTCGTGCGCGTCGCGATTCAGGCGCTGGCGGGCGTGCTCGGCGGTGTGCAATCCTTGCACACCAATTCAATGGACGAGACTTTGGCCCTGCCGACTGAACATGCCGTAATGGTTGCGCTGCGCACGCAGCAGATAATCGCCGAGGAAACCGGAGTCGTGAACACGATCGATCCGCTCGGCGGCAGCTACGCGATCGAGGCGCTGACCGATCGGATGGAGCGGGAGGCCGCGGCGTACATAAATAGAATCGACGAGATGGGCGGGATGGTGAAGGCGATCGAGACCGGCTATCCGCAGAAGGAGATCGCGGAGGCCGCTTTTCATTATCAGCGCCAGCTCGAACAGAACGCCAAGATCGTGGTCGGTGTCAACAAGTATTCCGTGCCCGAGGAAATTCCGATTCCGACGCTGAAGATCGATCCGGAGATCGAGGAGCGGCAAGTCCATCGCGTGCGCAAGATCAAGTGCGAACGCGATTCGGCGGCGGCGAAGGCTGCGCTGACGCACGTGGCGGAGGCGTGCCGGTCCGGAGAAAACCTGATGGGGCCGATCTGCGAGGCGGTCCGCCGCGACGTGAGCGTCGGCGAGATCGGCGATATTTTCCGCGCCGAGTTCGGCGTGTATAACGATCCGGGCTGGATATAGCGTGGTGAGTCCGAAATGCGCGGCATAAAGAAAATCAACCTAACCCCTAACCCCTTCCCGCATCGGGAAGGGGAACCGGAAAAGGGGGAACGAACGGCTCCTGCGTTCCCCCTTCCCGGAAGGGGAAGGGGGACAGGGGTTAGGTTGTAGCGATGGCGGAGAAGCGGCTACGAATTTTGGTGGCGAAACCGGGGCTGGACGGCCACGACCGCGGCGCGAAGATTATCGCGCGGGCGCTGCGAGATGGCGGCTTCGAGGTGATTTACACCGGATTGCATCAGACGCCCGAAATGATCGCGGAGGCCGCCGTGCAGGAGGATGCCGACGCGATTGGCCTCAGCGTACTCTCGGGCGCGCACCTGACGCTCTTTCCCGAAGTGCTGCGCCTGCTTAAGGAGCGCGGCGCGGGCGATGTCGCCGTGTTCGGCGGCGGAATCATCCCCGGCGACGACGTGGCCAAGCTGAAGGCGATGGGCGTGCGGGAGATATTTACGCCCGGCGCCTCGACGGAAGACATCGTGAAATGGGTGCGCGAGAACGTCAAGCCGCGCGGCTGATGCGGGAGTGGCGATGGACTTCGACCTGACGCCTGAGCAGCGGAATATCCGCGAGACGGTGGCGAGCTTCGCCGAGCGCGAGATCGAGCCGAATTCCACCAAGTGGGACAAGGAAGGCCACTTCCCGCGCGACATTATCGAGCAGTTGGGCCAACTCGGATTCCTCGGCGTCGCCTTTCCCGAATCGCTCGGCGGCGGCGGCGCCGATGCGCTGTCGCAGGCGCTCGTGATCGAAGGAATTTCGCGCTACGACGCCGCAATCGGGCTGACCTGCGCGGCGCATGCTTCGCTGGCGACCGGGCATATCGCGGCGTTCGGCTCCGACGAATTGCGGGAGCGGTACGTCCGGCCGATGATCAAAGCGGAACGGCTCGGCGCCTGGTGCCTCACGGAGCATAGTTCCGGCTCGGACGCATTCGCGATGCGCACGCGGGCGACTCGCGAGGGCGACAACTACACGATTTCCGGTGCGAAGATGTTCATCACCAACGGCTCCGCCGCCGACGTGTACGTCGTTAACGCGGTGACGGCGCCGGCGCGCGGACGCGACGGGTTGTCGGCGTTCGTCGTCGAGCGGGGCGCCAAGGGATTATCCAACGGCAAGAAGATCGAAAAGCTGGGCCTGCGAGCCTCCGATACCGCGGAAGTGATCTTCGACAATGTCATCGTTCCGGCGCGCAACTTGATTGGCAAAGCGGGCGATGGGCAACGCCAAGTGCTCGCGATCCTCGACGGCGGCCGGGTCGGAATCGCCGCCTTCGCGCTGGGAATCGCGCGCGGCGGATTCGAGGAGGCGCGAAATTACGCGCTCGAACGGCGCCAATTCGGCCAGCGCATCGCCGACTTTCAGGCGATTCAATGGATGTTCGCCGACATGGCGACGCGAATCGACGCGGGATGGGTGCTGATGTGCCGCGCGGCCGCGTTGAAGGACGCCGGGAAGCCGTACGGACGCGAAGCCTCGATGGCGAAGCTGTTCGCGTCGGAAACCGCGATGTGGGCAACGATCAAGGCGGTGCAGATTCACGGCGGCTACGGCTACGTCACCGATTTTCCGGTCGAGCGATACATGCGCGACGCCAAGCTCGCGGAAATCGGCGAGGGCACCAGCGAAGTGCAGCGGATGATTATCGCGAAATCGCTGCTGAAGAACGGCTGCGTCCCGGACTGATCCCGCCCCCGCAAACTTGCGTCAGGCCGCGCGCTGGTAAATAACTGACAGGAAGGAGTTTTACGAAGATGGCAAAGCGGCGCGCAATTGTAATCGGTGGCAGCTTGGCGGGCCTGTGCGCGGCGCGCTCCCTTTCCGATTACTACGACCGAGTCACGGTAATCGACCGCGATGCGTATCCGGCCGGCGCGCATGAGCGGCCCGGCGTTCCGCAAAGCCGGCACGTCCATGCGCTTTTGATGCGCGGGCGGGTCGAACTCGAGAAGCTCTTTCCCGGCTTCGAGAAAACCATGGCGGAGCGCGGTGCGATCGAAATCAACTTCGGCCGCGATTTCGCCGCTTATCGCGACAACGGCTGGGCGCCGCGCAAGGCCAACAATATCGTCACGCTGTTCGGGAGCCGCGTCCTGCTGGAGACGACGGTGCGCGACCTTTTGCGCCGCATTCCGAACGTCGAACTGATCGAGCGGGCCGAGGCCGTCGGCCTCACCACGGCGAAGCGCGGCGGCGTGCGCCGCGTCACCGGCATCAAGGTGAATCCCCGCGACGGCGCGCCCGCATACAAACTCACCGGCGCGCTGATCGTCGATGCGAGCGGGCGCGCCACCAAGTGCCCGGCTTGGATCGAGGCGATGGGCCTGCCGGTGCCGGAGGAGACAGTCGTCGATTCCCATCCCGGATACGCCTCGCGCTGGTACAAAGTTTTTCCCGAGCGCCGGCCGAAAGAATGGTGGTGGAAAGGCTCGTGGATCGACCCCGTGCTGGGCGTGAGCGAGACCGCCGGCGTGATGTTCCCCGTCGAGGGCGAACGGATGATCGTGACGATGGGGGGGATCGCGGGAAATTATCCGCCCACCGAAGCGGAGGAATTCACCGCCGCGCTCTCCAACCTGCGCTCTCCGCTTATCGCAAATGAAGTCGCAATCGCGGAGCCGATTTCGCCGGTCTATTCGTACCGACAGATGGCCAACCGCTGGCGCCATTACGATCGATGGGAGGCGCGGCTGGACAATTTCATCGCGCTGGGCGATGCCTCCTGCGGCTTCAACCCGATTTACGGGCAAGGGATGACTTCGAGCGCGATATCGGGCACGATTCTGGGGAAAGTGCTCAAGGAATGCGGCCCGGCCGACCCCGAATTGCCGCGCAAGTTCTTCGCCGCGCAGGCCGCCTTTCAGGCCGAGCCGTGGGCGATGGCCACCAGCGTCGATTTCAACATTCCCGGCTGCGAGGGCGAGCGTCCGCTCTTGAACTATGTGATCGATCCGCTAATCGGAATGATGCTCGACGTGCAGGCCGACGATCCCTCGATTGCGGAGCGGTTCGGCGAAGTAATCAATATGATGAGGCCGCCGTCGTCGCTGCTGTTCGATGCCGGCTTTGTCACCCGAGTGGCCCGCGCCTGGGTGAGGCGGCTCGTTTGGGGCCCCAGTTCGACCCGCACGATAAGCCCGATGCCCCCGGACGGCTTCGCCGCGAGCGCCTAGGCGCGATCGGTTGAATCGGGGAGCCACGCACATTATCATAGGGTCAATGATGGCGTAATCTCTACCAATGATTACGCCACATATGACGTAATTATATGAAACGCACGATCGAGATGCCCGCCCCGCCAGTGAATCACTCCGCGTTGGAGCTGATGCGCCATCTTGATGCGCGCCGCAAAGCGCTGGGCATGAGCGTTCGACTGGTGGCGCGGGAGTCAGGCATTGGAATGCGAACCGCGCAACGCCTTCTCTCCGGCAAAGAGCCATCCGTCCGGTTCGACACCTTGCTGTCGATTGCGGACGCGCTCAAAGTACGGCTGCGGGCGGTGGACATCGGGCCGGCGCACGCGGTGCGGGCGGCGCAGGCGCGGCGCAAAGCCGCCGGGCTGGCCGCGATGGTTCAGGGAACCTCAGCGCTGGAGGCGCAAGCCGTGCCGCCAAAGGCGTTGCGCGAGATTCAGGGCGAGATCGCCGCGGACCTGCTCGGCGGCTCGCGCCGGCGCTTGTGGGCCTGATTGCGGCGCGCGCCGAAATTTGCCGAACGGGCAGGCACGACGCCGATCGGCGACGCGAGCGGATTGATTCCGGACGATGTTAAGACGCGCCGCCAGCTCTTCATTGCCGAAGCAAAGAATATCGGCCGGGCCGTGACCAAGTATCTCGCGGCGGCGCCGTCGAAGCGGCGCGCGCCATTCACGCTCGAATGGGCCTATCGGCTGCATCGCGAAATGTTCGGCGAGGTATGGGAATGGGCAGGCAAGCGGCGAGCGGCTGCCTTGAACCTCGGGGTCGCGGCCCATCGAATCGATCCCGATCTCAAAAACCTGCTTGGCGATCTGGCCGCGTGGCGCGAACACGGAAGCTTCAGTCCGATGGAACAATCGGCGCGGCTGCACCATCGCGCGGTGCTGATCCATCCGTTCAGAAACGGCAACGGGCGATGGGCGCGGATGCTCGCGAACGTCTGGCTTAAGCAATGCGGTGCGGAGCCAGTACGATGGCCGGAGAATCCGATCGGGAACGAAAGCCCGATCCGGCAGGAATACCTGCGCGCATTGAAGGCCGCCGATGGTGGCGATTACGCCCCGCTGATCGCGCTTCACCAGCGGTATGCCGCTCGTTGAAGGGCGTTCCGGCGGCGGCCTACTCGATCTGGCCCAGCACCCAGGCTGCGGTGTCTTCGGGCAGGTCGGGAATCCGTTGCATGAATTCCTCGACGTTTGCGCCGAGCCGTTTCAGGCTGATATTCCCGCGCAGGACTTCGTAGAAGCGTTCCGCAAGGCTCTCGGTCAAAAGGCCGCAGCGCTTGAGCGTCGGGATGACGAAGCCGGTCACGGGGCCCATCCGCCGTCCGACGCGCTCCCCGTTCGTCAATTCTTCGCGCTCGCGCGCGGCGCACGAGAGCAATTCGGCGGTGTCGATTCCCGTTTCGGCCCAACTCTCCAACAGTGCGGTCATAAACCCCGCCGTGCCGCTGCTCCCGATGAGGCCGACGGCGGCCTCGAAGGCGAAATCCTGCAACTCTCCGTACTGGGCCTTTGAGAGACAGGGTACGCATCGCTCGACGTACTGGACGCCGTAAGCATGATGTCGCGATTCGTCGCGCGCGACGTAGGTGAGCAATTCCTTAAGCAGCGGCTCTTCGGTCAAATTGCGCATATCGCGGAAACTGTACAGGGCAAGCCCTTCGACGACGATCTGCATCCCGACGAGCTTCTTGAGCCAGTCGCCGGTTTCCAGCGTGCTGTCGAGGATGTGCTTCAAATTGGGCGAGATCGGCCGAACCGCGCCCAGCTTTTCGATGTAACGCGCGAAGACTTCGACGTGGCGCGCCTCGTCCATCGTCTGCGTCGCCGCGTAAAATTTCGCGTCGGTGTGAGGGGTCGCATTGACCAATTGCGCCGCGACCATCAAGGCGCCCTGCTCGCCGTGCAGGAAATTGCTCAGCCGAAAGACCGCCATCCGTTTCTTAAGTTCCCACGCCGTCTCCGGCTTGAGCGATTTCCAATACGAGGTCTGGTCGAGCGGAAAGCCGATTCCGAGCGGCGTGCTGGAGAGCCGCTCATCATCGATCGGGCGCTCCCAATCGAGGTCGCGCTCGGCGATCCATTGCGCCTCGGCGGCCTTGATGTACAGGCGGCGCAATTCCTCGACTTCGGAATCGTAGTTCCATTGGTAAACGACCTTCATCGCCGTTTCGAGGCCCGGCTCCTGCGTGGCCGTATTGAGTGCGAATTCGCTCATCGGGGTGCTCCTACCGATTGTTAGGATAGCACTGAATCGGCCATCCGAACATCATGCGAACATCATGGCGTGAAGGCCTGCGCCGTGGCGGCGATGCCCATCAGACGACCTTGCGAAACGCCTGGGCCGGTTCAATTCGGAGCGCTTCGAAGATCGGCACGGCGCCGCTTACGAGGCTAATCGCGAGCGCGGCCGCGAAGGCTTCCACCGCCTGCGTGGACGTGACCCACAGGGCGCCGTTTCCGCCCAACGCCGCCCCGAGCGTTACTCCGCCCGAGAAGACCCACAGGGCGGCGCCCGCCCCGGCGACACCGCTAATCAGTCCGAGTGCGCCGCATTCGCACAGCAACAGGCCGGCGACGACACTGCGGCCGAAGCCCAGCGCGCGCATCACCGCCACGTCGTTAATCTGGTCGCGCACCATCATCATTGTGGAATTCGCCGCGATTAGCAGCACCGTGAGCAGGACCACGGCGGACAGCGCCAGGACGATCTGCCGGATGTTGCCGACGGCGGAGAGGCCCGCCGCGATCGCGTCGCTCTCGGTCATCGTGCGCGTTTCGTAATCGGAATTGTGGAAGTGTGAATCGATTTCCTTCGCCAGCGGGCCGAGCGCCCGCTCGCCGGCCGCGCGAACGACGAGGTTCCAGGCGACGTCCTCGTCACCCAGCCCGTGGGCTTTTCGCGCGTCCATCAGGTAGTCGCGGCGAAAGAGAAAAGTGTTGGGGTAGCGCTTCGGATCGATCACGCCGACGATAACGAACGGCAGTTCGATCTGGTCCGCATCGGTCGAGCGCAGGGTGATCTGCCGGCCGACTTTCCAGCCGTATTTCCGCATCAGCAGCCGGCCCACGATCGCCGATCGCTTTTCGTGCGCGGTGGCGAGCCGCTGGTTGGCAGTCAGATTGTAGTCGGGAAAAACGTCGCCGACTTCCGGCCCCGCCGCGAATGCGAAGACCGGCTCGTCGATGTTCCGCCAGGTCGCAAACCATCCGGTAAGCGCGACGCACGCCGCCGCCCCCGGCATTTTGCGGATGTCATTGCAGTATCGCGCCGGCAACCCGCCCCACGGCGCGGTGTCATTGTTGACGATCAGCCGCAACGTGCCCGAGGCGTCCTTGACGATATGGTCCATCGAGGCCGGCACCGAGACCAGGACGGTGAAGATGAAGGCCGCCAGCGCAATCGTCGCGCCGGTCAGGAGCGTCCGCCGGAGATTGCGGCGCAGGTTCCGTTCGGCGAGCTTGAGCAAATTGAACATCGCGGCCGGCTCCCAACCAGATCCTCAGACGGCGCGCAGAGAATCGGTGACGGCCATCCGCGCGGCGCGCCAGGCCGGAAGGAATCCGCCCAACGCGCCGATCGCCGCGCCCGCGACAAGGCCCGAAACAAACGCGCCGCCGGTCAGTTGAAACCGGAAAATCAGCGCGCCGACATTCATCAGCCGGCTGTTCAGCCCGGTCGCGTAGGTCACGAGCACGCCCAGGATTTCGCCCATCGCGCCGCCCGCAATCCCCAGCATCAGGCTTTCCGCGACGAAGCTCGCCAGCACATTCGCCCGGCTGAATCCGAGCACCCGCAGCACGCCGATTTCATTCGCGCGGCGCGCGACCGCCGAGTACATCGTGTTCATCGCGCCGAATACCGACCCGATCGCGAGGATTAGCGCGACCGCCAGGCCGAGCATTCGCAACTGCTCGATAAAGCCGGTCTGCCGCGCGTAAAACTCCCGCTCCGGCATCGCATCGACCCGCACGCGCGAATCGGTGGTCAGCGATTTTTTGAATTCCTCGCCGGTGCCCGGCCGAATCACCACGTGAAGCGACTCGAAACCGTTGGCAATCCGGAGGTCCTGGCTCAGCACATCCAGATCGGCGATCGCTTCCGACTCGCGCGCGCTGTTGCCGTCGGAGTAGATGCCGACGATCGTCCATTCGCGCCGGCCGAACCGGAAATTGCTCCCCACCGCCAAGTTTGGGAAGCGCGCGGCGAGCTTCCGGCCGACGGCCATTTCGGCCGTCCCGCGGCTCGGCCACCGGCCGCTCACGATTCTCATGCCGCGATGAACGCGGTAGGCGATCGGATCGACGCCGCGGAGAAACGTGAAGATCGAGTGCGAGTACGGCGCGCCGGGCAGCGGATTGAATCCCGTGACAATTTCGGGCGAGACCAGCGCCTGTCCGTCCGGCGTGGTGGCGATTTGATCGCGCGCCTTGATGATCTCGTACTGCTCGCGGGAGATGAAGCTGCCCGGCTCGTTGTTCGTTCCGCGGCTCAGAACGATCCAATTGTTATTCAGGGCGCTGTGCATCATGGTGGCGCGCAGCCCGGCGATAAATCCGGACAGGACGAACAGAATCATCACGACCAGCGCCACGACCGAGGCCGTCATCAGGCTGGTCGTCCGCCGAACCATCAGGCTCCGCAGGTTATAGCGCAGCGGAATCACTTGCCGGACGCGGCCGAAAGTATCGCCGCTTCCAGCCGGCCTTTGGAGCCGCACGCGGTGCGATCGGTCCGCCCGCCGATCCGGTAGATGCCGGTGAAATCGCCGCTGACGGATACCAGCGTCGAATTCTTATCCCGCTGCCCGGGCGCTAGTTTGACGGTGAGCCGTGCGCTACCGCTCTGAAAAGCTCCGCCGCCGAACATCGTCATCGGAGCGGCGATGCAATAGGCCCATCCCGACCACGTCCCAAGGTCGGTGGTCGATTGCGTGGCGACGAGCGTGTTCGTTGCGGCGTCGGCGCTCACCAGCGTGAAATCGGTTGTAAAGGGATTGCCGAAGTAGCCCTTCATCGCGGCAAACACTTTCGCTTCCGGGCGCGCCACCAATTGCGAATGAGCGGGCGCGCCGGGACGGTTCGCGGGGGCCGCCGACGCGGCGGCGAGCGCGATTACGGCGGGGATCGTCAAGAGCGCGGCAAGTTTCAAGGTTATCCTCCTTGCGAAATCAACCGTTCTTGGCCAGCGCGACGCAGGTCAGCTCGATGTCGTAGGTGTGCGGATCGCGGAGCCGACGCTGGATTCTAATCGACTGCACGCCAATCGGCTGCTTCAGCGTATTGATTCCATAGAGCGCGTCAACCAATTGCGGCAGACTCACGTCTTGCAGCTTCAATTCCACGGAGTATTCGATGAAGCCGTCTTTGAGCTTTTGGTCGGAGCCGGGCGTGATCGAGCCGATCTTGTCCTTGCCGATGCTGGTGGAAAGCGAGGTTTCGAGCACCGAGAAGAGCGAGAAATTGCTGGCCTTGGGGATCGTATCGCGCTCGGCGGAGGTCAATTCGGATTTCATCCGCGTGTACGCGGCGGCCATCCGCCGCATCTCCCGCAAGTCGCCTTGCCGCTGGACGATTTCGATTTCGAGATTCGAGCTGAAATCGACGATCGGGAGATAGATCAGGTTGTAAGCGAGGAACAGCGCCGCGACGATGCCGAGAATCCGGACCATTTGCCGCTCGCGCGGTTCGAGCGTCCGATACCAGGCGCGCGCGCGGGCAGTGTAGGGGCGGGTTTGCTCCGCAATCCGGTCCGCGAGCGGGGCGATCGCCGCGGACGCTCGCGCGCGCAGGCGGCCGGACAATTCCGCCGCTTTCGCGGCCAACCGATTCAGCCATTCCCGCGCCATCGTCTATTCTCCGCCCAACGCACTGTCCTTGAGTTTCGCGTCGATCGTGAAATCGACTTTGCCGGCCCTGGGAGAAGCCTTGGCGTGCGACACTTCGATCGAACTGAAATAACGGCTCTTGGCGAGCAACTGCTTGGCCCGGTCCACGGTGGCGTATTGATCGGCCTCGCCCTTCATCTTCATCGAGTTCGCATCGATCTGAACGTCCTTCATCTCAACCGGCATCCGCGGCGGCAGCGCCCGCGAGACCGCAAGCAGGGTGTCGAGGACGGAATGGTGTGCGACGTTGCCGCCGATCAATTGCAGGCGCTGGTTCATTTTCGCGATTCCGTCCTTGAGCTTCGCCTTGGCCCTCGCGGGATCGGTTTTTCCCAGAACCGGAGTCACGATCGCGCCGATTTGACGGTCGATTCGATCCAAGCGGCCCCAACTCGCGGAGATTCCGAGTGCGAAGTGCAGCGCGAACGCGGCAATCATCGCCGCGGCAAGAATTCCCGGCACGTAAAACGGGGTCAAATCGCCCCGGACTCGCCCGCGAAAGGCGAACTCGCCCTGCCGGAAGTCGATCAATTCGAGCGGCTTGGCGGGCAGCGCCCCCAGCAGCATCGCGACGCACGCCGAGAACCGTCCCGCGGCGGGAACCGCACCGTCGAACACCGAGGAATAGTCGAGGTCGCCGCCGTCGCGCACTGCGAGCGCGAGTGAATTCGCCAGCAGGCCGCGCACCTGGGCGTTGGGCGCGGCCATCCCCGTCAGGACGACATCGGCGCGTTCAGCCTCGCCGGCATGGGCGAGCAGCGTCTGGCGCATCGAGTTCACAATCGGCGCGGCCGCGTCCGCCGATACCGGCGCGCCCGCCGCGGTCAACAGCCCGCGATTCATCGTGCGCAGCGCGCGCGGCGTGCCGCTCTTGTCCATTAGCACCAGCGAGGTCGAGTTCAGGTCCGATTCAACGACCAGATGCGCTACCGGGCTGGCGCCGTTGCGCATCCGGCCCAGCAGCGCGCCGAGCGCGAGCAGCGACAACGTGACCACCTTGGGAGTCAGGCCCGCCTTGGCCAGCAGTTCCAGATGGGCGCGCAGATCCCGCTTGCGCACCGTCGCCGCCATCACCAGCGTTTTGCCGTCGCGATTGCCAACGCGGGAGAAGGCCACCACGGCATCGTCAACGGCGAATGGAAGATGGCCCTCCAATTCGAACGGCACAGCTTCATTCAGGCGGCGCGCGTCGCTGAAGGGCAGTTCCAAAAGCCGCTTGGCGGCCAATCCGGACGGCAGCGCCGAGATCACCAAATCGCCCGGCCCGGCTTCCGCCGCGAGGCGCGCGAGGGCGCCCGCCACGTCCGGCTCGCCGGGCGCGCGTTCGTTCTCGAACACCCCAGTCAGGCGAATCGAGTTCCACGAGCGTTCGGCGGCGGCGGCTCGGACCCGGTCTTCCGCGATTTCGAGGGCGATTATTCGTTGCGGCATGGAAAGGGACGGCGCTTAGCCGGAGGGCATCTCGGCTTTATCCGAAGCTGGGGATTAGTATGCCAGTTTCGCGCGGCGTTTGCTGCATCGGTCTAGAACCAGTCTCGGAAATGACTCCGGTCACATCTTTCCGGGGAATTCCGGCATTGCCTCGGCGCTGAAAGCGCCGAAGGGTGCCAGCCCAGGGCAACGCCCTGGGTTAACCCGAATCAAATCGTTCCCGCCCTGTAGGGGCGGGAGGATTCCCCGCGCCC
>JBOHWK010000005.1:0-3241 GCA_050736715.1 Binataceae bacterium (SeqCode) | reverse complement strand
GGTGGGTACGTTGGCAGCAAAACCTTCATTTAGGAGGCCGGCTAATGAAACAGTCCCGTATCGGAGTCCCGAGCATCGCGCTCCTCGCCGCGGCGGCCTTCGCGGCAACGGCATTCAGTCACGCGTCGAATGCGGCGGTATCGCCGCGGGCGCACGACCCCTCCCCTAAATCCCCTCCTGCTTTAGGAGCGGGGAACCATCTCGCGTTGCGTTCCCCCTTCCCAGAAGGGGAAGGGGGACAGGGGGTTAGGTCTGCGGCAAAAGTCTCGTTCGCGCATCTGCCGATGTATTTCGAGGCGAATCGCGGCCAGACCGATTCGCGGGTGAAATTCCTCTCGCACGGCGCGGGTTACACGCTGTTCATCACGAATGACGGCGCGACTCTCGCGCTGCGCAGCGCCTCGCCCGCATCTGCAAGCCCCGCTCCCGTTCTTTCACGGGAGAGGACGCCATCCACTCGCGAAGCGATTAGACCGACGGCGGGTGAGGGTTCTGGATCGTCTGCTAGGGCAGCTACAGCAGCTTCAACGCGGGCAGGGCTGAACCGGATCAGCCTTAGCGAAACCGCGCGCAGGGGATATAATTCGACCGGGGGTTTCGTGGGTAAGAGTCAAACGGCCGCCGCTCGCGCCGCTGAAAAGAAAGAAAAAATGCCGAACGAAGCCAATTTCCTCAATGATTATGGGCGGTTTTCCTCGAAGGAATTGGCTTCGTTTTCGCGCAGGGGGGCCATCCGTCCACCGCCAACTCCGGCAAAAGGCTGGTCCCGAGCCGAAGCCCTGAGCCTGCCGAAGGGGGAGCCGAGGGAACGCGGGCGAGGGGAAATCAAGGCGGCGCGGGAGGAGGTGCTGCGGATGCGGTTAATCGGCGCGAATCGCCATGCACAGGCGATCGGCCTCGATGCGCTCCCCGGCAAGGCCAACTATTTCATCGGCAACAATCCGAAGCAGTGGCATACGAACATCCCGACCTACGCGAAGGTCGAACTGAAGAACGTCTATCCGGGGATCGACCTCGTTTATTACGGCGGTAGCGCGTCTGACCTAACCCCCTTCCCCTTCTGGGAAGGGGGGACGCGACGCGAAAGATTGCAGGTCGTTCCCCTCTCCTGAAGGGAGCGGGGACAGGGGAGAGGTTTTTTCTTCCCGCCAACTCGAATATGACTTCATCCTTGCGCCGGGCGCGAATCCAAATGCGATCAAATTGAGCTTCGCCGGCGAGAAGACCCTCAAGCTTGCCAAGAACGGCGATCTAATCGCGAGCGCCGGCGATGCGAAACTGATCGAGCACGCGCCAGTGATTTATCAGGAAATGGGCGGCAAGCGGCGAATGATCGCGGGCGGATGGAAATTGCGCGGCGCGCATGAAGCGGTGTTCACGGTGGCGCGGTACGATCGGACGAAGCCGCTCACGATCGATCCGGGACTGGTCTATTCGACGTATTTGGGAGGTGGCGGAACCGATGTCGGTACAGCCATCGCCGTCGATTCCACTGGCGATGCCTACGTCACGGGAATTACCAGCTCGCCCAACTTTCCCACCACTACGGGCGCTTTCGATACCAGACCGTGCGGGTGCGCCTTCGTAACGAAGCTGAATGTTGCCGGGTCGGCGCTGGTTTATTCGACCTATCTGGGCGGCAGCGGCCGCGACCGAGGTTACGGGATCGCTATTGATTCCTCCAGCAACGCCTATGTGACGGGAGAGACCAGCTCTACCGACTTCCCCACCACTGCGACCGCTTTCCAAACAAGCTTAGGCGGGAAAGGCGCGACTAACGCTTTCGTGACGAAGCTGAATGCGACCGGGTCGGCGCTGGTCTATTCGACCTATCTGGGTGGTAACGGCGACGACACGGGCTACGGCATCGTGATTGACTCCTCCGGCAACGCCTATGTGACGGGGCAATCGGACTCGACTAACTTTCCTATTACCTTGGGCGCCTTCCAAACCAACTCGGGCGCTAACGCCTTTGTGACGAAGCTCAACAAGGCCGGATCGGCGTTGGTCTATTCGACCTATCTGGGTGGCAGCGGCAACAATATCGGTACCGGCATCGCGATTGACTCCTCCGGCAACGCCTATGTGGTGGGAGATACTACTTCGATAGACTTTCCCACCACTGCCCGCGCTTTCCAGACCGCGAACGCCGGTGACTATGATGCCTTCGTGACGGAGTTGAACGCGGCCGGATCCGCGCTGGTCTATTCGACCTATCTTGGCGGCAGTAATGACGACCAAGGATACCGGATCGCCGTCGACTCCTCCGGCAACGCCTACGTCGCGGGACAGACCGACTCGACTAACTTTCCCACCACCTCGGGTGCTTTCCAGACCGGGTACACCGGCGGCTCTGATGACGCTTTCGTGACAAAGCTCGACATGAAACCGATCGCCGACGGGATATTCATGGCGCCATCGCCGTTGGTTTACCCCCGGAAGAAGGTCGGCGTCATGCAGGAGCGGCCCGTCCTCGTCATCGCGGCCGCATCCAACAGCTCACCGGCCGTAATCGGGAATATCGCCGTGAGTGGCGCGGCGGACTTCTCGCTGGATACCGCCGCATCGACCTGCACGATCGGCGAATTGCTCCCGGCGGGGCAGCATTGCGCGGTATGGATCGATTTCACGCTCTCGTCGTACAAGAGCTATAAAGACAGGGGCACGTTGACGGTCACCACCGATGCGGCGACGGTATCGCCCTCGGGCGGCATCGTCCAATTGAGCGTTCGCCCGCCGGACCGCGATTCGCGCTCAGATTGGTGATGCCGCAGCCCAAGAAAAGGAGCCAGAATTTATCCGCAGATTACGCAGATTGAAAGTTCTTTAAAAATCTGCGTTAATCGGCGGAATCTGCGGATTCATCCGCCTAGCCGGGAGAGCCGATGGCGGCGAAGGCGAAAAAATTCGAAGACGAACTTAAAGATTTGGAAGCGATCGTGACCCGGATCGATTCCGGCGAACTGCCGCTCGAAGAATCGATCGCGGCCTTCGAGCGCGGAATCGCGCTCGTCAAGTCGCTCAACCGCAAGCTCGACGAGGCCGGGCGCAAAATCGAAGTCCTCACTCGCGACGCCGGCGGCGGCCTGCGCTCCGAACCGCTCGAATCCGAACGCGGCGACCCGGACGGCGGCGGCGATGACGGCGAAAATTCCCTCTAAGAATGCCGCAAATGCTGCGGCGCGTCCGCGCGGAATCCCCCGGCCGGGCGCGCGCGTGCGCCTCGACGCCGAGATGGCGC
>JBOHWK010000004.1:0-17460 GCA_050736715.1 Binataceae bacterium (SeqCode) | reverse complement strand
TGTAACTGAACATCCCGCTCTGCTGCTCGTCCGTCCCGCGCATCCCCGCTTCCTCCTCAACCCACAACGGTCACCTATCTATCTACCTCGGTGCGGAGCGAAAAGCGATCATTTTTCCGCACCCTGTTAGTTGTCCCAGTTCGTAGGTGCTGACACTTCCCTTTTCCAGGATGCGCTCAAGAACGGTACGCGGACGCTTCCCCAGTTTGGGGAGTAACCTGCGGCATCTTCGGACCAGCCTACTTTTTTCCTTCGACACCGAGATCCTCGAACGCCTCAAAGAGAGCGGCAAGCTTGATGCCTAGCCCTTCCGCAAGGCGGACCACGTTAACGAAGGACAGATTCCGCTCGCCCCGTTCGACACCCCCGACGTATGACCGGTCTAATTTAGATCGGAAGGCCAATTCCTCTTGCGAAAGGCTCTTTGCGCGGCGGTGTTCACGAACAACCGCGCCGAAGCGCCTAAGGCAGGAACGGTTCTTGTTGCGGAGCGCCATCTGGCAAGCGGCAATAGAAAATTCGTACGAATTCCTACCACCCTTACGCTTGCCAACTCTACGGACGATCAGTACCATTGGGGACAATCGAGCTTTTGGTGGCGTCATGAAGGGTGAGAAACCAACCGTCCTTGACCTGTATTGTGGACTTGGCGGATTGAGCCTCGGATTTGAACTCACCGAATTCTTTCGCACTGTGGGTGGCGTGGATAACTACCCGTGGGCCGTTAGGACCTTTTATCACAACCATGAGGTAGCTCCGCGTCTCCTATCACGTCCCTTGGACATGTCGGTGCTGAGCCCGGCCACAGTGCTTGACGATCTCGGCCAGTCGCCCGACGTGATTGTGGGCGGCCCACCCTGCCAAGGCTTTAGTCACGCAGGCAAACGCTTGGAGGACCTTCGCGAAGATCCAAGAAACGAGAACGTATTCCATTTTTTTCGCTTCGTTCGCCGAATTCGCCCGAAAGCTTTTTTGATGGAAAATGTGTCGGGCATCTTGAAGACAGGACAGTCGAAGAAGCACGAACTCATCGATAGCCTTGCGCGTGAATGCGAAGAGATTGGTTACCGAACCGTTTGGACCGTTCTGAACACGGCTCACTACCGCGTACCGCAGGTGCGAAAGCGGTTCGTAATGGTAGGAGTTCGCGCTGGTGAACATCCATTTAAGTTCCCCGAGGCGGCCTGTTCCGATGATCGCGGACTCTTCGGAGAGCCCGTTAGCACGGTGCTGGACGCCTTGGGCGATATGCCGAAGCCGAACGGCGGTGGGCGGATACCTTATGACCGCCCGCCGCGAACCCGCCTGCAAAGATTCCTACGGGAAGGGTCAGAGGGTGTCTCGAACCATCTGGTAACCGCGCATTCGCCGGACATGGTCATACGGCTGGCGGCCCAATCTTTGGGAACTCGCCTTTACCCGAACTGGAATCACTCTTGGTATCGGCTCGATCCTTCGCGCCCCTCACCGGCGGTAAAGGAAAACCATCGGGCGCCATTCGTTCATTTTCGGGAACCACGAGCAGCATCTCCGAGAGAGTGCGCACGGCTGCAAACCATTCCAGACCGATATGAACTACTCGGCACCAAAACAGCGCAGTTGATCATGGTGGGCAACGCCGTACCACCGATCTTTTCCGCGCACTTGGCGACCGCAATTGCAAAGCAAGTCTTTGGCACCACGCCCCCAAGAGCTTGGTCTTGCCAGTCAAATCCTCTGCCCGGATAAGAACGCTGCGATTTTGCGAGCGACTGAATCCGGCCTCGCCAACTCGCATTCCCACACGACGAGGACCGACCATCCGGCGCGGCGCAGCTTCCGGAGGGCTTGACGGTCTCTTGCCACCGTTCGAGCGAACTTCGGAATCCAATACGACGTGCGCGAGGCAGGCGTTTGAGTGCGTGAGCAGTCCCGGTGGCGATGCCAGAAACAGCCGTGAACGAAAATGATCTTTTTTCGCCGCCGGAAAACAAGATCGGGCTTCCCCGGCAGGTTCGAATCCTGCACGCGACATCGCGCTCCGAGTTTCCGAACGATGTCGCACACCGCAACCTCGGGTTTGGTGTCCTTGCTTTTGACCCGGCTCAATCTGCGGCTAGCGCCGTTGGAGAGCATCGGAAATCAGTCACCGCGAGTGCGCTATGCGCCGCCCTGTTTCTTTCGCCGCGCCACCATGTTGTTGGCAAACGTAAAGAAATTGCGATTAAGTTGATCATAAGAGCCGCCGCTCAATGCTTGGATCACTTCGGGACATGCGTTGCTGCGAATTCGTGTGGTCGGCTCGTTCAAAGTGGAAGCTATGACCTCGATCGACGGCAATTGCTGCGGCGTCGGAGGGTTGGTTCTTGCCCATTCGTCGTGATGGCGAAAACTATTGGCGGCGGCTCGAATGACGGAGCCGACCGAATATCCCCCGACGAGTGGGTCGCTCTTTTTCCAATCCTCGTCAGTTGCTTTGAGGTCGTTTCCGAAACGGAGCAACAAATTGCTAAGGACTACCATGATGGCACCAGCGTACGCGGCGCAACCGAATTCACTTGCCCCAATCTCGTCATTTAACGCGTGGAATTCCCGTACAAAATTCGCATCTTGAGCCGCAAAATTCATGCGGTTTCTTTGCTCATTGCTTCGCTGTTTTTGCGCTCGCGCATGGACATCTGAATCGAATAACACCATGAGCGTCGGTGAGTTGAAGCGCCATCGCTGCACAAGTCGGAACATCGCGTTAAACCGATCATCGCCAAATTTCAGGCCGCCATCGCTCGTACGTTCCAAGCCACCGGTCGTCGTGATTTGGAGATCACCACCGGGCTTAAGAACCTCTAAGCCATAAGTCTTGACGACATCTTCGTAGGATGGCGCCTGCGTGACGTTATTTGGGGGATTCATCTTTATAATTTTCGCCTCCAGCACTTCAGATCCCATGTTCCGCAGCACTCAAGGCTTGGCGCGCGAATAACATGAAAAAGACCCCTGACTTGGGTGCAGGGGCGGCCCCCTCCTACACGCGGCCGCGGGCTTCGCGGGTTTTGAGGCTTAGGTAGAGCGTTGCGCAGTCGCCGGTCTCGCGCCGATTCGAGGCGATCCCGCGCAGCCGTTCGAGCAGTTCCGATTCGACACTCGCCGACAATTCTCCCGCGATTTCGACCGCGCGCGCGGCCCATTTCAGCGCCACGCGCCCTTCCGGGCCGGCGAAATCGTCGTAGTACCACGCGCAACTGGTCATCGCGAGCGCGCCCGCCCGGACCAGCTCGAACAACCGGAGCAGCCGTTCGCGATCGGCCTCGCCCACGACTTGGTAGCGGTTGAAAAATTCGTCATGGATCGCGGGATTCGGATCGATTAGCGGGCGGATTCCGCCGCGGAGCGCCGCCTGATGCTCCTTCACGAGGGCGGGCGCGAAACGTTCGTACACCATCCCGGCGTGATCGTTCACAAATTCCATCGCAGTCCGCAGCGGCGCACGCCATTCCTGCTCCGTGTCCGGATCGAGGCGGCATCCGCAATTCGAGCGCCAGCGTTCCACGCCATGCGGGCAGTTCCACGAACTGGCGGCGGAAATGCCGAACGAACCTTGGGCGGGATGCGCCGCGAGGTATTCGGCGCAGTTCACCAACGCAATGCCGCCGCGCCGCTCCAGCATGATCAGCGCGCGCGCCAATTCGGCCGCGCCATGGCGATGACGGTGGCCGAACGCTTCGCCGTCGGTGGCAATCATAAGCGCGCCGCCCGGTGCAATCGAGGCCGCCGCCGCGGAGATCGAATCGGCCAGCTTCGCGCCGTCGGCAAGTCCGTCGCCGGCCGCAACGAACTGTGACAATTCGCGATCGAATCGAAACACCGCAAGGCTCAGATCGCCCGCACGCCACAGGAAGGGACCCGCTTCGCGCGACCCGGCACCGGGGCCGTGGAAGGCGCCCTGGTCCGGTCCAAGAATCACGAATTTCAGGCCCTGGGCGGCAACCGCCGCCAGCGTGTCCTCATCGGCGGCGCATTCGGGCAGCCAGATTCCCTCCGGCTTGCGATTGAAGCGAAAGGCGAAACCTTCCACGCCCCACGCAATCTGGAGTTCGCGGCCGCGCGGCGAAAGCAGCGGGAGAATCGAATGGCTGTATGATTGGGCGATCGCGTTTCCGTGTCCGTTAAAACGCGCCGCCGACAGCGCGTCGCCGCGCACCATCGCGCGATAGGCGGCCTTCCCATGCGTCTGCATCCATCCCACGAGTGTCGGCCCGAAGTCGAAGCTGAGCGCCTCGTAATTGTTGCGGACGTGGACGACCGCCCCTTCCATCGCATGGGCGTGGGCATTCGCCGTGTAACATTCGCTTAAAATTCGTTCGTTCCAATTCTGGAAGGGCGTGGCGCCCGCTTCCGGCCCGACCAGCCCGGTCCACGGACTTTCGCGCGGCGGCTGATAGAAATGGCCGTGAATAATGACGTACCGAAGTTGGTCCATTTGAGCCTATTTTGCGCTTTTGCGCGGCAAAGCGAAACCGCCTCGATCCTTGCACAAGCGGTGCTTATATCGATCCATTGCCAAATTTCGAGAAACTTATCAAGCGCCGACATTCCGACTATGTACTGGCTCTGCACAATCCTTCAACAACCTTTCAACAATCGAACCGGCGGGCAGGCCCGGATTCCGGTTTCCGGGGAATGCTGGTAATTTCGAGGATGCCGCGACGCTTTTTCCAATGCGGATTCCAGGCCGTCGTACCGGAATTGGCCCGCATCGGGGACCGGCCAAGGCTGGGAACGCGGCGAATTATGGCATTGAAAGCTACGAATCCCGCGCCGGTCGGAATCGAAGGCGACGCCGCGCCCGCGGCGTTCCAGAGCGGGAGCGTTTGGATCGCGGCGATCGTCCTTGTCACCACGCTGGTTTACCTGCGATGCGTCGGCTTCGATTTCGTGCTCGACGACCGCATCTGGGTGAACAACCGCTACATCGGAGATTGGTCGTTCGCGTGGAAATCGATCGTCCACGATTCGTGGTGGTTTCACGATCCCCATCATCTGCCGCAAAGCCCCTACTACCGGCCGCTGCAGGGAATCCTCGCCACGGTGCTGTTCCATCTGTTCGGAACCGATCCGGCGGGATGGCACGCGGCGATGATCGCGCTGCATCTCGCCGTCGTGTGGATGGTCTATCGCGTCGCAGTTCTGCTGACCGGCAATCAATGGGCGGCGCTTTTCGCCAGCGCAATGTACGGATTGATGCCGCAGAACGCACAGGTCGTAATCTGGTCAACGGTGACCGACCTGCCGATGAACGCGGCGTTCGAGTTGGCCGCCTTTGAATTTTTCCTGCGCGGGCGGGCGAAGGCGGCGGCGGGCGCGCCGCGCTCGCGCGATTTGGCGTTGTCGCTGGGATTCTTCGCGTGCGCGCTGCTCAGCTACGACAGCGCGGTCACGTTTCCGGTGTTGGTGGCGGTGTATGTTTTTCTGTTTCCGTCTGACATCGCAAACCTAACCCCCTGTCCCCCTTCCCCTTCAGGGAAGGGGGAACGCAAATCCGAAAGTTCCCCTCTCCATTTATGGGGAGGGGTCTCTTCCGGTGCGCGCGCCGCGATCGCCGCCGTGTGGTCGTACCTGATCGTAGTCGCGGCCTACTTGGCCGTGCGGCTGCTCATCTTCCGTTCGCTGATTCCGTCCTTCCCGCACAATGCGATGACGGCGCGGGAAATGCTCCTGACAATTCCGTCGGCGCTGTGGGGTTACGCGATGCTGCTGCTGATGCCGTGGCGGGCGTTTCCGGCGGCGCACGATCTCGCAATTGTGCGCGGCGCGGCCGAACCGGGATTTTACCTGCCGGTTGCCGGACTGATTGCATTGTGCGCCGCCGCCGTTCTTCTGCTGTGGCGCAGCTCCCATCGCCGTCTGTATCTGTTTTGCGCCGCGTGGATATTGATTGCGCTTGCTCCGGCACTCGATTTGCGCGGTTTGCGCGCCAATCTCACGTTCGCGGACCGTTATCTTTACTTCCCGGCGTTCGGATTCTGCGTAATGGCCGCGGACCTCGCTGTGACGTTGGCGCAGGCGGGCGCGATTGCAACCACGGCGATCCAAGCCGCGGCCGGAATCGTGATAATCGCATACGGTGCGATGCTGTTTTACGGCGAACAGTTTTGGCGCAATGATTTCGCGCTTTACTCGCATTGCGTGGCCGAATACCCGGAGGTCGGAATCTGGCACACCCGCCTCGGATTGATACTCGCCGCGCGGGGCGATTTCGCGCGAGCGCGCCGCGAGTTAACCGAGGGAATCGCGCACGACCCCGCCACCGACGGCAACGCGCTCTATGCCCTGGGCCTGGTGGACGAGGAACTGGGCGATCGCAAAGCGGCGGAGCAGGCGATGATAAAGGGGATGGCGCGATTCGACCATCCGCCGCTAATCGCCTACACCGAACTTGCCGTCGCTGCCGATGCCGCCGGCGACAAGAAACAATCGGAGGCCGCGCTCGCCCGGGCCGCCGCGCAGCCGGGCGGCGCGGAAGCGGCGGAATTGACCCGCGCGAAATTGCGCTTCATCCACGGCGACGCGGCGGGGTCCGAAAAACTGCTCGCCGAATTGCTCAAGCGCGATCCGAATTACGCGCCCGCGCTGATTTTCCTCGGCACCGTTCTCAAAGCCGGCAATCGGTTCGCGGACGCGCTCGAAGCTTACCGGCGCGCGTCGAAGCTCGATCCCTACGATCCGAGCCTGCACTATCATGCCGCCCTGATGCTCCACGCTTTGGGCCGCGACGGCGAAGCGCGCAAAGAATGCGCACTAGCGATCGCACAGGCCCCCGGTGACAACCAGGCACGCGCCCTGATGCTCGCGATCGGGCGGGGCGCCGCAAATCGAACCCCGCAATGACGTTCGTCGAAAAGATTCGGGCTAGGCTCCTCCAAAAGGACGCAAGTACCTTGGTGTCGTGGTGTCTCGGCGGCGTGTTGATCGTCACGGCGCTGGTGTATGCCCGCTGCCTCGGCAACGATTTCGTCTTCGACGACCTGGAGGAAATCGTTTACAACCCGTACATCGGGCACTGGTCGTTCGTTACAAAATCGTTGTTCAGCGATCCGTGGTGGTTCCGCGATCCGCAGCACCAGAGCCGATACTACCGTCCGCTGATGAATGTCTGGCAGGCGACGAACTACCATCTCTTCGGCCTCAATCCCGCGGGATGGCACGCGGCGATGATCGCGCTCCATCTGCTCGTCGTGTGGCTCGCCTACCGGCTCGCGGTGCGGCTTAGCGGCGATCGACGGACGGGAGTGCTCGCGGCCGCATTGTTCGCCCTGATGCCGCTTCATGCCGAGACGGTGGTATGGCCCGCGGCGATCGCGCCGCTGATGTGCGCCGCGTTCGAACTCCCCGCGCTCGATTACTATGTTCGCGCCGCCAATGCTCCTCTCGGCGATCCGAAGCGCACCCGGTGGCAAGCCGCGTCGCTCGCGCTATTCGGCGGCGCGCTGCTCAGCTACGACAGCGCGATCGCGTTTCCGGGGCTGATCGCGGCCTATGCCTGGATTTTTCCCTCGCCCGCGCTTTTTGCGGGAGAGGGCAACCACGAACGAAACCGAACGATCGCGCGCGCAGAGGGAACTTTTGCCGCTTCAGCGCGGGGTCGTGCGGGTGAGGGCGCCGGATGGCCGGCCGCAACGCGCATCCGCGCGATGGTAATTGCCACTTGGCCGTATGCGCTCGAATTTGCCGCCTATCTCGGCGTGCGATTATGGGCGCTCGGATTCATCTTCAAGCCGCACATTCAAAATCACATGACCATCGCCCAAGTCGCGCTCACGATTCCCGGCGCGCTCTGGGGCTACGCGATGATTTTATTGATTCCGTGGATCGCCGGCCCCGCCCATCGGCTCAACACCGTGACCAGTATCGCCTCCAGGGGATTTTACCTGCCGCTCATCGGCGTCGCGGCGTTGTGCGCCGCCGCCTACGCGCTGCTGCGAAACCATCCACGCCGCCGCCTCTATCTTTACTATGCCGCCTTTGTTTTGGTGGCGATCGGCCCATTGATGAATCTGCTTGCGTTTAAGGATCAACTCGCGCTTCAGGATCGATATGTATATTTTCCCGCGTTCGGCTTCTGCCTATTCGCCGCCGACCTCGCGGCCGATTTCATGAGCCGCGGCGGCGTGATTGCCGCGGCGGCAAGAATCGGGGCGGCGGCCGCAGTTGTCGTGTATGCAGTGGTGCTTTACCATGTCGAACACTATTGGCATGACGGCCTGACTCTATTTTCGGAATGCGTAGCCGAAGCGCCCGACGCGGGCACCTGGCATAGCCGCCTCGGCCTGATCCTCGAAGCGCGCGGCGAGTATCGCGCCGCGCAACATCAACTGGAAATCGCCGACCGGATCGATCCTTATACCCAGGGAGTGGTGCTGCACGACTTGAGCCTTATCGATGAGCATTTGGGCGATCCGCGCGCGGCGGCAAAGGTAATGGCGCAGGCGGTGGCGCGGCTCGCCAATCCGCCGGCGGTTGCATACACCGACCTCGCGATCGCGCGCGATGCGGCGGGAGACACGGCGGGCGCGAACGCCGCGCTCGCGCGCGCCGCCGCGCTTCCGGGAGGCGCCGAAGTGGCGGACTTGGCGCGCGCGCAGCTTCAACTTCTGCACGGCGATCCCAAGGGCGCCGAGGCGGCGGTGCGCAATCTTCTAAAGCGCGACCCGAATTACGTCGCGGCGCTAAACGTGTTGGGCGCCGTCCTTACTGCGGAAAATCGGAACGACGAGGCGCTTGCGGCATACCGGCGCGCCGCCGCGATCGTACCCGCCGATTCCGGCCTCCATTACCGGATTGCAATGCTGCTGCATAAGCTGGGCCGCAATCGCGAAGCGCGCATCGAATGCACCCGAGCGCTCGAGGGCGCGCCGCGCGACCCAAAGATGCTCGCATTGATGGCCGCGATCGAGCGAAGCGGCGTAAAATGATCGTCGCCAAGATTCGCCGCCAGACACCGCTTGGTGTTTTGGGGCCTTGGTGGTACTGTTCTTCGGCTTACGGAGGGGATCGTGCGAAACATAGCGATTGCGGCGGCTGCGTCAATAGCTGGGTTTGTTGGATTCGTGGCGGTGGTGTTCGCCGCGGCGAGTCTCACTGTTTCTCCAAACAGTCTCACCTTCGACGGCGTCGCGCTCGGCACGACCTCCGCGCCGCGGACGGTGGCGATTAAAAATCGCGGCGGCGCGGCGATTCATATCGCGGGACTCGCACTGTCGAACGGCTTCAACGCAATTGACGACAAATGCACCGGCGCGAATCTCGCGCGGAACGCAAACTGCACGGTGGGCGTGACGTTCACCGCATCGCGCTCGGAAACGATCGAAGGGGAGTTGGCGATTGAGACCGAAACAACCTCACCCCTAACCCCTCTCCCTTTTGGAGAGGGGAACCGGAAAGAAAATTTCGCTTCACGTTCCCCCTTCCCGGAAGGGGAAGGGAGTCAGGGGGTTAGGTCTAACAACCGCCGCACCCGCCATCGCCGCAATCAGGCCGTGGTGCAATTGACGGGAGTACCCGGGCCGGCGGCGAGCGGCATCTTCGTCGCCAATCCCTATGCCAACAGCGCGACCGTCTATCCGATCGATGCGGTGGGCGATGCGCCCCCATCGGCAACGATTTCCGGCAGCGCGACACTGCTCGGTTCTCCGTTCGGAATCGCGGCCGGCCCGGGCGGCGAGATTTACGTCGCCAATTACGGCGCCAACGGCTTGACCGTCTATGCGGCCAACAGCAGCGGCAATGTCAGTCCCACGACGCAGATCGGCGGCGCGCTTACCGGACTGGCAAGCCCCGAAGGGATCGCCGTCGATTCCAGCGGCAACCTCTATGTGGCGAACAACGCGCCCGGCTTCGGCAGCATTACCGTCTTCGGCGCGGGCCAATCCGGCGATGTTCCTCCCAGCCAGACGATTGCGGGCGCATCGACGGGACTCGCGTATCCCTCCGGCGTGGCGCTCGATTCGAGCGGTAACCTCTATGCGGCGAATCTTGAGGGCGGGACCAACGGCGCCGGCAGCATCACCGTCTATTCGAATAGCGCGAACGGGAATGCCCCCCCCCATCGCGACGATTACCGGCCCGGCCACTCAGTTGGGACAGCCGTCGGGGATCGCGATCGATTCAAGCGGGCAGATTTACGTGGTGAACAATAGCTGCGGGCCGTCGGCGAGCGGATGCATCGCGATCTATGCGCCGCTTGCGGGGCGAACCGGCAATCTTGATATCGCGCCGCTCAAGACGATCGGCGGGCCGAATGCGCAGTTGAACGACCTCGCGGGAATCGCGGTCGATGGGGCCGGGACGATGTACGTGACGAGCTTTGCCGATCCGGGCGAGGTGGCGATTTACTATGCGTGGGCGAATGGAAACACGCCCCCGGCGGCGACGATAGCGGGCGGCGACACGGGACTGTTCGCGCCGCGCGGAATCGCCGAACTCGGCATCCGCCCCACTCCGACCGCCACCGCTACGGCCACTGTAACTGCGACTGCGACTGCCACCGTGACCGCGACGACAACCGCAACCATCACGGCCACTCCCACCGCTACTGTCACCGCGACGACGACGGCAACCATCACAGCCACGCCAACCGCCACCGTGACCGCGACCACGACGGCGACCATCACGGCCACTCCCACCGCGACCGTCACCGCGACCACGACGGCAACCATTACAGCCACGCCAACCGCCACCGTCACCGCGACCACGACGGCGACCATCACGACCACTCCCACCGCGACCGTCACCGCGACCACGACGGCGACCATCACAGCCACTCCGACCGCGACCGTCACCGCGACGACGACGGCGACCATCACGGCCACCCCGACCGCGACCGACACGGCGACCACGACAGCGACCATCACGGCCACCCCGACCGCGACTTTCACTGCCACGCCGACGGCAACCATCACGGCGACGCCAACTGCGACCACCACTGCGACACCGACGGCGACCGCGACGCCGCCCTTCTTGTTTGTCCCCAACGGCGGCGGCGGCCTCACCGTCACGTCGTACCCGCTCGGCACCAGCGGCGATCAGCCGCCCTTGACCAATCTCACCGGCCTTGCCACGGGACTGAACGGGCCCTTCGGCCTCGCGTTCGATTCCAACGGCCTCCTGTATGTGGCGAACTCCAATTACACCACCGGCAATGGCCCCGCCAGCGTCGTAATCTATCCGGCCGGCAACTACGACGGTAACCTGTCGCCCACCACCACCATCATCGGCGGCGCCCACGCCTGCACAGCCAGTACGGTGCCGTTTCCCTGTTGTACCGGCGCCGGCACGGGGCCCACTTGTACCGACAACACGGGACTTAACGCATCCAACGGCATCGCGCTCGATTCCGCCGGTAACATCTATGTGGCAAACTCTTATTACGGCGACCCAATCGGCATCGGCAGTGTCACGGTCTATCCGCCGCTAGGAACAATTGGCGCCGGCACCGTAAACCAAGCGCCAACCGCGACCATCGCCGGCGGCAACCCGGCATGTACGGGAGTCGGTACGCCATTTCCATTATGTTGTACCGGTCTCGGGACCGGCACCTGCACCGACAACACGGGACTTTTCTACCCTGGCGGCATCGCGCTGGATTCCGGCGGAAACATCTACGTGGCCAATTTCCAGACCGCCGCCGTCACCATCTATCCGGCGTTGGGAGCCAGCACCGGCGCCCTCAACGAAGCTCCCACCGTCACCATCGCCGGCGCCAACACGGGACTTAACACCCCCTACGGCATCGCGCTCGATTCCGCCGGTAACATCTACGTGGTGAACCTTTACGGCCCTAGCATCACGATTTATCCGCCGCTGGCAACGCTCGGCACCGGCACCTACAACAGCGCGCCCACCGCAACCATCGGCGGCGACGCCCTGGCCTGCACGGCCAGTACGGTGCCGTTTGCATGTTGTACCGGCCTTGGCACGGGGTCCGGTTGCACCGACAACACCGGGCTTGGTTACCCCGCGGGTATCGTGCTGGATGCCGGCGGAAACATCTATGTGACGAACGACGGCAGCCCCAGCAACAGCATCACGTACTATCCGCCGTTGGGAGCCAGCACCGGCTATCTCAACGAAGCGCCCACCGGGACAATCATCGGGCCAAGCACGATGCTGAGTGGGCCGTTCCTTTTGACGATCGGCCCGCCGTAGCGGGCAATGCCGCCGCGCTTATGCGGCGGCCTGAAATTGCTAGACTAGCGGGATGGCCGCCAAATCTCCGAGGCTCCGCGAAGAGCCTGTCCCGGCCGCATGGAGTCTGGGCGGCGATCTCTCGCCGCGCGCGTGGATGGCGGCGCTGCTGGTTGTCGCCGGACTCATCTACAGCCGATGCCTCAGCGCCCAGTTCGTGCTCGACGATTTCGACTGGGCCAACAATCCCTTCATCGGGAAATGGTCCTTCATCTGGAAGTCGTTCGTAAACGACGCCTGGTGGTTTCTCGATCCGAAGCACGCGCCCCAAAGCTCCTACTACCGCCCGTTCTTGGATATTTGGGCCGCGCTTAACTTCCATTTGTTCGGGGTCGATCCGATCGGATGGCACGCGGCAATGATCGCGATTTCGCTGCTCGTCGTGTGGCAGGTGTTCCGGGTCGCCTCGCTGCTCGCTGGCGATGAATGGACCGGGCTGCTGGCGGCGACATTGTTCGCGCTGATGCCGGCCCATGCGGAATCGATCGTGTGGCCGTCGGCGATCTGCCAGCCGCTTTACGCGGCGTTCGCGCTGGGCACATTCGAGTTTTACCTGCGGCGGCAATCGCTCCCCGCCTCCGACGCGCGGCGGACGCGATGGCTTGCGATCTCACTCAGTCTTTTCGCGGGCGCGCTGCTCACTTATGAAACCGCAGTGGTATTGCCGGTGCTGATCGCGGTCCACGCGTGGCTGTTCCAGCGGCCCAGAGACCTAACCCCCTGTCCCCCTTCCCCTTTAGGGAAGGGGGAACGCAACTCCGAAAGTTCCCCACTCCCTTTAGGGGGAGGGGTTAGGGGAGGGGTCGGCGCGGCGCTGCCATATCTGGTTGCAGTGGCGGCGTATCTCTGTGTGCGAATCGCCGTGCTGGGATTCATCAGCCGTCCCTATACCGTAAAGCACATCACCGGCATCGAGGCGATTCTGACGCTGCCGTCCGCGATCGCCACATACGCGATGCTGATGGCATTTCCGTGGATGGCCGCGCCGGCGCATCGCCTCGACGCCGTACAAAGCATCGCCAGCCCGCAATTTTACCTGCCGATTTTCGGTCTAGCCGCCGTGTGCGCCGCCGGATGGCTCCTGCTGCGCCGCCATCCGCGCCGGATGCTTTACCTATTTTGTGCGGCATGGATTCTCATTGCGTTCGCGCCGATGCTTAATCTGGAAGGTCTGTTCGCGGAAAGTTTGATTCAGGATCGCTACCTATATTTCCCGTCGTTCGGATTTTGCCTGATGGCGGCGGACCTCGCGGTATGGTTCGCGCAGGAGAGCGAACGGCGCGCCAAGGCGATCCGGATCGGCGCGGCCATCGTTGCCGCCATCTACGCTGTTTTCCTGTTTAACGTGGAACGCTTCTGGCACGACAACATCACGCTCTACACGCGATGTATCGCGGCGACGCCGGAGGTGGGCATCTGGCACTACCGGCTCGGCCGGGCGCTGGCGGCGCGGGGCGATTTCGCCGGGGCGCGGCGGCAATTGGAAATGACGGTCGGGCTGGAGCCGAACGCGGGCGGGAACATCCTGTTCGATTTGGGTCTCATCGAGGAAAAACTCGGCGATTCGCATGCCGCGGCCGGCGACCTGACCGAGGGCATTAGGCGCTTCACGCATCCACGGCTCGTCGCATTCAAAGATGTCGCGATCGCGGACGACGCGGCGGGCGACGCCGCCGGCGCGGAATCCATGCTCAAGCGGCTCGAATCGATGCCGGGCGGCCCGGAAGTGGCGGCGCTCGCGCGCGCGCAGTTGATGTCGATACACGGCGACGCCAAGGGCGCCGAGGCCGCGCTCCGGAAATTGCTGAATCGCGGCCCGGGCAATCCGCATACGATGGAAGCGCTCGGCGCGGTGTTGTCCTCCGAACGGCGCTACGGCGAGGCGCTCGGATTTTACCGGCGTGCGTCGGCGATCGAGCCGCACGACTCCAATCTTCACTACCGGATTTGCCTGACGCTTCATCGCCTCGATTTGGACGCCGAGGCGCGCGGCGAATGCGCGCTTGCGCTGTCGAGCATGCCGAGCGATCCCGACGTGCAGGCGCTGGTGGCGGAACTCAACCGCGGCGGCGCGCCGAAATAGCATGTCCGCGCGGGGAACTTCCACCGTCAACAAATGGATGGCGGCGCTCCTGATCGCGACGGCGCTCGTCTATGCGCCGTCGCTGGGCAATAAGTTCGTCTATGACGATTACTACATGATTTTGGTCAATCGCTATCTTGGCGATTGGTCGTTTCCGTTGAAATCCCTGACCCGCGACGCGTGGTGGTTCCTCGATCCTCAGCATCTTCCGCAAAGCGCGTACTATCGCCCGCTGGCCGATATCTGGCTCTGGATTAACTACCGTCTGTTCGGATTGAATCCGATCGGCTGGCACGCGGCGATGATCGTGCTTCATCTGCTCGCGGTGTGGCTCGTGTATCGCGTCACGGCGTCGCTTACCGGTGACGATTGGGCGGGATTTCTCGCGGCGGGATTGTTCGCACTGATGCCATTGCACGCGGGAGCGGCCGCGATCGTGGGTGGGAGCGATTTCGGCCTGGCGGCGGTCTTCGAGCTGGCCGCGTTTGAATTATATCTCGGCGGCGGCGGGCTTGCCGCGCCGCTCGGATTATTCGCCGGCGCGCTGCTGTGTCAGGAGAGTGCGATTGTATTTCCGGCGCTAATCGCGGCGCACGGATTCCTGCTGGAACCGAATAGGCCGGATAGGACCTATAAGTCCTATAACTTCCGCACGGCCTTTGCGGCGGCGTGGCCGTATGCGCTTGTGGCGGGAGCATATCTATGCGTCAGGCTCTTGGTACTGGGCATTATCTACCGGCCTAATCTCGCGAGCGAACATCCTCTCAGTTTGCCGGCCGCGCTGTGGACGATTCCGGGCGCTTTGATGACCTACCTGACGATGCCCTTCGCGCCGTGGCGGGCCGGCCCGGCCCATTCGCTTGCCATTGCTCATACTATCGCATCGGCGGCGTTCTATGTTCCGGCGGCGGAACTCGCCGCGATCTGCGCCGCCGGGATAATTCTGTTGCCGGCGCACCCGCATCGCCGATTGTACTTGTTTTGCGCCGCATGGTTCCTGATTGCGCTCGGCCCGGTGCTCAACTTGAGAGGACTGCCGGCCGAGCGATTGATTCAGGATCGTTATGCCCACTTCGCGTCGATTGGGCTGTGTATAATAGCCGCCGATGCCGCGGTTTTATTCGCACGGCGCGGCGGCTGGCGGATGCGCGTGGTTTGGATCGCGGCGGGAGCGGTGGCGGCCGTTTACGCCGTGGCGCTGCTTTCGGTGGAACGTTACTGGCATGACGAGAGGACGATGTTCACCCGATGCGTCGAGGCCGAGCCCGATTCGGACTTTTGGCGCTACCGGCTTGGCGTCACCCTGCAAACGCAGGGCGACCTGAAGGGCGCGCGCCGCCAACTCGAGGCGGCGATCAAGCTCGCTCCGAATTATGTCGCCGCGCTCCATCAACTCGCGATGGTGGACGACGATCTTGGCGATTATAAGGCGGCGGAAAGCGTGACCGCCGATTGGCTCGGCAGGTACCAGCATCCTTCCGTGGACGCATACACGGCCCTTGCCACGGCAGCCACCAAGGCGGGGGATGAGACGGGTGCGGAAGCGGCGCTCGCCAAGGCGGCGGCGCTTCCGGGCGGCGCGGAGGCCGTGGCGCTCACGTGGGCGCAATTACTTCTGCGCCGCGGCAGGAACGAAGAAGCCGGACAGGCGCTGAAGCTTCTGTTGAAGCAAAATCCCAACGACCCCGCCGCGCTTGCCACGATCGGACTGGTCTATGCGGCGGAGCATCGCTACGACGATGCGCTCTCTGCGCTCAAGCGGGCGGCGGCACTGACGCCTCCCGCTCCGCTCACCCACTACCGAATCGCGCTGTTACTGCATCAACTGGGCCGCGACCGCGAGGCACGCACGGAATGCGCATTGGTGCTCGCCGCCGCGCCCAACGCGAAGAGCGCGCAGGAATTGATGGCGGCGCTCAAGCGAAGCGCGCCGAAGTGATTACGCCGCCGCAGCGGTGAACGAGCCTTTGATGGCCGGTTCGCCCTTCTGATTCGTAACGATTAGCTCCCCCTCGATCAGCTTCTCGCCGTTCTTCTCGGCCTTGCCGGTGACCTTGCCGGTGCACGTGACGGTATCGTTGGGCCAGACGCGCGTCGCGAAGCGGACCTTGAAGCGGCGCACGTTGCCGATTCCCACATAGTCGGTCAATGCCTTGGAAAGAAGCCCAGCCGTTAGCATCCCTTGCGCGAAGACGGTCGGAATTCCCGCCATCTCGACGAAGGTCTGATCGTAATGGAGCGGCACGAAATCGCCCGACGCGCCCGCATAGCGGACGAAGTCGCCGCGGCTGAGTCCGCTGACCTCGAACTGGGGAATTTCGTCGCCGACCTTTACCGAATCGAATTTGAGCTTTGCCGCCATGATGGTTCTCCTACGCCTTGACCGCCTGGCCGGTTTCGATCAGCGTCGCGCGCGCAATCGCAGCCTTCTCGCCCTTCTGGTTGGTGTACGCGGTTTCGGTAACGAGGAAGGTCATCTTGCCGCCGCGCCCGCCCTCTTTTTCGTAGATGTCCGCGATTTTGGTGACGCCGGTGAGCGTGTCGCCGACGAAGATCGGCTTAAGCAACTCGAATTCCTGTTCGCCGTGGAGGATTCGCCGCGGGTCGAAGCCGCCGAATCCGGGGCTGGAGCCGCTGTCCATCCAGAATGCGCTCGTCTGCAAAAATGTCACCGGCACGGGAATCCCGCCGAGTTCCTTCTTCGCCAGTTCGGGATCGAAATAGAGCGGATTGTTGTCCTTGATCGCGCGGGCGAATTCGCGGACTTTGCTCCAATCGACCTGCATCGTGAACGGCTTGCCCGTTTTTCCGATTTGGCTTTTATCTGGCATCGCTAGAACCTCGAATTACTGCGAATCCCTACCACGCATTGCGGCAACGCGGCAAGGGGCGCGCGCCGGGGTGTCATAAACATTGGAGATGTCCGGGGCATAAACATTTAAAGATGTCCGGTGGGGGTGGTAAGGCCGGGCGATGGAGAACCTCGAACGGCGGAGATGGCGGGAGGCGCGGGCGATGACGCGGCGGGAAGTGATGACCAAGGCGATCGCCGGGCAGTTGAGTTGGATCCAGGCAAGCGAGGTGTTGGGGATTAGTGCCCGGCAGATGCGGCGCCTCCGGCGCAAGTTTGAGCGCTGGGGGATGTCGGCGGTGATGGA
>JBOHWK010000003.1:0-19363 GCA_050736715.1 Binataceae bacterium (SeqCode) | reverse complement strand
CGCCGCCGCCAACGCTGACCCGATCGCGCAACTGAACCGCAAACCAACCCTCGAACAATCCATCCTAACGCTCCAAAAGGAAGCCAAGTTCTTGCTATTCAGCCATTTTTCCGCACCCTGCTAGATGTCAAATCCAGCGCCCATGGTTTCCAATACACCAGCTATCTGGACGGAATTGTCGTGGCGGACTTCATCGACGAGCAGCCCACGGACTATATCTCGACAGATCGGCAAAGCCTGCGGTGGGACACTCAAATTTTGGTGGAGTTCAGAGATTTTCTTACGAAAGAAGTAGGGAGGGCGTTGGCTGCTTACGCCGATACAGTATCGGAAGGTCTTGAGGTAAAGCTCAGGGACGACCCGTACACGCGGAAGGTGATCGACGAGGGTAAGTTACCGATGCACCGGGAACGCACCGCATGGCAAATTGCAAAAACTCTGGCCGGAAAGGATTCCGGCGATTTGGAGAGCGACTTCTACCAAAGCACTCTCAAGAGTGTTGTTGCTGGATTAGGGCACGGTGAGATACTTGCGACGATACAAAAGCTTTCCGAGAAGGAGCATCCGCAGCTGACCGACGTGATCCGCGAGGTGACCAGACTTACCCGCCACGAATTCGACGAATTCATGACCATCATTGATAGCCGAATCCGGGCGATTGAAACTTTGGCAAAGCTTGTGGACGATGTCGATTTCAAAGCGGCTAAAAACGAGGCCGACCTGCACGAGCTATTCGAGAAGAGCCCTTGGTTGCTCGACCCCACCTTTTTCGAGTTTCTGACCAGCGATGAGACGGAAAGCGAACTCGCGGAGCGATTGGCCAAAACGTTGGAAATTGGGAAATATACGCCCAAGAAATACGATGCTAAAGCGGAGAAGGAAGCTAATCCGCTCGAGACGAACTTTCGCCCCGATTTGACTTTTGTGCTCTGCAACGAATCACTAAATCGAGTCGTCATAGTTGAATTGAAGGCTCCGAATACGCCCCTCCACATCGATCATCTGACGCAGCTGAAAGGCTATATGGATAGAACCGAGGAGTTCTTACATCGTAGTATGTCGGCCGCTAGTTTCAAGGTTGAGGGGCTACTCATTGGGAGTATGGATGCTAGTAGCAAGGCTGAGAAAATCTCTGCACTTCGATACGAAATTCGAACATCTATGACCCAGAATTGTAATTGGAAGGTGTACGATATCTTACAAGTGCTAACTAGGACGCGCAGTGCTCACCGCGAAATTCTGAATGCGTATAGGAAGGCGAGAAAAGGGGCCGCTACATGATGAGCTGCCTTATCCCACGCGCAACGGCCCTGCCGAGCTCGAGGGGAACGGCATTTCCAATCTGCCGAGCGATAGCTTCGGCATGACCGCAAAAATGGAAATCGTCGGGAATAGACTGTAATCGCGCAGCTTCTCGGAACGAAATTGGGCGGTCTTCCCGCGGGTGTAAGAACCGCCCGCGAGATGGGTTGAGGAATCCCGTCCGTATTGTAGGTCCGACAGTGTCCCAGCGCATGCGCCCCCAGATGTCGATAATTTTGCCGCCCGTCAGGAACCACGAAGGCGCTACCAACTCAGGTGCAGCTCGGGCTATGTCACGAACGTCCCCACCGGCCGGGACAAGGCGGATGCGCCTCAGCGCAAAATCGGTCCTTGGCAGGGTGAAGTGTTGCGCTTTGTGGTTCGGGAACCTCGGTAAGCCACGGAATGCGTGGCGGACGGTCTTGGCTTTCTGTGGACAGCCGGTTTCAACTGAAGGGCGGCCAATCTTTGAAAATACAGTGAATGACCGGACGCGCCGTTGCGCGGCACCCAAATTTGAGGCGCTTAAAATCCAGGAAAAGGTTTCGTACCCCGCCCGCTCGAACTGCGCGCGAATGCGCACCCAAGGGCTGGAATTGATATACCCGGCTACGTTTTCGACCACTACAACCCGGGCGTTAACCGCGGTGGCCCAAATCGGAATTACTAAGCCGAGATTGTTTCTTGGATCGTCCGGGTCGCGGTGGCCCAAACTGGAAAATCCCTGGCAGGGCGGACCCGCGATTAGGACGTCCGCGTGTCCTTTGGGTTGGAATCTTGCAAGGTCGCAAACCTTGATGTGCGCATTTAGATTGCGCGCATACGTTGAAGCCGCAATCTCGTCCTGCTCATAAGCACCGGAAAGGTCAAATCCTTCCTCCCTGAAGGCGTAACCGAAGAGCCCCGCCCCCGAGAACAACTCAACGACCTTAGGCTGCGTCGCGGCTCTTTGGTGCGAAGTATGCGCGGTGCAGCCTCTCATACGGCCGCCCTTCCGCCACGAATTGATTTACCGTAGGCGTCATCGACCGCCCTCCGAACCAAATCTGCAACGGACATCTCTCTTGCTTCGGCGAGATTCTCCAGCCCTCTCTTCTGGCCTTTTCCAAGGCTGACAGAGATCCGTTCGTAAACTCGTTTTTTGGGCCCGCGCTTCACTTGAATTTAATTATGCTGAATTATTCCGAATTATTCAGCATAATGCAACCAAAAAAATAAGCCGAGCTATGCGCCGGATTTTTCCAACGCGCGCAACACTCTTTTCAGGCAAGAATCCTGTTGACGCCTTAGCGTGCTCTCCCAAATGCGAACCACTGTCCACCCCTGGCTCCGCAGCAATCTCGCCACCCTCTTGTCCTTCGCGCGGTTGTATCGAATCTTTTCCCTCCAGAACGCACGGTTAGTTTTCGGCAATCTGAACCGTCTCGGATTGCCATGCCAAAAATCCCCGTCAACAAAAATCGCGACGCGTTGCTTCCTAAACGAGAAGTCCGGCCGGCCGGGAAGTTGAACGTGACGCCTCCATCCGGTTAACCCCGCCCGTCGAAAGACGCTTACAAGACGCAACTCGGTAGAGCGATTGCCCTGCGGCTTGATGCTCTTCATAATTTCCGACCGTTTGGCGGGAGAAAAAACATCCGTCATGACCTGCTGACGATGCCACATTATGGGTGAATTGTCCCCCCTCGCTGTGGTGCATCTTTAAGGCAACATTCGATGCGCTCCGTGAAAGTGAGGCAGCCGATCAGGCTCGGCATAGTGGTGGAAATTGCACGGCGAAGTGAAGCTGGAACGGGTCAAATGCGCTGGCGCGGGGTGCGCCGCCGGATGCATGTGTTCACTTGCAGGATCGTGGATGGTTCCATCCTTGAGCGCCGGGGCGGGAGCATGGTGTCCCGCGGTTTCCCAGCGCGAGAGGTTGCTGGAAGGAGTGGTGCGGGCGGAGGGAATCGAACCCTCACGAGCGGTAAAGCTCAACGGATTTTCGTACCGTCCACGGCTTTTGCCGCCCTGACGCGCGCGTCAGGTTTGCGGTCTGGACTATCCCTTCACCGTCCCTCGGACGGTCCGGGGCTTAGGTGCCGAGCCGGAGGTTTTGGGACGGCCAAGCGGCTGCGTACGAGACTTCATTTCCGGGCGGTTTTGGACCAAGGCTGGCTAAGGCGGTTGGTTTAAGAAATAATTATTTTGTCCAATCTCATTGGACAATTTCAACGATTCTCAAACTGGACGCTTGGTTTAATCTTGTGCTAATATGTCAAACATGGTTGGACAACAAACGCCACATCTAAACCTACTCGAACGGCAGCTTCCCGAAGGGCTGCTCGTTACCTCGTCCTGGCTCAGGCGGCACGGCTATTCGCGCCAGTTGTTGAGCCATTATGTGCGGAACGGCTGGCTGCGCCAGCCGGCGCGCGGCGTCTATCAGCGTCCCCGTGGCTCGTTAAGCTGGCAGCAGGCCATAATCTCGCTTCAGACGGTACTGAAAACTCCCCTCGTGGTCGGCGGGCGAACGGCGCTCGAAATACAGGGGTATGCGCACTACCTGCGGCAGACGATGAAAGAAGTTCACCTCTACGGAGCCGAACCGCCGCCAACTTGGCTTGAAAAGCTGCCGGCCAAGGTCCGGTTCATCTATCGTAATAGCCGGAAACTCTTTCCAGCCGAAGCGGACAAGAAGTCGTTCACGAGCCTGCTCAAGGATCACAAGGCGGCGCCGAACGCGGGTGCGGACGCTGGCTTTGTCGTCCAGCCTTGGGGGCAATGGGATTGGCGGCTCGTTCTGTCGGCGCCCGATCGCGCGGTTATCGAGTTGCTCGATGAATTGCCGGGGCAAGAAAGTTTCGAGCAAGTGGACAAATTGATGGAGGGGCTCTCGAATCTGAGCCCGCAGCGGTTGCAAAAGCTGCTGGCTCGCTGTCGAAGCATAAAGGTCAAAAGGCTTTTCTTCTTTTTTGCCGACCGTCATCAACATGCGTGGTTGAAACGGATCGACCGAGCCGCCATCGACCTCGGCAAAGGCAAGCGCATGCTCGTGAAAGGCGGCAAACTGGACCGCGCCTACCAGATAACCGTGCCGGAGAACCTTAATGCCGTTCAGTGAAGCCTATCGCCAGCAGGCCGCGCTCGTCGTGCGAGTCTTGCCTGAAGTCGCACGCGAGGACTGTTTCGCGCTCAAGGGCGGCACGGGCATAAATCTGTTCATTCGCGACATGCCGCGTCTTTCGGTCGATATTGATTTGACCTATTTGCCCGTTCAAGGGCGCGCGCCGTCTCTCGCGGCGATCGACGCCGCCATGAAGCGGGTCGAGCAACGGATACGCAAGAGCATACGCAGGTCACGGACGACGCTCGGAGTGCTCCGCTCCGAAGGCATCGCGACAAAAGTAATAGTCCGCGCCGAAGGCGTACAAATAAAAATCGAAGTTACGCCGGTGCTGCGCGGGTCCGTGTATCCGACCGAACTCCGCGCGGTCTCTTCAAAAGTTGAAGAGACTTTCGGTTTCGCGGAAGTGCGTGTCCTTTCGTTTCCCGACATCTATGCCGGAAAAATCATGGCGGCTCTGGACCGGCAGCATCCGCGCGATTTGTTCGATGTGCGCCATCTTCTGCAAAACGAGGGCATAGACGATTCCTTGCGCCGCGCCTTCATCGTCTATCTCGTCAGCCATGACCGGCCAATGTTCGAGGTATTGGCCGGGACCAGGCGAGACATCAGCAAGGAATTCGAGCGTGGGTTCGAGGGGATGGCGGACGAACCGGTGTCGCTGCACGAACTGATTGAAGCTAGGGAGAAGATGGTCGATCTGGTTGTCGGGCGGATGCCCGAGGAACATCGTCGATTTTTGATTTTGTTCGAGAAGGGGGAACCGGACTGGTCTCTCCTTGGTCTTCCCGAGGCGGCCGAACTCCCCGCGGTTAAGTGGCGAGAGAAAAATCTCGCCGGATTAAGCCAGAAGAAACGCGCCGAGTTGGTGTCACGATTGGAAGCTGTGCTCGTTCAATCGCGCAAGTGATGTGAATGGGCGGCGGCAAAGTGTCATGGATGGTGACCGCGTGTCGCATCCTGAAAACACCTTCGGAAAGTATCGTTTTCTGATACTTTCAGCGAGCGAGATTTGCCGGCCGCAGTTTGATGGCTGAGCCGCGCGACGCTAACGTGCTTTAAGTTCCGAATTCTGTGGTTGATGAAAACCCCATCAACCGCCAATAAAATTGGCGTTCGGTGAGTCTTTTGTCAACCATAAAGTTGAGGTTCAAGCCGCGCCAACAATTTGCTTTACGAGGCACCCGGTTGCTGGTAGCACCTAATTAGGTGCTCTTGCGGAAAGGACTCGCCATGCTCTACATCACCAAGGACATCCAGTCTCTCACGAATTTCCGGCGCAAGTCCGGGGAGTTCCTCAAGCAGATTAAAAAGAGCAAACGGCCGGTAGTCCTGACCGTCAACGGCAAGGCCGAGGCGGTTGTCCAGGACGCGGAAGCCTATCAGCGGCTGCTCGACGCGGCCGCGCGCGCCGATGTTTACGAGGCGGTCCGGCAGGGCATGGAGGACGCCGCGCACGGCCGGGTCCGCCCTGCGCGTGAAGTTTTCGACGAACTGCGCCAGCGTCATGGCGTACCTCGTTGAGTTAACGCGCCGGGCCGAGCACGTTCTCGGCTACTGTATGTTCGGATCTCGGCGGACGATTCGGTCGCTGCCGCCCGTTGGTTCAATGGATTCGAGCAAGCCATTTATACGCTGGAGCGCTTTCCGCGCCGCTGCCCTGCGGCGCACTCCCGCGTTTGGACGGGGTTCGCGTCAAGCTCGATACCGAGGGTCTTCAAAGTCCGTAGAATGAGTCCGACCTCGGCGCGAAGTTTTCCCTGTTCGACTTCAACGAGCCATTTCCGGCTCGTACCCGCCTTTCCGGCGAGAGAGAGTTGGTCGAGGCCGAGTTTCCGGCGGCGCTCGCGGATTATGGCGCCTAGGTCCGATGGGGTCCGAACTAACATGGGTGGCTCCACGCCAGCGGTTAGTTAATTGTAACCGAACGGTGACACTTTGCAATGTGTACGAACGGTTACATTTTTGCCGCCGAAAGAGCCGTTCCAGTGCCCACTCAGTGCCCACTTTGGGAATTATCCACAGGGTGTGAGAGGGAGATGCGATGCAAAAAACCCTTGTATTTCCTGCGTAATCCGGTCTGGCAGGGTGTGGCAAAAGGTGCCGTTTTGGATTAGAAATCCTGTGCTCTATCCATCTGAGCTAAGGGGGCGCGCCCATGCATCGAATGCAGCGCGAACCGGCCGGATCGGCGCCGATGCCGCAAGCGGATTCGTTTGGCCCTCACGCGCAGGCGTTTCAAGCTCGCACCCATGCGGCATCACCTTATCAGAACAAATCGCCGCCGACCTGCCGGGTTTGGCGATGGTGGGCCGTCCGAGATTCGAACTCGGGACCCGCTGATTAAGAGTACCATCTTCGACCTGAACAGGCCGAGCCATCCCGCACAAACCGTAACGAAATCGGGGAGAAAATAACAAACGCCTGCCATGATGATGGCCGGTTGTGGGGGGTGGTTCAGCCGGTTTTGGCACCAATCTGGCACCAATTTGATACCGCGCTCGCGGCGAACCCGCTGATTGAACCCTAATGTCTATAACGTTAGGTAAACGCCGGATCACATCACCGCAGCTCGCATCAAGCGAGCATCACGAAAATTTTCGGCGCGTTCGCGTCGTGTCAGATCATTTCGAAGAATCGAGCCTGTTCTTCTGATCCGTGCCGCGAAATAGGATCGCGGCGCGCACCACATTTTTCCACCGTACTAATTCGATCGCGAGTTTTCCTCACGCGCCGTGCGATTTCCGCCGCTGGCAAGGAACTTGCTCAACCGGAAAAGGCAATCGAACCGCACCGCAATGTGCAAGTTCGAAATTTTTACGGTGAGCAAATCGCATGGAGACGAACGCATACCTTGACGCGCGGCGCGAGTGGGATGAGCGGTACGCCGATCTCGTTCTCGGAAAACGCAACTGGCAGATCGCGGCGGGCGGCCTGCTTCTTCTCGCTCTGATTCTCGCGGGCGGGATCGCCTGGCTCGCGAATCGGAGCCGCTACATCCCTTACGTCGTCGAGGTGGACAAGCTCGGCTACGCGCTGACCGTGCCGCAAGCGCTATCGCCAAAGGCGAAGCCGGACGAGACCGCGCGGATGAAGCGATACGAGGTCGCCGCGTTCATCCGCAATGCAAGGTCGGTCAGCAGCGATCCGCAGGTCGAGCACGGGATGCTCAACTCGCTTCTCGCGCACACGCGCGGCGCGGCGGATCGATTTCTGGACGAGTATTACCACTCCGCCGACTTCGCCCATAACCCGTTCAAGACCGCCGAGAAGGGAACCGTTTCGGTCCAGATCGATTCGATCCTTCTGCTGTCGCCCACGAGCTATCAGGTCCGCTGGAGCGAGACGCGCCGCGACCTGAACGGCGCGGCGGACGGCGGGTTAACCCATTGGGAGGCGGTCCTCCAGACCGAAATCATTCCGCCCAACTCGCAAGACTCGATCGTCAGCAATCCGCTTGGGTTTTACGTGACGCACCTCACTTGGACCGAACAACAAGGATGACGGAAGGAATCACGATGAAACGCATTTCGATTGCACGAGCATTCACGTTGGCGCTGGCGCTCGCAATGTCACTGGCAGGTTGCGCGAACTTGCAGCCGCCGGCACCGCCGCCGCTCAACCTCGTAACCGAACCGGCGCCCGAAGCCGAGGCAACGCCTCCGCCGCTGACCGGCGCTGAATTGCTCGCGCATCAGCCGCCGCAAGTCCAAGAGGCCGTCAGAGACCATAGCCAGGACGGACAGTGGCCGGCGTACAGGGCACCCGAACTTGACCTCTTTCCGTTCGGCGCGGAGCCGGAGCCGGTCATCGAATGCCGTCCGCTCCACACCACCGACCTCCAACTGCAAGCGGGCGAGACGATCACCGACGTTGCGATGGGCGACACCGAACGGTGGATGGCGACGCCCGCGGCCTCCGGCGATCCGCGCAAACCCGTGCCGCATCTGGCGGTGAAGCCGCAGATCGCGGGAATCGAAACTAATCTCACGATTTATACGACCAAGCACATCTACCACATGATGCTTCGCTCGCGCCGCAGCCGCGCGATGCAGGAGGTCGAGTTCTACTACCCCGGCGAGTTGCTCGCGGCGATGCGGGCGGCCGACGCGGCGGCCTCCAAGGCCAAACTCGCGCCGCTCGCTCCCCACCACAAATCGAGTCGCATCGTGAAGACTGCCGCCGTCGATCCGGCGCACTTGGATTTCGCGTACCGGGTGAGCGGCGACAAGGTTCCTTGGAGGCCAATCCGCGCCTTTGACGACGGCTCCCGCGTTTACATCCAGATGCCGGCCGGAATGAAGACCAGCGAGGCTCCCGCGCTGCTTATCAACGCGGGAAGCGGGACCCAGATGGTCAACTATCGGGTCAAGGGCGACTACTACATCGTCGATCGGCTGTTCAACCAAGCGATCCTGATTTCCGGCGTGGGCCGCGATCAGGACCGAATCACGATCAGCTACGCAGGCGGAGCGAGGTAGCCGTCATGGCAAGCGAAGAATCCATCAACGAATTGGAAACCCAAGAGTTGGACCACTCGGGCGGCGGACGATTCAACCGCAAGCTCATGGTTGGCGTCATCGCTCTCGCGATGATCGGCGGGGTTGCCCTGGTCGCCGGAGTACAAACGTCGGGACTTGGCGCGGGCGGAACGAAGCAAAAGCTGATCGACGATCCTAACGCAGCCGCGCGCAATCACAGCGAGGTCGAAGACTTGGCGGCGCATGGCGCCGTACCCCATCCCGCGCCGACCGTGTTTGCCCTTCCGCCTGTCGTCCAAACCGTCCAAGCGCCCGCGGCGCGGCCGACGCCGAAGCAGCCGAGCCGCTACGCGGAATGGGTCCAGCAGAAGTACATGAAGGCGCTCGAAGCGCCGGAGATGGTGGCCGCGTTCCACCAGGGCGGAACGTTCGAAATTCCAACCGTCAAAGGGCAGACGGGCGCGAACGTCACGCTCGTATCTTCCACCGATCCGAGCGTCACGCTTCATCCACCCGCATCGCCGTACACGGTGATGGCGGGAAGTGTCGTTCCCGCCGTCCTCATCAGCGGAATTAACTCAGACCTGCCCGGCCCGATCCTCGCTCAAGTCAGCGAAAACGTTTTCGACAGCGCGACGGGAAAGTCGCTCCTCGTTCCGCAGGGCAGCCGCTTAATCGGCGTGTACCAAGCCGCGTCATCTTTCGGCCAGCAGCGGGTACGGATCGCGTGGCAGCGGCTCATCTTCCCGGACACGTCGAGCATGGACCTGCCGAAGATGCCGGGGGCGGACCAAGCGGGCTTCACCGGCTTCAACGACGAGGTGAACAACCACTATCTCGCGACGTTCGGAACGGCGGCGGTGATGAGCCTGATTAGCGCCGGCCAGATGGTCGGACAGATGGCGGCGTTCGGCGGCGGCGGCGCGGTGTACGGACCACTCGGCACCTATCAGCCCAACCAGTGGGCGATGGCGGGCGAGTCGGCCGGGAGCGGGGCGTCGGGAGAGTTTGGCTCGGTTGGCCAGCAGATGATCGCCGCCAACCTGAGCCGTCCGCCGACGCTCGAAATTCGGCCCGGCTACCAGTTCAACGTGATGGTCACCGAGGACTTGGTATTCCCGGCACCTTACAGAAGTTGAGCGCGCGGTATCCACACAAATCCGATTCAAGGAGAGCGGCGATGGGAGTGCTGAAACGAAAGGAAGAATCAGTCGAGTCGATCACGTTGCGGGTCCCGGCTTCGGTGAAGGCCGAGGTCGATCGGTTGCGGGAAAAGGCAACGGCGGCGGGATTCGATTTGAATGGGACGCTTTGCGATTCGATCGTCCGGCTCGTGAAGCAGATTCGAGGCGAGATGGACGCGCTCGATAGGAAATCCGCGAGCACAGACACGAGCCGCAAGCCAACGAGACCGAACGGAATTGCGCATCAGGATCGGACGAGCGCGGCGAGTTCCGCTGACGGCCGGGCGGAGGGGTGAAGCGATGCGATTTCCGATCGGAAAGTGTGGCGGATTGCGTTCGAAAATTGTGGCAGCCGGAACAGCAATCGGAGCGGAGAAAAAGTGGGGGGAAGGCCGTTCGTTCGTAGAGCAAGATAAAGGTTCTACTGCACTGTGCATTGGATTTGCGATTTTTCGCAGGATTCTCGCGGCCTTTCCCCCACTTTCAAGTGCCCGCCGCGATCCGCTGCACTGTGCAGTGGATTGCTATCGGCGGGTCGGCGATCCCAAGCCTCAATTTTGGGTTCACGGCCATGCCGCGAAGGTCCTCTGGAAGGCGGCCGGGGTGGCGGCCGGCGTCAGCCTGTTGGCCGCTCTCGCATGGGTTTTTCGGCTCCGCATTTCGCTGACGGACAGCGCCGCCGCGCCGGGAATCTACCGGGTCGTTTCCGGCGCTCCGGTTCGGGACGGCGAGCTTGTCGCCGCCTGCCTGCCAGCCCCAATCGCGCGGGAGGGATTGTCGCGCGGATACCTTGGGCCGGGGAATTGCGCGAGCGGAATCGAGCCGGTCGCGAAGATAGCCGAGGCGCTCCCCGGCGATAGTTTGGAAGTCTTGGCCGGATCGGTTTCGGTCGATGGCAACACCTTCGCCAACAGCGCCGTCGCACTCCGCGACAGCAAGAACCGGCCGCTCTCCCATGTCCTTTGGGGACGGCGCGAAGTCCGGCCCGGCGAGGTCTGGCTATTCGGTTTCAACGACCCGCGCAGTTGGGATGCGCGCTACTTCGGGCCGGTTCCAATCTCTACCATTCGCGGCGTCCTCAAGCCGGTCGTTACGTGGTGAGTCATGGCGACGAACGGGCATAGCCGCGAGCAGGGACTTCGCCTCCACCATCTCGCCAACCTTGGCGGCTTGGTCGCAATCGCGGGCCTCGATCAGGAGCCGCCGGACTTCCTTCTGGGCGCGCTGATCGGCGTCGCCCACGAGGCCGCATCGCTTAGGCCGGAGCAGCGGGCACGGGTCGCATCTGTGGGCCGCAAACGGCTCGAAGAACGGGCCACCGGCAAGCGCGCGTGGAAGTCGTGGAGCCGCGCCAAGGAGCTCCGTTCGGTCACGCTGAGCGCCGCGCAGATCGAGGAGATCATCGGGGCGCTGGACGGCCACGCGCCCAAGGACAAGGCGCAACTCATAGCGGCCTTGGAGACCTTCGCCGAAGGAGACGACGCATGAAGCGCGACAGGTTCACCGCCAACAAAGAGGCCGGTCTCTCCGTCCGGCCCGCGCGGGCGGCTCGCGAGCGCCGCCTCATCCCGTGGTGGGCGCGCGCCCTCAACCGGGTTCGGGTCAGTTGGGCCGCAAGGCGGCAGGCGTGGGGCAGCCTTGGAAGCGGCAAGACTTGGCGGGGCGTTCCGGTCGGCGAGCATACGTATTCGCGCCGGTCGGTAGTTAAGGCGGCGTTCAAGCGCAACGATCATTCGGGGTCATGGGCGGCCCACGCCCGCTATCTCTCCCGCGAGGGAGCGCAGCGCGAGCAGGCCAAGGGGGTGGGTTTCGACGCCGAGCGCGAGGGGATCGACATCCCGGCCTTGGTGCGCGATTGGGAGAAGAACGACAAGCTGCTGTGGCGCTTCATCGTCTCGCCCGAAGACGCCGATCGAATCGATCTCAAGGAGCACGCGCGGGGCCTGGTCGGGCAGATGGAGCGCGACCTTGGCACCAAGCTCCAATGGGTCGCAATCGATCATCACAACACCGACGACGCCCACGTCCACCTCCTTGTCCGCGGCGTCCGGGAGAACGGCAGCGCGCTACAGATTTCGCGCGATTATCTCAGGCGCGGGATGCGCGGGCGGAGCCAGGAGATTGTGACCAAGGAGCTTGGCCCCCGGCTCGAAGCCGAGGTCCTGCAAGCCCGCGAACGGACGATTGGCAAGGAACGCTGGACCGAAATCGACCGCGCGATCCAGCGAAAGGCGGACAGTTCCGGCATCGTTAGTTACGAAGGTTACGAGCCGCACAGCGACGGCGCCCGCGTCCGGGCTGAACAGGAAATCGCGCGGCTTCGATTCCTTGAAGGCATCGGGCTGGCCCGGCAGACGGGAGAGGCGATGTGGCAGCTATCGCCGGACCACGAGCGCGATCTGCGCGCCCGCCAGCAATCCAAAGACATCTTAAAAAGCCGCTCGCAAAGCCGAACGCGCGAGGCCGATCGCGGCCTCGATCGCGGCTTCGAGCGAAGGAGAGACTTCAATGGCTGAACAACGACCCTATCGGCTCGCGGGGAGCGCGGATGCCGCGCGTCTCACGCACGTAAAACTCGCGGCCCTCTTTCTGCTTGGGCCGGCTTTCATCGCGATCAATTGGATCGCTACACAGCACGCGGCGCGGCTCTTCGGATACGCGCCCGCGTTGGGCGCGCCGCTGTGCAATCTTCCGATCGCCGGCATCCTCTACCGTCCCTGGGATTGGATCGTGTGGTGGACGCGCTACTACTCGGAGCCGTCGCTCGCGCCGGTCTGGGAGCATTGCGCGCGGGTAACGCTTGTCCCGATGGCCGGCTTGACTGCCATCGCGATTGGCGCAATCGCGGTTGCCCGCCACGGATGGCTCCAAAACTCATCCGACCTGCACGGCTCCGCGCGATGGGCAAGCATCGGGAATCTCCGCGCCGCCGGGCTGGTTGCCGATAACCGCCGCGCGGGCGTCTATCTCGCACGCTGGCGCGCATGGAACCGCCGTTATCATTTACGCGACAGCGGGCCATCGCACGTACTTGTCTTTGCGCCCACGCGGAGCGGCAAGGGCGTCGGTATCGTCATACCGACGCTGCTTACCTGGCCGCACTCCGCCCTTATCCACGATCTCAAGGGCGAGAACTGGGCGCTTACCGCGGGCGCGCGAAAACGGATGGGGCACGTATGCCTCAAGTTCGCGCCGGCGTCGCCCGACTCCGATTGCGCCCGGTTCAATCCTCTCGCCGAGGTGCGCCTTCGCTCCCCGCACGAGATTCGGGACGTGCGCAACATCGCGCAGATGATCATGGACCCCAACGGCAAGGGGCTGCCCGACCATTGGCTCCGCGCGGGAGTGGAAGGGCTAACCGGATTCCTGCTTGCCCAATGCTACGAAGGCCGCAACCCGACGCTCAGCGGCATCGAGGCGCGGCTTTCCGATCCGGCGCAGCCGATCGGCGAGACGCTGGAACAGATCATGCACACGGTCCATGACCCGGACGGAAAGATGGGCTGGAAGGATTCGCAGGGCATTCCCACCAAGACCCATCCGGTTGCCGCTCGCGCGATGCGGAGCCTGCTCGACAAAAGCGAAAACGAGCGCTCCGGGGTGATTTCAGAAATTAAAGGCTTTCTTGAACTTTATCGCGACCCCATGATCGCGGCGAATACGGCGGCGTCTGACTTCCGGATCGAGGACCTGATGAACCACGAGCGCCCCGTGTCGCTCTACATCGTCGTCGCGCTCGCGCATAAGGATAGCCTTCGCCCGCTCATCCGGCTGATGCTGAGCCAGATTCTTCACCGGCTGACTGAGCATCTGGAATACCGCAACGGCCGCGCGACCACGCGCTACCGCCGCCGCCTGCTTTTGATGATCGACGAATTCGCGAGCCTTGGACGCCTGGATATGTTCGCTGATTCGCTTTCGTTAATCGCGGGCTACGGCATCAAGGCGTGCCTCATTGCTCAGGACTTGAGCCAGATTCACGCGGCCTATGGGCACGACGAGGCGATCACCTCCAACTGCCACGCGCGCGTCGCGTTCACGCCCAACCGGATCGAGACCGCGCGGCTGATCTCGCAGATGGCGGGCGAGGCGACGGTGCGCCATTTGCACCGGACGGTTTCCAGCGCGGGCGAGAGCGTCTCGGAGCCGGAAACCGCGCGGGCGCTCATCACGCCCGACGAGGCGATGCGCCTTGGCGCAAACGAGGCGCTTATCTTCACCAGCGGCCATCCAACGATCAGGGCGGAAAAGATTCGCTACTATGCCGATCCGATTTTCAAGCGGCTCGCGGCGCTGCCACCGCCCGCAAAGAGCGATCGCATTGAACCTAACACCGCGCCAGCAGATGCCAGCGACGCGGCCAATCCGAAGCCGGAGGAGAAAGAAATCGCCTTCCTAAAATTCGCGGCCGATGAAGGGGCGGGCGAGCCGCCCGCGCCAGACAGCGAACTGAAGGCTGTCACTCTTAAAGGGAAGGAGCGGTTACTTTGAGGCGGCAAGTTACAACCTACATCAGCGCCGACATTCTCGCCCGGCTGAGGGAGGAGGCGCGCGACGCTGGAGTTACGCTCTCGCGGCTAATCGAGGAGCGCCTGACTGTTTCAGACGGCGATTCGCGCGGCGGCGTGTCCGAATCAATGCTCGCGGCGGCGGAACACCGGATCGTCAAGGCGAACCGGAACCACGTTGAGCAGGCCCTTCGTCCGCTCGGCAGGCAGCTAACGATGCTGCTTACGATGCTCGATCAGTTCGCGCTCAGCATGTTGACCCACATGCCGGAGATTCCCGAAGCCAGGCGCGAACAGGCGCTTGCGAGCGGAGAACGGCGGCATCACGGCTGGCGTCTCGAAGTCGAAGAGACCATCCAGCAATTGGAACATCCGCCCACGAATGGAAAGAAGGCGGCTTCCAGCGCCGATGAAACTCAAAGCACCGATAGCGGAGAAGCCGCATGATCGCGGCGCAGAACATTCAGGAGCGCCGGCTTGACGAGTTGCTCCGGCGCCAACTAGGAGCGCGGATTCTGGCCGCGATCGCCGATCCGAACGTGACCGAGATCATCGTCAACGAGGACGGCCGCGTTTGGATTGAGTCCTATCAGAAGGGAATGCACGAAGCCGGAGTGACGCTTGCGGCTTCTCAGGTGGAGAGCCTGATCGGCACAGTCGCCGCATCGCTCGGCAACGTGGCGAACGCGGCCCATCCGATTGTCGAAGGAGAGCTTCCCATCGGAGCGATTCGTTTCGAGGGCCTGCTTCCGCCCGTCGCCAGGAAACCGTGTTGCGTGATGCGCAAGCCTGCGCAGGTCCTCTACACGCTCGAAGATTACGTTCGCGGAGGAATCCTGAGCGACGCGCGAGCGAGCGTTTTGCGCGAGGCGGCGGATTCGCGGCTGAACGTCGTGATCGCCGGGGGAACCGGCTCCGGCAAGACGACGCTTGCGGGCGCGCTCATCAACGAGATGGTCGCGCGCTCCGATCCGAACGAGCGCTACGTGATTATCGAAGACACCCTCGAAATCCAGTGCCGCGCCAAAAACCTCGTCCAGCTTCACACCGCCGAGGCCGCGGACATGACGCGGCTGGTGCGGACAACGATGCGGCTTAGGCCGGACCGGATCATCATCGGCGAAGTGCGCGGCGCGGAAGCGCTGGCGCTGCTCAAGGCGTGGAACACGGGCCATCCGGGCGGTGTCACGACCATTCACGCCAACAGCGCGCGCGCCGCGCTCACCCGGCTTTCGAGCCTCGTACAAGAGGCGGGCGTTCCCCCGCAGCCGGAGCTGATCGCCGAAACCATCAACCTGCTCGCGTTCATTGTCCGCACGCCCCTGGGGCGGCGCGTGAAGGAACTTGTCCGCGTCGAAGGATACGACTCGCGCGGCGGATTCAAACTCAAAGCAATCGAGGAGAAAGCATGAACCCCGAATATCAATCGCTCTGCATTCTTGCGGCAGTCGCGATCACCACAACCCTTCTTGGCGTCTCCGCCGATGGAAAGTCGGGCGTCCTCGATTGGATCTCGCTCGTGAGCCTCACGCTTCTCGTTGAGCGGCTGATAGTCGCTTTCGGCGGAAGGCTCCCATTTTAAGTCCGGATTCAAAGCCGTTGGGGCTTGAAGATCACTCACACCAACCAAGGAGGTTCGAGAAATGAAACGATTCCGAAGACTCAAAGGTTCAATCGCAAAATGGGCGGCGCGCGTCGGCGCGGCGTACACCGTGGCCACAATTGTGTGGCCGGTGCGGGCGTTCGCCGCCGTCGGCGGCGGGACGCTCCCGTGGGACGCGCCGCTGACCGCGCTCCAAACGGACTTGCAGGGGCCGGTGGCGCACGCGATCACCACGGCGGCCGTCATCGGCACCGGACTCATGTGGGCGGTCAGCGAGCATGGAACGGGCGTGCGGAAAATGTCGTCGCTCGCATTCGGCGGAGCGTGCGCGCTTGGGGCCACGCAGGTGATGACGACGCTCTTCCCAATGGCCGGGGCGCTTTTCTAAACGCGGGAGGACGGGACGATGGCGCAAACAGAACGCCGGGTGAGCACGATCCATCAATCGCTCACCCAGCCCATTTTATTGGCGGGAGCGGAGCGGCCACTCGCGATCGCAAACTGGATTACCGCCGCGGCGCTCATCTTCGGCGGCGGCCTCCATTGGTACACGGCGGCGATGGGCGCGTTCCTCATATCAGCCGGCCATTGGGCTCTCGTTCAGGCCGCGAAATTCGACCCGCAACTGAGCCAGGTCTATGTCCGCCACATCCGCTACCAGAACCATTACCCGGCGCGCGCGGCCATCTCGGCGCCGCCGCCGCGAATCCGCGCCTCCGTTCCAACGCCCAAGGAGATGCGCGCGTAACGCAGAAAGGCAGGAAGCATGTTTCTAAAAGAGTTCAAAGATTTAAGACGAAAGCGAAGCCGATTGCTCGGATTGCCCGATCAACTCAACTACGCCTTCCCGATCGACGGCTTCACCATCGGCATGAAGGACGGCGCGTTTCTGTCCGCGTTCGAGTGCGCGGGGCTGGACCTGAATTCGGCAAGCGTCGAAGAACTGGACGCCCATCGCGCGCAGGCCAATCGCGCGCTTGCGCGCTTGGACGACGGCTTCATGTACAACGTCGATCTCGTTCGCTATCCGAGCGCCGATTATCCGACGCGCGCGTTTCCCGATCCGGTCAGCGCAACGTTCGATCGCGAGCGGGAGGTCCAATACTCCGCCGAAGGGCGGCATTTCGAGACCAAGTGCGTGCTGGCGATCACCTATCGTCCGCCGGCCGATACGCAAACACGGATCTCCGGGATTTTTCTCTCCGGCGCGCCCGCGCGTTCGGACTGGCGGCGGCAGCTTGACTGGTTCAAGCAGCGGCTCCGCGAGTTTGAAGATGCGATCAGCGCCGTCTGGAAATTGACGGCGCTCCCAATGCCCGCGCTGCTCTCGCATCTCGCAAGCTCCATCAACGGTCGAATGTGCGAGATCCCCGTGCCGCGGACGCCGACATACTTGGACGCGATTCTCGGCAACCAGGATTTGATTGCCGGCTTCAAGCCGCGCGTCGGCGGACGGCACATTCGCGTTGTCGCGCTGACCGGGTTTCCGCCATTCTCTTATGCGGAGATGGCGGCGTTCCTCAGCGAACTGCCGATCTCCTACCGCTATTCGACGCGCGGGATCCCGGTTGGTCCGCGCACCGCCGTAAGCCAGCTTACCGTGTATCGGCGCAATTGGTTTCAGAAGCGCCTCGGATTGCGCGGCGTCATCAGCGAAAATTTCGGCTCCGGCACCGGCGCGGGCACCGCTTTTCAAAACCAACACGCCCTTCGAATGGCCGATGACGCCAACGATGCCATCACTGAGGCCGAGGCCGGCGCGGTCCGGGGATGTCCGGTTGGTTGTTGGAATTGAGTGACGGCAGCATAGTTATTTAAGCGGCTTTCTCCGCATCGTCAATCCTTGGTTCTGGGTCGATTTCGGCGTCGTGAGCGCGCAGGGCGGCGACCAGGGCCGGCACTCCCCGATGGCCGGCCAGCTAGCGGAACCCGCACTCGGCCTCGAGCACGCCGGCAGCGGTCCAGCGCAGGACCATCGTCCCGCCCTGCCAGTGTTTTACCCGGCGGCCGATCTCGCGCACCCGGCTGAACAGGTTTTCGATCAGGTTGGTGGAGGACAGCACTCGTTCGAGGTTTTCAGGCAGCCCCAGCCGCATCACGGTCAGAGTTTCATCCAGCCCTTCGCGCAACGAGGCGGCGGCGCCGGGATGCTGAGCTTCCAGCCGGCGGGCGAGATTGTCGAGCAGGCGCCGCGCGCGCCTGGCGTCCCGCGTCGCGTAGGCCTGATTCATCGCGCCGCGGACCGCAGCCCGCATCCGCTCGGGCAGGGCCTCGGTGACATTGCGCTTCTTATGCTCGCGGCAGCGCTGAATCAGTACGCGGGGGCCGAACACCTCGGCCGCCGCCTTGCGCAGCGCCTTGGCCCCGTCGATTACGATCAGCAGCGCGCGGTTGGGGTCGAGTCCGCGCTCGATCAGATCGGCCAGCAAGGCCTTAACCGCCGCGGCGTTCTCGGTCGCGCCCTCGCGCAGTCCCAGCACGTGCTTGGCGCCGCGCGCATCCACCCCCACCGCCGCCAGCACCACATGCTCGCCGAAGTGCACTCCGTCGATCAGCAGCGCCATCAACGCCAGCCCGCTCAGGTCGCGGCTCATCAGTTCCGCCAGCTTGCGCTCGGTGCCGTACACAAACCGCTCGCTCACCGCGCTCTTGCTCACCCCCCGGACCGCGACCGCTTCCGGCAGCGGTTCCAGCGAGCGCGCGTAGCGCCGGGTCGATACGCCCAGCACCATTTGCTCCACCGCCCGCTCCTCCAGCGGATCGCGCGCGCACCACTCCCGCCAACTCGGCAACTGGAGCTCGCGACCGTCGATACTGCGCGCCCGCGGCCGGCTCACCCCGACTCGCCGGCCGCCCAGCACCAGCGAACTGGCGACGTGTCCCGTGCGCAACGCCTGGCGCTCCGGCAGATGCCGGTAGCGCGTTCCGCACAGCGCCGCCCGCTCCGCTTCCAGCGCTTCATCCACGCACGCCAGCCCCGCTCCAATCACCGTCTCGTACAGCGCCTCCCGGACCAATCCCGGCAGGCGCAGCCACAACTGTCCTGCGCCCGCGGCTTTCTTTCCATCCTTGCTCTTGGCACTCTTGCTCATGGCGGCTTCCTCCTCTTACCCAACCCGATCTTCCGATCGGGCGAGGATAGCCGCCACTCAATTTTCAACAACCTTCAGGACATTGCC
>JBOHWK010000002.1:0-9639 GCA_050736715.1 Binataceae bacterium (SeqCode) | reverse complement strand
TAGGCCCGATGACTACGCCTACTCCATCGAGCAGCCGCGCCACGCTCAAGAAATGTCACCACGGTGAAAGAGTCGAGCGGTTTGCAACGGAGAAAAAGAATAAAAAATGCCGAACGAACCCAATTTGCGATCGGGATTTTCCAGCATTTTCAAGGCTTTTTCCAAAAAGAGGGTTGAAATTTGGAATGCGAAAATGAGCAAACGAACCCAATTTGCCGGCCCGGCGCAGCAGCTCTATGCCAACGTGACGCCGATCGAGTATCTGACCGGAGCGGCGACGATGCTGTACGGGCCGTGCGGGATCGCGGTCGATCCGCCACCCACAATGACCCGCCGCGCCCGCCACCGGCATCATCGGCGGTAACGGAACCGCGTTAAGTCATCGCCACCAAGGCACTAGGACACCAAGGCGGAAAAAGGTGGCGGGATTTCCTTCCGCGACGACAGGAAATCCAGCCGAGTCTTCTCTTGGTGTCTTGAAGGTTAATGGGGCGGCGATGGACGCGGATTTCCAATCCGTGTAACCTGTGGGTTCTTCCTAATTATGGCAGACAGCATCATCGGGCCGACCTCGCATTATTTCTATTCGCAGCGGCTGAAGCTCCATTACGTCGATTGGGGCAACCCCCAAAAGCCGCTTCTCGTGCTGGTCCACGGCACTCGCGACCATTGCCGCAGTTGGGATTGGGTTGCGCTCGAATTGCGCGAGCATTTCCATATTATCGCGCCCGATCTGCGCGGCCATGGCGATTCCGACTGGGCGGCCGGTTCCGCCTACTCGATGATCGACTACGTGCTCGATCTCGCGCAATTGATGTGCGCGGCCGCCAACGGGCCGGCCACGATGATCGGTCATTCGCTGGGCGGCGCGATCGTGCTCCAGTATTCCGGCACCAATCCGGCGGCGGTCAAACAGCTCGTGTCGATCGAGGGGATGGGCCCGCCGCCCGGAATGATCAAAGACCTGCCCGCGCATGAGCGGATGGCCGGTTGGATCGCCGAGATGCGCAATCTCGCCGCGCGCAAAGTGCGCGAGTACGCCTCGCTGGATGAGGCGCTCGCCCGCATGATCGAGGCCAACCCGCGGCTGAGCCGCGAGCAGGCGCTACATCTGACGGTGTGGGGCGTCCGCCGCAACGAGAACGGCACCTACTCCTGGAAATTCGACAATTATGTCCACGCCACTTCGCCCTATATGTTCAATATTCGCGACGCGCGCGAAATCTGGGGCCGGATTATCTGCCCAACGCTCCTCATTCGCGGCGCCGATTCGTGGGCGGGCGATTGGGTCAAGGACGGCAGGATGGCGGCGATCGAAAACGCCCAATCGGTAACAATCGCCAAGGCCGGCCATTGGGTGCATCACGATCGCCTCGGTGAATTCCTTGCGGTCGTGCGCCGGTTTTTGGAAATCTAGCGGTGGAGCGGATGGGATGACGGCGGGCGGCGGGGAGCGATGCAACGGCCAAATCTAGGGCTTAGAAGCGATCAGTTCGAATACGTACAACTGATTCTGCTGGCCGTGCTGGTGGGAGTCCTCGCGGCGCTCGGCAATATCGGATTTCGCGAACTAATCCGGTTTTTTTCCTGGCTCTTCCGGGGCCTCGAATGGAACGCGCTCGGAATCGAGCGCGGCGGATGGCATCTCGCGTTCGTCCCGATCATCCTGATGAGCGGCGGCGTCGCGCTGTTGCTGCTCGTCCGGGTTTTCCCCGGCGACATCCTGGGCTACGGCTTTCCGGATTTTCTCGCGATGGTGAATCTGGGCGCCGGCGAGGTGAAACCCCGCTGGATTGTGGCGAAAGCGGCGGGCGCCGCAGTCTCGCTCGGCGCGGGCGCATCGGTCGGGCGCGAAGGACCGATCGCCCAGATCGGCGGCGCGATCGGCTCCGCGGTTGCGAAGTTCCGCAACCTTTCCGCCGATCGGGCCAAGGTGCTGATCGCGGCCGGCGCCGGCGCCGGAATCGCCACTACCTTCAACGCGCCGATGGGCGGGCTGATGTTCGCGCAGGAAATCGTCCTCCTGGGCCATACCGAAATCGCCAACCTGACGCTGCTCGTCGTCGCGACGACCAGCGCGGTGGTCACCTCGCGGATGCTGCTCGGCAATGCGACCGTCTTCCACGCACCGCAATTTGTCTTGCGCAGCTACGTCGAAATGGCGACGTACGCGGCGATGGGAGCGTCGCTCGGCGCGCTGGCCGCCGGTTACATCCGGATGTTCCACGCGACGGCGGGATGGTTCCGGCGCACGAAATGGCCCGAATGGGTCAGGCTGGAAGTGGGGCTGGCGATTGTCGGCCTAATCGCGGTCTGGCTGCCCGACAATCTCTCGGACGGATACCCAATCATCAACCAGGCGCTGGGCGGAAAGTTCGGCGGTTCGATGCTGGCGGCGCTGACCGGAGCGAAACTCGTTGCCAGCAGCGTTTCGTTGGGATGCGGCGCGCCGGGGGGTTCATTCGGCCCCACCTTCTTCATCGGCACGATGGGCGGCGGAATGTTCCAGCGCGCCTCCTCGTGGCTGATGCCGTCGCTGACGGGACCGCGCGGATCCTATGCGCTGGTCGGCTTGGGCGCGTTTCTGGCCGGCACGACGCACGCGCCGCTGACGGCGTTGTTCTTGCTGTTCGAAATGACCCGCAACTATTCGATCGCGCTGCCGGCGATGATCGCCACCATCTCGGCCTTGGTCGTCGCCCGCGCGATCGAGCCGGAATCGATCGACGAATACCAACTGGTGCACGAAGGCAAAACGCTCCAGATTGGGCAGGAGCGGCTCGCCCTCACGCTAATTCCCGTCCGGGGCGTGATGACCAAGGACGTTACCACGCTGGCCAAAAGCGCTCCGCTGGCCGATGTGCTGCGCACGGCAGGCGACACCGGACAATCCACGCTGCCGGTGGTTGACAGCGAGCAGCGGCTCGCCGGACTCATCGTTACGCGGGATTTGCTCGCGCTGCTCGGCTCCGGCAAAGAATTGGGCCCGTTGGTCAATGCCTACGACCTGTGCCAGCCGCATTGCCCGTCCGTGGCGCTGGATTCGAGCCTCGACGAAGCGAGCCAACTGATGGAACGCGACGGAGTCGAAGAGATTCCGGTGATCGAACGCCCCGGCGGCAGGATAATCGGGCTGGTGACGCGCCAGCATATCGCGCAGACGCTGAACCGCGTCGGCGTCTCGATTTCGACACTGGCGACTCGCGACGAGGGAATTTTCTGGGCGACCGGATATCGCGTGACCCGAGTCGAAGTGCCGGCCGCCGCGGCGGGCAGGAGTTTGCGCCAGCTCGATCCGCGCGCCCGGTACGGCGTCAGCGTGCTCGCCGCGCAGCCGGCCGACAAGCCGGACGCCGGGTTTGCGCCGTTGGCGCCGGACCGGCCGCTGCGCGAGGGCGATTTGCTAATCGCCGCCGGCCGCGCCCCCGACATCCGCCGCTTCGTTCGCGATCTCGAACAGCCTCCCGCCGAAGCGCCGCAATCCAAACCCGCCGCCGCAAAAGGTGCGGGCAAGCAGTGAGCCGCTATCGGCGGAAAGTGGGGACAGGCGCGATCGTCTTCCGGTCCGCAACTTGGCGCTGGGTTCGGTAAGGGGATACGATGCCAGTATTTCGAGCAGTATGTATGAAGGACGACGGGACACCTTGCCGGCGAGGCTGGGCCGCTTCGAAATCGCGGGTAAGTCGCAGGGCATCGTCGGGCCGCAGATGACCTCTCTCTCTTACACCAATTCCAGCCGAATCTCGCGGCCCACTGCGGTGGCCGCTTTGCGCAGCGTGCTCAACGTCACCGCCTCGTAACCGGGATCGAGCAGACGGTCGAGCGCGGCGCGGCTGGTGCGCATCCTCCGCGCCATCTCCGCCTTGGAAAACCGCTTCTCCTTCATCGCGGCTTCGACCTGCCGGGCGAGCACGCGCTTGATGGCGTTCGCGGTGACTTCCTCGTAGATGCCCTCCTCGCGGAGCCAGCTATCGAGGGACGATCCGATGTTTTTCTTTTTCATGTGCCGGTTCCTTTTCTCCGTTTAAGCGCCAGATCGATGTCATGTTGCGGGGTCTTTTGAGTCTTCTTGATGAACCCGTGGAGCAGCACCATCGCCCCCTGCTCCACACAGAAAAGAACCCGTGCAATGCGGCCGCGCGGCAAGTTGCTCCGGACTTCCCACAATTCGCGGCCAAGCGAACGAACGAGCGGCATTCCGAGCGGCCATGAAAATTCAACGTCCTTGATGTCCTCGCCGATCGCCTTTCGGTCTTCCGCCTCAAGGCTTTTCAGCCACTCCCGCACCGGCTCGCGCCCGCTATCGGAGCGGTAGAATTGCGCAGGCAGGCGCTTGAGACCCGGCGTCATGAAGGATAGTACCGATTTTGGTACTTAGGGGTCAACGAAACGACCGCGCCCCTATGGCGAGGCGTAGGCCGGATGCACCTTGATCTGGTCGTCCATCCTTACGATTCCCGTGAACACCAATAGCTGGCGCACCAGCATGTGCACGCGCATCCGATCGTTTTGCGACGCCACCGTGCCGGTTAGAACGATCGTGTTGCCGTTGATGCGGAATTGCACCGTATTGTAGCCGGACGCATCGAGCGTCATCCGCAGCATCTCCAACCGCGGGTCGGCGTACATCGTCTCCGGCATGCCGGGCATCGACGGGGGCGCGTATGCGCCGGGCCCGGCGGGGTATGCCGGAGCGTCCTCCGATTGACGATTAAAAAAGGAGCGCAGCGTGAAATATCCGAGCAGGAACGATACCGCCACGACGATCGCGATTGCGCCGAGCAGGGTGCGGTTCCGCCGCCTTCGATCCGGAAAGCGCGCCGGAGAAAATCCATCCGCCGGTTCATTGAGCATGATCGTTCGCGCTTCGGGCGCGGCGGCGGACACCGGCCGGAATCTGCCGGTTACATCGGTCGCGCAGAACGAACAGTAGTTGGAATCGATCGGAATTCGCCGGCCGCATCGCGGGCATTCGGTGTCGATCGCGTCGCTCAGCATCGTGGGCGCGGAGGCGGCACCCGCCGGCGGATTCGACAGCGGCAGATTCATCTGCGAGCGCCCCGCCGGAGCGCCGTAGCCCCGAATTGACGCCGCCGGCGCGCCGCTTTCGATCGCGAGCAATCGATCGCGGAACTCGGCCGCGTCCGCCACCCGCAGCGCCACGTCGTACTTGAGCGCCTGATCGATCAAATCGGCCAGCGCGGGCGTGACTCCCGGACAGGCCGAGCGCATTGGCGGAAAGCTGAAGGGCGGCTCCAGCGCGGGATCGCGTCCGGACAGCGCGTGATGCATCGTCGCGCCGAGCGCGTAGAGATCGGAGCGGAATTCGACCTGGCCGCGATACTGTTCCGGCGGCGCGTAGCCCTGCGTCCCGATCATCGTCGCGTTGCGCATCGGCTGGAACAGGCGCGCGATCCCGAAGTCGATCAATTTGGCCAGCCCCGACGGCACAATCATCACGTTGGACGGCTTGAGATCGCGGTAGATCACGGGCGGTTCGAGATGGTGCAGGTAATCGAGCGTGTCGAGCACTTGCAGCGCGACATCGATCGTTTCGTGTTCGCCGAGTTTGCCGCCCGCTTCCTTGAGCCTCTGTTCGAGCGTGACGCCCTCGATGTATTCCATCACGAGGTAGTGATGGTTCTCCTCGCTGAAGCGATCGAAGACGCGCGGGATATGCTCGTTGCTGAGTTGCGCGAGCATGTCGGCCTCGCGCATGAAGGCGGTCACGGCCTGCTTTTGCGTCTCCGGGCTGGTGAAGCTATCGACCATCTCCGCGAGCGCGCAGGGCCGCGCGGCCAGCCGCAGGTCCTCGGCCAGATAGACCAGCTTCATCCCGCCGCCGCCAAGCGGCCGGACCACGCGGTAACGGCTGCCGACAATGGTTCCCTGCTCGATCATCGGCGCACTTCAATCCGTCCCCGTGACCGCGTCGTCGCCGATCGCGCCGGAAAAGGCGGCGTTGGCGGCGCAAATCGCCTGAATTAGCAGACCCATCGGCGCTCCAAATCCGTAGGCGATCAGCACGCCGAAAAACCAGAGCATCCCTCTGAACGGCTTGCCCCGGTACACCTGTCCCAGCCCCGGAATAATGCTCAGCGCGGCCGCCGTGGCCGCGTGGTAGTGCGGGCCGGAACGGTGTGCGGCGGCCCGAAAGCCCGCGAGCCGCGAGCCGCATTGTTTGCAGAACGCCGCGCCCGCGACCACGATCGGATTGCCGCATCGCGAGCAGAACCGCGCCCGTTCCGTGGCCGGCTCAGGCACGGAACATAAATGGCGCCTCGCCCAGCCGCACGGGGTCGCCGTCCCGGATTTGCGTTGCGTCCTTTATGCGCCTGCCGCCCACAAAAGTTCCGTTCTGGCTGTTCAAATCCTCGATCGAGAAGACATCGTGATCGGCCTTGATGTTCGCGTGATGGCGAGAGACCGAGGAGTGCCCCACCACGATGTCATTGTCGAGCGCGCGACCCAGCGTCGTCGCCGTTGCGGGCTTGATCGGAAAGTGCTGGCCGCGATCGTCGATCAGGCACGGTCCCGCGACCGGCGCATTGGCGCCCGCGAGGCGGCTTGCGACCTGGGCGGGACTAACCTTGTCCCCCGAAAGCGTAGCCTGCGCGATCGCGGGCGCCGAACCTTGGCGCAAATGGAAAATCAGTTCGTAGCCGCCGATATTGATCCGATCGCCCTCGTGCAGGTCCACGCTTTCGATCCGGCTGCCGTTGACCAGCGTGCCCGCCTGCACCGCCAGATTCTTCAGCACGTAATCGGCGCCGCGCCGCTCGATTACCGCATGGCGCGCCATTACGGTCTGGTCGCCGAACAGGCCGACCGGATTTTCCTCGGCGCGGCCGATCGACGCGCGCGCACCCTCGATTCGGTACTGACGGCCCTTGAGCCGCCCCTGTTCGACGGTCACCCAGGCGGTCTTGGTCAATTCCTGCACGAGACCGATTAGCAGTCCGATCGCCAGGCCGATTCCGCTCAGCCCAATCAGGCGCGAGAGCAGGCCGCCGCCGGTAATCCGGTTAATTAAGTCGAACACCAGGCCGCCGGCGAAACCTCCGGCCGTGCCGCCGATCGCGCCTTTGGCGATATTCGGCATCGTGAGCGTTGCCACGCCGACTCCCGCGCCCAGCATCGCGCCCATCAGCGTCCAGCTTGAGACGCGGCCGAGCACGAGGGAGAACATCGACCCCGGATGACCGAGGCCCCATCCGCCCGCGGCAAGAAACCAACTGAACAGGTCGTTGGAATAATAGTTGGCGGGAACCGCCAGCGCCGCGCAAATCAGGAAGCCGCGAATCAGGCGCTTTTGCGTTTCGGGGGTCCATTCGATCTGCTGGCCCTCGGCGGCCACGATAAATCCGCCGATCAGGCCCGATAGGATCGAAATCGCGGCGTAGGAAAATACCATCGCCCCGGCGGAGAGTTGTTCGGTCAGCGAATGGCCGTGGCTGGACAATTCCACCGGCAGCCATCCGAGCGCGCCGCCGGCCAGTCCCGCCAGCGCCTTGAGCGCGAGTTCGCGCCGATTAAGGGCGCCTTCCTTAAACGGAGCCAGCAGCGAGTTCACGATATCCTCGAAGTTCATCTCGGTTTCACGATTATTCTAACGTGTGCGCCCGCGCCGGAAAACGCTCCCGGCCCGCTTAACGCCTTGGTGTCTTGGTGGCGATCCTTTTGCCGTCCGCCAGTTTTCGCGCCGCCGCGCCGAGCGCCCCCGCGCGATGCCATCGGCTGTATTCCTCGGCGGTCAGCCCGTGCGCGATTTCCAGCGCGACCGACAATCCCGCGATCACGAACACTTGCCCGAGCACGCTGATTCGCGGCGCCAATCCCAAGCCTCCTCCTTCGCGCGGCGTCGGCGAGTGAATCACCAGGTCCGCCAACCGCGCGAGGGCCGAATCCGGATCGCCCGTAACCGCGATCAACTGCGTGCCCTGGTCCTTGATCGCCGCCGCGGTCGAGAGCAATTCGTCCGTGTTGCCGCTGTTGGAAATCGCCAGCACCACGTCGCGCGGATGCACCTGACCGAGGCTGCCGTGGAGCGTCTCGGTCGCATGCAGGAACGTCGTCGGCGTGCCGATCGAGCAGAATAGGCTGGCGGCGTAGCGGGCGACGTGTTCGGGCTTGCCGACGCCGGTCATGTGGACCCGGCCGCCGCGGCCGAGCGCGGTGCGGATAATTTCGACCGCGCGCGCGATCGCGCCGTAATTGATTCCCGCGCGGAGCGTGTCGAGTTCCGAAAGCGCCTGCTCGAAGAACTCCGCAACTTCGGCGCCATTTCCCTCGCCCGTTCCTTTACGGGAGAGGGTGGTCGGCGCGCCGCTTGCTTTTTTTTGCAAGCGGCGTGACGAGCGGGTGAGGGTGCCGGTGGCTCGACCTTCAGCCATTCGGTTGCAAACACCGGCTAACGCCGGCGCCACCTCCTCGCCGCAAGCTGGTCCGCGCGCGGGCCGCATTCGCTGACCCAGCCGCGCTCGAGCGCCGCCCCATTTTGCTCGCGCAGCAGCCGCCATCGTTCGCCGAATTCGCGCCGTTCGAGGTCCGCGAGCGCCGGCGTCCCCGAACCTAAAGTTTCACTTGAGATTACTTCCAGCTCCGCGAGCGCCGCCTTGAGGCACGCGATCGCGGGCCGATAGGGCCGGCCGGCGCGCTTGAACGTCGATGCGGCGCGAAAGCCTTCCACCGCCGCGCGATACTCGCCCATCAACTCGCCGTCGGCTTGGCGGCATACCTGCCACGCGCGCTGCCATTCCCGTGGCATCGCTCCGGCCGCGGCCGCAACAACTCCGTACGGACGCGCGCGCTGCGTCAGGTATCGGTTCCAATAGTGGCGCATCCGATCGGCGGCGCGGCGCGGCGGCGCGAACAGGTCGAAGATCAGGTACGGATCGCCGGTTAAGACCGCGAACTCATGGCTCGCTTTGAAATGGGACGCGGCGCGCGTGTAGTTGCCGATAACGGTCTTCCCGGCGGTCACTTTGATTCCGCGCACGAACGGCAGCCGGCTCATCTCCTTGACTTCGCGCGTATGCAATCGCGGATGCGATCGTCCGGGCGCGGCGATATTCGCGTTGTCGTACAGGAAGATCGGAATCGCTTTCCCGGTGCGCTCGAATGCGCCGCCGATGTCGCGCCGGACGAATTCCACCGGATCGGCGGCGTCGCGAATCGAGAGCGGCGCAACCACCGCCGCGTCGGCGCCAATTTCGATCGCGTGGCGCAAGTTGTCGAGCGTCTCCGCGCGGGTCATCGCGGTGATTCCCGCCCACGCTTCGATTTTCTTCGCGGCGGACACGGCTGCGCGGCGGCATTCTTCGGTTGCGATTCGCACGACGGCCTGGCGGCGCGGATTGTCGAGCCGGTCCCATTCTCCCGTCGTGCCCGCCGCAAAGATAATGTCTGCGCCGGCGCCGTCCTGAATCGCATAACGCACCACGGCGCGCTGCTCGTCCTCCGCGATACGCCCATCGGCGCCAAGAATCGTGACGATCGGAATCGCCAGCCCCGGCCGCGGGAGGTAATGGTCGAGCGATCTCATCGCGCCGAGTTTATCAGATGCGCGCGCGCATCGCCGACAGGAGAATCGGCGCTACGCCGCCGGGCGCGGCGCCGGCCCGCCCGGCTCCGACGTGG
>JBOHWK010000001.1:0-7978 GCA_050736715.1 Binataceae bacterium (SeqCode) | reverse complement strand
CCGGCTTAGAATTCGAAATCGTGACCGGCTGCGGCGCCGAAGTCGTCCCAGCCGCGGTTGTTCCAAAGGAAAGCTTCTGCGGCGTAATCGTCAGGTTCGCCGCCCCCGCGCTCACCGGCGCCACCGCCACCGCGGTTAGAAGCAGAATCGAAATAATGACGCCTTTTGTAATATTCATGCTTCCACGGCCACATTCCGCATCGGGACTTCCCAAAGTTATCTATGGTTTGCGAAATCGATGCAAGATGCTGTTCGCAGAATAAGAGGCCATCTTGTTATCTTCACCCTACAGAATGTAATCCTTGGTTATCCTCGCGTCGCCGTTCTGATCGACGCCGAACAGGTATCGTTGGCGCGCGAAGGTCTTTCGCATTCGCGCTGTGCAAGCCAACCTTACCCCGGTGATGTACGGACGATTGGGTGGGTGTCTTAACCGAGCGCGACGCGTGCGAGCTGGACTGGTTCACGCGCCGCGATTGATCCGCTCCGTTTACCGCATTAATATCTGCGCCGGATTGGGGAACACTCTTGCGTACCTGCAGCCGCGCTCGATTTCGATTCGCTCGGGGACTGGCATGCGTGGTCATTGCCGCGGCTTTCGCTTCGGCCTGCGCAACGCGGCATTCGCGGCCTTCCATGTCCGTCGAGTCTTCCGGCCCGGGCATTAACAGCTTCTACCAGCGCTATAGCTTTTATCGAGACTCGGTTGGACTGCCGCCGGCGCCGATCGATGCGCAACTGAGCGCCGCCGCGAGGCTCCACTGCATCTACCTGGTCAAGAACCACCTTTCCGGGGGGGACGCTTCGATCGTTGGGAATCATCTGGAACCTCTTCAACCCGATCGTTCAGTGCATACCGAATCGCCCGGCAATCGCTACTTCACGGCGGCGGGGGCGAATGCGGCCGGGTGGTCCTTTATCGTGCGCGGATCGATCCTGCCGGCCGATGCAGCTCCGCTCGTCGATGACGCGATGACAATGCCATTCGGTGCGATGTGGGTCCTCAACCCTCAGGTAGCCGAGCTTGGCTACGGAGCATATTGCGAGGGAAAAGATTGCGCCTCAATCGTTACCTTTCGAATGGGGCTGCCACGCGCCGAATTCATCAGGCTGTTCGACGTACCGGGAACATTCTGGAATCCGGCGCAAGGGAACGTCTCATGGGTGCGCGAGCCGCTCCGCCGGGCGATTGAATTTCCGGCGCCGGATTCGAAGATCGGACTGACCGGGTTTTCCGATCTGTCGGTTCCCGGCCCGATTACCAGTTGCCCCGGCTTCGGAATCCATGCCGGGTTGCCAATAACTCTGCAACTTGGCGCGGCCTACACCGGCGCGCCCCTCAAGGCGGTCAAAGCCGGCCGGGTTCGATTGCTCGACAACGGATCACCGGAGGCCGCCTGCGTCATCGACGAGACGAGCTTTCGTTCATCGAACCCGCTGGTTGAGCGATCCGGCCGCTATCAATTGCACATGCTGGGCGCGGTAATAGTCGTACCCAAAGATTCTTTGAAGGCAGGCCATCAATACCAAGTCTCGATCGATGCCGACGGCCGCACATTCGGATGGCGGTTCGGCGTATCGCCCATTATCAACTCGCCGAGCCACAAGGGAAGGTGAATGCAATGAAGATACGTGCAATGGCGCCCGTGGCGGCCGGTTTGGCGGCGATTCTGGCAATCGCGGGATGCGCAGCGAACGGTGTGCGCGGCGCGACGGTAGTCGCGGCGGGCAATGATACGTGTGAAGTCGACGTCAATCGCATCTGCGCGCAGGTGAAGGGGCGGCCAATCCGAATGGCGTCAACCGGTCTGATGGCCGATGCCCGCATGGTGGAGCAGAACAGCATTCGCACCGCGCCCATCCAAACCAGCCTGGCGCTTCCGAGCGGCGCGATACTCCAAGTCGAATGCGAGATTAGCTATCCCAAGGAGAATGTCGTTTACGCTCATCTTCTGAAAGGGCCCAATTTCACCATCCGGGACATCGGCCAACTTCGCGATCGCGGACTGTGCGTCAACTCCGGCCAATCCGCAATGCGCTAGGACGCGGCCGGGCCGATCTTGCACCGGATCGGCATATGCTTGATGCCGCCGACGAAGCTTGAGCGCAACCGCGCGATGGGGCCGGCTTGCTCGACGTGTTCGAGGCGCTTTAGCAACTGGCCGAAAATCACCTCCAGTTCGAGCCGCGCCAGATGCGCGCCGAGGCAGAAATGCTCGCCGATGCCAAACGCGAGGTGCGGATTCGGATCGCGGCTGATGTTAAATCGGTTCGGCTCGGCGAAGACTTCCTCGTCGCGATTCGCCGACGGATAAAAGAGGCAGACCGATTCGCCCTTCTTTATCTTCTGTCCGCGAACCTCCGTGTCGGCCGTGGCGGTGCGCGCGAACTGAATCACCGGCGAAGTCCATCGCACGATCTCCTCGACCGCGGATTTGAGCAGGCCCGGATTCTTCTTGAGCTTGTCCCATTCGCCCGGATTATTGATGAACGCGAGCAATCCACCCGTCGTCGCGTTGCGCGTCGTTTCGTTGCCGGCGACGACCAGCAGCAGGAAGTAGGAAAGCATCTCAAACTGCGGCATCGGCGCGCCGTTCATCTTCGCGTTGGCCACGATGCTGGTGATGTCGTGGGCGGGACACTTGATGCGTTCCTCGGTCAGGTCGATGAAGTACTGGAACAGCCCCAATCGCGCGCGCTCGAACGTCGAATCGGCGTCGCCTTCGCCCTGGAATTCCGGATCGAGCACGCCGATCACTTCGTTGGTCCAGCGGAAGAGCAGTTCGCGATCCTTTTGCGGTACGCCCAACAGCGCGGCGATCACGTCGAGCGGAACCTTGGACGAAATGTCGATTACGAAGTCGAGGGTTTCGCGGCCCATCGCGTCGTCGAGCACCTTCGTCATGATCTCCTCGATTTCGGCGCGCAGGTGGCGCACCCCGCGCGGGGTGAAATTGCTGCTCACGATCGCGCGGTATTCGCCATGCGCCGGCGGGTCCATGTTGAGCAGATGGCGCAGCGGCGGCTCCTCCGGCGGCGGCATCCCGGACTCCAGCGGCATCACCAACAGGCGCGGGCCGTTCAGGAACAGGTTCGGCTGCTTGGAGATTTGGATGATGTCGGCGTGCTTGGTGATCGCCCAGAACGGGTCGGTATGCGGATACTCGCACCAAAAGACCGGCTTATTCTTGCGCAGGAACGCCCATTCGCGATGCGGGTAGCCGTTTTTTTCGTAATGCCGCGGCCCAATGATGTCGATATTGTCGAGCGATAGTTCCTGTTCGGCGGCCATTCGATTATATCCTCCGGCTACTTGCCGATTGTAATCGCTTGACGCGGGCAGAGCCGCGCGGCGCGTTCCACCTGAGCGCGCAGGCGTTCGGGCGGGTCTTCGATCAGGAGATGGCTATGGTCGTCGTCGCGCACCTCGAAGACTTCCGGCGCCGCCTCCTGGCATCGCATGTTTCCTTCGCACAATTTCAAGTCGATGGATACCTTCATCGCATCTTCTCCGCTGGCTAACCGATCCTAACAAGATGCGGCCCGCCCGCGCCAGAACGATCGCGGGCAAATCAACCGCGCGATTAGCCGGGTTCCGGTCGTGGCCGATTGCTGATAACTTTAATGTCACGCTGCGGACGCTTTGTTCCGATGCGGATTTCAACGCGATGACCACGCGATCGACCGCCGGCGGGCGCGAGCCGGAGCCACCCGCGCCCGCTGGACGAACGGGAGCGCCGCCAATCTTCAATGCCGAGCGCGGCTGGCTCACGCCCGCCGATCCGTTTCTCGCTCGCTTGGGCCTGGGCGATTCGCACGTGGGGGCGTGGCTCGCCGCGCTCTTAATCGCGGCTGCGGCGCTCTTTAGCCGCAGCCTCGGCTTCGATTTCGTTCTCGACGACCTGGACTGGATCGGCAACCCGTACGTAAAGCATTGGTCGTTTGCGTGGATTTCATTCGAGCGCGATACGTGGTGGTATCTCGACCCCCACCATTTGCCGCAAAGTTCGTATTATCGGCCGTTTTTGAATCTGTGGGCGGCGATCAACTTCCATCTGTTCGGATACCACCCGTCCGGCTGGCACGCCACGATGATCGTCTTTTACCTGATCGTCGTATGGCAGGTTTTTCGCGTCGCCACGCTGCTGACCGAAAGCCGATGGACGGGATTCATAACCGCGGCTCTGTTCGCCTTGATGCCGACTCATGCGGAATCGGTGGTGTGGGCCTCGACAATTTGCCAGCCGCTTTTGGCGAGCTTCGAGTTGGGCGCCTTCGAGTTGTATCTGCGCCGCGCGGCCGGCCCGGCATCGGACCCGCGGCGGCAGCGCCGGTTAGCGCTGTCGCTCGCGATGTATGGGGGCGCGTTGCTCAGTTACGAAAGCGCGGTGACGTTTCCGTTATTGATTGCAGTTCACGCTTTCCTGCTGCGATCCGATAGGTCCTATGCGGCCGGCGTGCGCCGCGCGATTCGCGCGGCGTTGCCCTATGCGCTGTGCGGCGTGCCCTACCTGATCGTGCGATACTCGGTGCTCGGCTTCATCACCCGCCCCGAAATGCACGACCCGCTGACGCGGATGCAGGCGGCGATGTCGATTCCCGGCGTGCTCACCAGCTATCTGGGGTTGCTGGCGATGCCGTGGCGGGCCGGGCCGGAACATCCGGTGAACGTGGTCCAGAGCGTGGGCGCGCCGGGCTTCTATCTGCCGGCGGCCGAATTGATCGCGCTGTGCGCGGCGGGATTTTTCGCGCTGCGGCGCCATCCGCATCGCCGGCTCTACCTGTTTTGCGCGGCGTGGTTTGTGCTGACGATCGCGGCGATGCTCAATCTGCGCGGACTGTTCGCGGAAAGTCCCATTCACGATCGCTATCTCTATTTCCCTTCGTTCGGAGTTTGTTTGATGGCGGCCGACCTCGCGATGTCATACGGGCTGCGAAGCGACCAAAACCTGAGAGCGGTATGGGCCGGAACCGCGGCGGTGGCGATCGCGTATGCGGCGATACTCTTCCCGATCGAGCACTATTGGCATGACAACGTGACGTTGTTCAAACGATGTGTGGAAGAAGCGCCGCGGGACGCGATCTGGCACTACCGGCTCGGCAGAACGCTCGAGAGCCAGGGCTTCCTGCCGGAGGCGCGCCGCCAATTGGAGGACACCGTGCGGCTCAAGCGCGACGCGGGAGGAGACATTTATTATGAACTTGGCGTGGTGGATGAACGCCTTGGCGATCCGAAGGACGCGGAACGGATGATGGCGGAGGGAATCAGGCGCGTCGCCCATCCGCCCGTGGTCGCATTTACCGATTTGGCGATCGCCGCAAACGAAGCCGGCGATGTGGCCGGCGCGGAGGCCGCGTTCAAACACGCCGAGACGATGCCGGGCGGCGTGGCGGCAGCTGCCGTGACTCGCGCCCAGATCCTTCGCTTGCACGGTGACAGCAAGGGCGCGGAACAAATTTTGCGCCCGCTCCTCGCGCGCGAACCCAACAACGTCAGGGCGCTTATCGCGATGGGCATGGCGCTGTCCGATCAGCGCCGCTATTCGGAAGCACTCGCCGCGTACAGCCGGGTGTGCGCGCTCGTCCCGAAGAACGCGAAGTATCACTATCTAAAGGCAGTGGCCCTCCATCGGTTGGGCCGCGACGATGCGGCGCGCCGCGAGTGCAAGATCGGGATAAGCCTCACGCTGGATAATGCCGACATCCAGGCGCTACTGGCTGAAATTGACCGCAGCGGCCGCGCGCACTGATATGCCGGACGCGCGAAATTCACCCGCCGTCACGCCCGGACCTCGCGACGATCGCGGTCCTCTGTCCTCCTATCTTGCGGGCGAGTCCGCGCCCCGCGCAGGACTCGTGGCGCTGCTAATCGTCACCGCGCTTCTCTATGCCCGCGCGATCGGTTTTGAACTGGTCACCGACGACGGTTACTGGCTGCGCAATCCATACATCAAGAACTGGTCGTTCGCGTGGTACTCGGTCATCCACGATTCGTGGTGGTTTCACAACCCGAAATCGCTGCCGCAAAGCCCGTATTACCGGCCGATGCAGGGCGCGCTGGCGACGACCCTGTTTCATCTGTTCGGCCCGAGTTCCGCCGCGTGGCACGCGGTAATGATCGTTTTTTACCTGATTGTGGTGTGGATGGTGTTTCGGGTCGCCACGCTGCTTTGCGCAGCTTCCCCGCATCCGGGAGTACGCGCGCGATGGGCCGGGCTGCTGGCCGCCACGCTGTTTGCCTTGATGCCGATGCACGCGCAATCGGTCGTGTGGTGCACGGTGACCGACATGCCGATGAACGCCGCGTTCCAACTGGCCGCTTTCGAGTTCTATCTCCACTGGGCCGCGGCGCCGGCCAACGATGCGCGCCGCAGGCGGTGGCTGGCGCTGTCCCTCTTTTTCTTCGCGTGCGCGCTGCTCAGCTACGACAGCGCAATCACCTTTCCGGCGCTAGTGGCGGCACACGCATTCCTGCTTGGACGGCCTGATAGGTCATATAAGTCCTATAGGACCTATTTGCTTCGCGTGCCGGCCGCGATCGCGGCCGCTTGGCCCTACCTGATTGTTGCTGTTGCCTACTTGGGACTCCGCCTGTGGATGCTGGGCTTTATCACCCGGACATTTTCCGGCAACACGATGACGGTTCGCGAGATGATGCTGACGCTGCCGCTGGCGCTTACGAACTACGTTGAACTGTTGGTCTTCCCTTGGCTCGCGATGCCCGCGCACCATTTGCCCACGATCAAAAGCGCCGCCGCGCCCGAATTTTACGTGCCGCTCATCAGCCTCCTGGCGCTGTGCGCGCTAGCCGTTCACCTGTTCACGCGCCATCCGCACGGGCGGCTCTACTGGTTTTGCGCGGCGTGGATGCTGATCGCGCTTGGCCCGGCGCTCGACATCCGCGCCCTTCAGGCCGGAATCGAAATCGCGGACCGCTATCTGTATTTTCCCTCGTTCGGATTCTGTGTGATGGCCGCCGACCTCGCGGTCTTCTTCGCCTATGAAAGCGCAGCGAGGGGGCGCGCGATCCGAATCGGCGCGGCGGCGGTGGCGATTCTCTATGCGGTGCTGCTCTTCCGCCAGGAAAGCTACTGGCACGATAACGTCGCCTACTTCCTGGGTTGCATCGAGGGAGCGCCAAACGTCGCCCTTTGGCACAATCAGTTGGCGCAGTCGCTCGAGGAGCGGGGACATCTCAAAGCGGCCCGCGGCGAGTTCACAATCGCCACCGCGCTCGAGCCGGACGATCCGACGCAACTCCATTTCTTGGGCCTGATCGATGAACGGCTGGGCGATGAGCGAGCCGCGGCCCGCGAATTGTCCGCGGCGCTCAAGCTGCGGAAAAATCCGCCTCCCGATGCGTACGCGGAATTGGCAATGGTCAAAGATGCGGCCGGCGACGCGGCGGGCGCCGAAGCCGCGCTGAAAGCCGCCGCGGCGATCCCCGGCGGCGCCAATATCGCCGCGCTGGCCCGCGCCCAACTTCGCTTCCGCCACGGCGACCTTAATGGCGCCGAACAGGAACTGGATGGATTGCTCCGGCGCGCGCCCGACAACGCCGCGGCGTACAACATCCTTGGCACGGTCTTTCTGGCCGAGCATCGCTACCGGGATTCGCTCGCGGCGTACCGCCGCGCGGTTCAAATCGAACCCTACGATCCCGCCATCCACTTCCGCATTGCGCTCGTGCTTCACCAGTTGGGCCGTGACCGCGAGGCGCGCAAAGAATGCCGGATTGCGCTGGCCGGCACTCCCGACGATCCACACATGCGGGCGCTGATGGCCGCGATCCAAAATGGCATCGCGTCCGCCGGCCGGCATTGACCGCGGGCGGCCATCGCGCTCCGGATAGTGTTGCGAACAATTAAAGATGTCCGCGTCATAAACATTGGAGATGTCCGCTGGATCGGGATCATGGAGTTGTGGAACATGCGGGATCGCCTCCTGAGTTTGGGGTAATAAACATTTTTCCGCCCGT